>JAUYSB010000196.1 GCA_030696525.1 Hydrogenophaga sp. | reverse complement strand
ATCGAATCTGAGCTCCCGCTAAACATAAGTCCCTGATCACGGAAGGGGGAAGCAAGTTCGTTTACAACCAGGGAGCGGTCAATCGTATAGAGTGACTGGCATGGAGTGGACAATTCGAGTCCGAAAGGGGACTTGAACTGACCTGCCGATACTTTCAGGTACTGACCGGCTGCTTTCCAGCTGAAAAATGCATCAAGGATGTAGGGTCCGTTAAAAGTCGGACTCAATTCAGTCATCACATAATAACTGAAATTGTAAGGGATTGTCCCTGTAACGCCTAGTCTTGCCCTGCGGAAAGCAAAGGAGTTTTCCGTTAAACTATTGCCGGAGGCATCAGCGCCGAGAAAATTGGTGATATTTTCGGCCTGAATGTATCCTATAATCTGAGGACCGGTAGCAGAGGCTGAAGGTTCCATGCAACCCTGGGCGAAGAGACCAGGTATGCCCAATGCAATTGCAAAGAGGGCAGATAATACTATTTTTCTCATAGGATTATTGCTGAGTTACTGCCCATGCTTTCGGACCTTTGTATGCTGTTTTACCTGCTGCTTTGACGGCGGTATAGATCATACGGTTGGCACCATATCCTATTCCCTTTGTTTTATAACCCAAAACATTGAGCCAGAAGGTTGCCACGCTGGATGTCTGACCAGTCCAGCAGTAAACCAGGTTCTCTTTGGAGGGATCAAATCCTTTGATCAGATCACCTGCCAGCGAGATAGTTGGGATATTAAAAGCTCCTGCATAATGTCCCAATGCAGCATAATCAGCTGCCGACCAGTAGTTTACAATGGTATAAGAAGCCGGAGCAGCCAATACAGCAGCGCCATCCGCGGTTGAAAATCCTGCGTTAAGTACTGCCTGTACGCGTTCTTTTAGAATGGCAGCACCATCGGTGTAGGTGGAGGTAAAGCTGGGTTCAGCGAAAGAGCCAGTTGCGGGAGCGGCGGTTGTCACCCAATTGGCACTTCCGACTGCCAAATCACCGTTAGCTGGAGTTACGTAACCTGAATTATTCACCCAGGGAGTCTGGTAGGTGGCGTTCCATCCTGCCATACCCCATTTGAGCACTGAGGCATTCTTCCAACCCAGGAGACGCAAGGCCATCACTGCCTGTCCTGCGGTTTGGCCTGTAAAACATACAACCAATATCTTGGCATCTTTGGCCAAAGCAAGTGACTCAGTCGTGGTGATCACATCTTTCAAAACTACGTTCTTCGCATTTTTGATATGGTTGGCAGCAAAATCTGCAGCCGGACGGATATCATAGACTGTATATCCGGCTATTGTACTGGTGGCGTCATCCACGATTCCGGGAGGAGTTGCAGAGGTGCCATTGGGGTCAAGAACCCAACCTGAAAGCAAGGCGGGCAGATCAAGGCTGTTAGCAACCATGTAAGTTTTTAAGGTGCTGTAGGCATTTATTGGTTCCGGTGGTGGATCCTTTTTGCAGGATTGTAACAGTGAGACCATAATCAACATGCCCAAAATTGCGCTCGTCCGAATGAAATTTTTCATAATTAACCAAGATTATAATTTACTTAATAATTTAATGTCCTAACTACCATTGAATTGAGATTTTTTTTAGAATATTTGATTTCTCTGGTCGTCTGTTAACAAAACTATCTTCTCCTGTTGGAAGAAACCTAAAACGGGAGTTGTGATTGAATGGTTAAAAAGCTAATTTTGGTCAGGAAAAATATGAGCAGAAGCATTTAATTTTATGACCCGGACAAATTAACCAGATCTTTATGGAAAGAATATGTGAACCCAAAGGAATTAGCAGTTGCTCGACTTTCGATTTCGAACATAGTTGGTATGAACTTCTTACAGAGACTGAAAGGGAACTTATCGATAGCCATTCAGTGAGTATTGATTTTAAGAAGGGAGAGACCGTTTGCAAACTTGGCGCTTTCGCATCACACGTCTATTTTCTGGAAGAGGGATTGGTGAAAGTTTACCTCGAGGAGCGGAAGAAAATTCTGATTTTGATGCTTTCCACCAATAAAAAACTGTTGGGGTTATCGGCGATCTTTGATGGGAACAACAAATTGCCCTATTCGATTTCGACCTATACAGATTCAAGGGTAAGAATGATTGATATTGAAATTTTCAGACAACTACTCAAACAAAATTCTGCATTCTCCTTCCATATTATCAATCTGCTGAACGAGAATACCTCACAGATATATGGTCGGTTTTTCTCACTGACTCAGAAACAGTTGCATGGCCGCCTGGCCGACATTCTGCTATGTCTGGCCAACCGTATTTTTAAAAATAAATCTTTCGATTTGCCGCTCTCCCGGGCCGATATGGGTGATTTGACCGGTATGTCGACCGAAAGTATAATCCGTATGATGAAGGAGTTCAAGGATGACAGATTGATAGATATGTGCTGCAAAAAGGTGGAACTGTTGGATATTGCCCGTCTGGAAAGGATCAGCGAATTTGGTTAATCATATTAAATGCTTACATTCATGGGCTATATATTTTTCTGAATTCATTTAAAAACTTACGAATATGAGCAACTCAACAATTTCGAGACGTAAATTTTTAGGCACAACGGCTGTGGCCACTACAGTTTCACTTGTTCCATTCAATTATTCGTTTGCCATCGGAAGTAAGAAACCCAATTCCAAAGTGAATGGTGTTCAATTGGGACTTACCACCTATTCTTACCGTGCCATTTCTCACAGCCTCCCAGAAGTCCTGGAGTATGTGCTGAAGGCCGGGGTCAATGCGTTGGAGATGAGAAGCGTACTGGAAGAAGGACTGGGCATACCTGCCGGACCGGCCCGTGCCCCCCGGGGAGCGCAATTAAGCGATCAGGAAAAAGCCGAACGTGCCAAAGCGGCAGATGCGGCAAGAGAGGAGCAGCGCAAATGGCGTTTGTCTTTGCCCATGCAAAAGTATGCCGATGTCCGAAAAATATACAACGATGCAGGGGTTAATATGCACATTGCGAAATTTGCACCTTCCAGCTGGTCGGATGAGGAGATAGACTATGCCTACAGGGCCGCCAAAGTATTGGGAGCCTATGGTATCACCGATGAAGCCAGCGAGGCTGCCTGCAAACGGTTGGGCAAGTTTGCCGAAAAGCACAACAGCCTTGCCCTTTACCATACCCACGGACAATTTGGTGAACC
>JAUYSB010000164.1 GCA_030696525.1 Hydrogenophaga sp. | reverse complement strand
CGTAGTACAGCTCCAGGTGGCGGTAGGTGTTCCAGGCGATGGTGCCCACACGCACGCCGGGGGCCATGCCCAGGCCGGCCAGGGCGCGGGCCAGGCGGCGCGAGCGCGAGGCCAGCTCGGCGTAGGTGCAGCGGTGGATGTCGCCTTCGACCCGGCGCGAGACCACCTCTTGGGTGCCGTGGTGGCGCTCGGCGTGTTGGAGAAGCGATGAGATCAGCAGCGGCTGCTGCAGCATGTGGCCGTTCATGGCGAAAGTCCTTTTGTTCAGATCACGTAGCCGCCGTTGGGGCTGATCACCTGGCCGACCAGGTAGTGGTTCTCGGCGGCCAGGAACAGCGCCAGCGCGGCGTATTCCTCGGGCTGGCCCAGACGTCCCATGGGAATCATCTGGAACAGGCTGTTCTTGTCCTGCTCGCTGGCTTGTGCCAGGTAGGCCTCGAAGGGCGGCGTGTGCACACCGCCGCAGGCAATGGCGTTGACGAGGATGTTGGCGCCCGCCACGTCATAGGCGGTGGTCTGGGTCAGGCTGATCACGCCGGCTTTGGTGGCGGCATAACCGGGGCTGTGCATGCTGGCCGCACCCAGGCCCGCCACCGAGGCGATGTTGATGATGCGGCCGGAGCGTTGTGGCTCCATGCAGCGCAGTGCGGCGCGCGTGCAATAGAACACGCCGTGCATGTTCACGTCCCACCACTTGAGCCAGTCGTCGTCCGAGAGGCCGCTGACGATGCCCAGCGAACGCCGCGGCACCGGTGTGGTGGCGTGGGTGTAGTGGCGGTTGCGGCGCTGGGTTTCGGCCGGCGACGAAGGCACGCGGGCGGCGTTGTTGACCAGCACGTCCACGGTGCCGAAGTGTTGCAACGCTTGCGCGAACATGGCCTCCACCGCCAAGCTGTCGGACACGTCGCAGCGCAGCGCCAGGCAGTCGGCACCTTGCTCGGTCACCTGCCGGTGGCTGTCGTTCAGGGCCGCTTCGTCAATGTCGCACAACACCAGCCGGGCACCTTCGCGCGCATAGGCCAGGGCGATGGTGCCGCCCAGCCCCTTGCCCGCGCCGGTGACCAGCGCGACCTTGCCTTGCAGCTTCATGGCGGGGCCTTATTCGGGTTTGAAGCCGATGGCCCTGAGCAGGGTGGCCTGCTTGTCGGAGGCGGCACGCAAGCTGCGGCTCAGCTCGTCCGGCGTGGCGCCCGAGCCCATCTCCAGGCCCAGGCCCGCAAACTGTTCGCGCACCTTGGGGTTCTGCATCACCTTGAGCACGGCGTCGCGCAGCTTGGCCTGGTTCGCGGCCGGCACGTCGGGTGTGGTCCACAGGCCCATCCACACCACTTCGGTCAGGTCCTGGTGGCCCAGCTCGGCAAAGGTGGGCACATCGGGCAGCAAGCCCATGCGCTGCGGTGCGGTGGTGGCCAGGGCCTTGAGCTTGCCGCCCTTGACCAGCGGGATGGACGTGGCCGGGCCATCGAACATGAAGGGCACCGTGCCGCCCATCACGTCCACCAGGGCCGGCGGCGAACCGCGGTAGCCGACGTGGACCATGTCGGTGCCCATGAGCTTGTTGAACTCCAGGCCCAGGGTGTGCGACATGCTGCCGGTGCTGTACGAGGCGTAGCTGATCTTGCCGGGGTTGGCCTTGATGTGGGCCACGGCGCCCTTGACATCGCTGACTTGCAACTGGGGCGAGGCCACCAGCAGCAGGCCGGTGCGCGCCAGTTCGACCACGGGGCGCAGCTCCTTCATGGGGTCGAAGGGCAGCTTCATCACGTGCGGGATTTCAGACACCAGGCCGTTGACGGCGATCATCAGCGTGTGGCCGTCGCGCGGCGCCTTGAGCAGCTCCTGCGTGCCGATCAGGCCGGCGGCGCCGGGCTTGTTGTCCACGATGACGGGCTGGCCCAGCAGCTGCGACACGCCTTCGCCCAGGCTGCGGGCAATCACGTCGGCCGAGCCGCCGGCGGGCGCACCCACGATGATCTTCATGGGCTTGTCAGGGAAGGTCTGCGCCTGGGCGCCCAGGCAGCCCAGCGCGGCGGCGCTGGCGATGGCGCCCCAGACGAGGCTGCGGCGCGAGGATGTGAAAGTGGTGGTCATGTCTGTCTCCAATGCGTTTTTTTGGGGGGAGGTATCAACAACGGGTGTCAGGCGGCCAGGCGCAGCGGCACGCCGCGTTGGCCGGGGCGGCGGTTGGGCTCCCAGCCGAGCGCGGCCAGCGTGTCGCCTGCGCTGCCGTGGTGTTCGCCGATGCGGTAGATGGCCTTGGCCTGCGGGCCGGTGGCCACCTCGCGGTGCAGCTCGCGGGCAATGCGCACCATCTGCTCGACTTGCTGGACCGAGGTCAAACGTTCGCCCTTCTTGCCCCACAGGTTGTCTTCAATGCCCACGCGCACATGCAGGCCCATGGCGATGGCCATGGTGTTCAGGGGCAACACGTTGCGCATGATGCTCTCGATGGTGAGCACCGCGCCAGGGGGGGTGCGGCGGATGAACTCCATCATGTTGAAGGGGTTGGGGCCGTCGGCGCCGCCGCCGATGCCCACCCAGTTCAGCACCAGCGGGCCGGTGTAGATACCGCGGCGGATCAGGCGTTCCACGGTTTCGAGCTGGCCCACATCGCCCAGCATGAAGTGGGGCTGTATGCCGGCGGCCTGCAGGCGCTTGAGGTGCTCGGCGACAAACCCGGGGCCCGAGGGAATGGTCATTTCCGAGTAGGCGGCCTGGTAGGCCGGGTGCGCCAGCGAGGTGCCGGCCACGTCGTCGGCGCTCATCAGCTCGGTGATGTTCATCTGGTTGGTGTTGATGGCAATCGTCACCTGGTCGGGCTTGGGGTCGAGCTCGGCCAGCATGTGGCGGGTGTCGTCGCTCAGCCACTTGGCGTCACCACCACCGTCCTCCGGTGCGAAGGAAATCGAGCCACCCACCTGCAGCACCATGTCGGGCACCGCCTGGCGCAGCCGGGCCAGCATCTCGTTGAACATGGACAAGCGCTTGCTGCCCTTGCCGTCGGCCTCGCGGCAATGCACGTGCAACACGGTGGCACCGGCGTTCCAGCAATCCACCGCCTTCTGGATCTGTTCGTCCATCGTCACCGGGATGTCGGTCGAGTCCTCCGGCAAAAACTCCGGGCCATAGGGGGCCACCTGGATGACCAGGGGTTGCTGGTTCTCGGGCAGCAGGGCGTCGTCGGGGAAGTTCATGGTGTGTCTCCTTGCAAGGTGTTTCAGTTGGTGGGCAGGGCGTGGCTCGCTGCGCCGTTGCCGCCGCTGCGGATGTGGGCGTGGGCCAGTTCTTCTTCGAGGATGGGTGCGGCCAGGCTCATGGTGTGTATGCCCAGCACGCTGGTGAGCTGCAGCACGGCAGCGATTTCTTCTTGGGTGGCACCCAGCTCCAGCGCCATGCGGATGTGGCGGCGCACGCCGGGGCCGTACATGTGGGTGCACGAGGCATCGACCGCTATGGCGATGAACTCGATGGTCTTGGCGTCCAGCACGCCCTGGCGCATGGGCAGGGTGGCCATGTCCATGAATTTTTCGGTCCACTGCGGATCGAGCCGGTAGAAGGGTTCCCAGTTCGGGTTCCAGCCGTCCTGGGCTCGGACGGCATCGCAGATCGGGGTCTGGGGGGCGGGTTTGTGGCGGGGCGGCACGGGGGCTCCTGGGCGGTGGTTTCGTGTGGCCTCATTGTTGGGCGGCACCCCATTTTTCGTTTAGCATTCCGGGACATTGATTTGTCCTTCGGGGACACGCCGGGAAAACCCCATGAGCACCCTTGTTCGTGCCGCCAGCCTGACCAACTACGTGGCCGTTGCCCGCCAATGTGGGCTGGACCCCTGGCGCCTGCTGCGCGAGGCCGGGCTGCCGGTCAGCGCCACCGAAGACCCGGACCTGCGCATCGCGGTCGAATCGGTGCGGCACTTGCTGGAGCACTCGGCGGCGCTGTCTGGTGTGGAGGCCTTTGCGCTGCTGATGGCCGAGGGCCGGCGCGTGTCCAACCTGGGTGTGCTGGGCATGTTGATGCGCGAGGAGCCCACCGTGCGGCACGCGCTGTTGTCCATCATGGCCTACGGCCGCACCCACAACGAGGCCTTGTTCCAGCGCATCGAGGAGTCGCAGGGCATCGCGGTGGTCCATGCCGATCTGCTGCTCAACAGCCCGGGCGTGGCGCACCAGGCCATCGAGCTGGTGGTGGCCGTGGCCATCAAGACGGTGCGTTTTTTTGTCGGCGCCGACTGGCACCCGCGCCGCATCTGTTTCATGCATGGCGCGCCCATCGATGTGTCGGTGCACCGCCGCGTGCTGGGGCAGACGCCCGAATTTGGCAGCGACTTCAACGGCTTCGTCTGCACCAGCACCGACCTGGACACGCCCATCGCGTCGGCCGACCCGGTGGTGGCCAGCTACATCCGCCAGCAGGTGCAAAGCCGCCAGCAGGCCACGCTCACGGTGGCCGACGAGGTGCGGCAGATCGTGCTGGTGCTGCTGCCGCGCGGGCGCAACACGGTCGACCAGGTGGCACGGCTCATGGGCATCACCCGGCGCACGCTGCACCGCCACCTCGCGGCGGAGGGGCAGGTGTTCAACGAGCTGGTGCTGTCGGTGCGCCGCGAGCTGGTGTCGCGCTACCTGCAGCAGCCCTCGCGCTCGCTGGGTGAGATGGCCCAGCTGCTGGGCTTTGCCGACCTGAGTTCGTTTTCGCGCTGGCACCGCCAGCAGTTTGGCGCGACCGCGTCGCAGCGCGGCGGCCCACGCTGACGGGCGCTGGCCTTGCTCAGGCCTGGGCCATGGCGAGCAACCTGCCGTACCAGCCGCAGGCCGGGTCGCGCAGTTGCAGGTGGGTCTGCAAATGGTCCAGCCCGGCGTCTTCGGTCAGCGTGGCCGACGCCGCCTGCGCTTGCAGCAGCGGCAGCAGGCGGCGGTTGCTGCGTTGCACCCGCGCGCTGTCGTGCTGGCCAAAGCTGAGATCGAACGGCAGGTTGTTGCCTGCGGTCCAGTAGAGCGGGCTGAACACCGCGTCCTGCGCCGGGTCCAGCCCGCGCAGCACGGTGGTGTAGACCCGCTCCTCCAGGCTGCCGGGGGCAGGCTGCGGGTCGTGCAGGTCCATGATGCCGCTGATGGGCAGGCAGCCGCCCACCAGATCGGGCGCCAGCCCGAAGCGCGCCCACGCGTCGCGGCGCAAGGCGGTGAGTGCCGCAATGTGCCCGCCGGCCGAGTGGCCCGCCAGCAGCAGCTGGCGCGGCCTGCCGCCCCAGGCGGGCAACGTCTGTTGCAGGTGCGCCAGCAGCGCCAACCCATCGTCGGGTGCGGCGGGGAAAGGCTGCTCCGTCACCAGCCGGTAGCTCGGTGCCACCAGCACCAAACCCAGCGCTGTCACATGGGGCGCCATGAAGCGCGTCCACGCGCGGTAGCCATTGGTCCAGCCGCCGCCGTGCCAGAAGACCAGCACAGGGGCCTGCTGTACACCAGCCGGCGCATAGACGTCAAAACGCTGCAAGCGGTGCGGCCCGTAGGCCTGGTCCAGCGTGGACACCACCCGAGAGGGCAGCGGCTCGCGCGACCAGGCCATCACGGTGCGCGCGTAGTCCACCGCCGCCGCGAACGGCAAAGGCATCTGGCCGTCCGGATCGTCCGCCAGCGATAACGTGAGGTCGGTCATGTGCGCCAGAAAAGGGGAGGACTTCAGTCCGCCATGATGCCGGTCTCTTTGATGACCTTGCCGTATCGCTGGTTGTGCTCGGCATTGATCTTGGCCAGGGCATCGGGCGCGCCGCCGGCAGGGATCAGGGCCAGCGTGGTCATGCGGGCTTGCACATCGGGCATCTTCAGGATTTCATTGAAGTGGCCGTTGAGGGTGCGCACGATGTCGGCGGACAGGCCCTTGGGGCCCATGAAACCTTGCCATGCACCCACTTCGGCGTCCTTCACGCCGCCTTCGGCAAAGGTGGGCACGTTGGGCTGCAGCGGCGAGCGCTTGGGATCGGCCACGCCGATGTTGATCAGCTTGCCGGTGTTGATGTACTGCTGCACCGGGCCCAGCGTGGTGTAGAAGGCCGGCACCTGGCCCGACACCAGGTCGATGACGGCCGGGCCGCTGCCCCGGTAGGGAATCTGCTGCAGCTTGATGCCGGCGGCGCGGTTGAACATCTCGCCCAGGATGTGCATGGGCGAGCCGCTGCCCGGGCTGGCGTAGGCCTGGACCTTGTTCGACTTGGCGGCCGCCAAGAAGTCTTTCATGTTGGTGATGCCGGTGCTGGCGTTGACCACCAGGAACAGCGACTGCGTGCCGGCCAGCACGATGGGCGTGAAGTCGGTCAGCGGGTCGTACACGGCGCCGGTGCCGGGCTTGAGCACCAGCGGTGCGGTGGCCACGGTGTTGGGCGTGAACAGCAGGGTGTAGCCGTCGGCCGGGGCCTTGGCCACAAAGGAGTTGCCGATGGTGCCGCTGGCGCCGGTCTTGTTTTCCACCACCACCGGCTGGCCCACGCGGCTGGAGAGCTTCTCAGCGAACACACGGGCCAGGGCGTCGGTGTCACCGCCGGGCGGGAAGGACACCACCACCGTGATGGGTTTGCTGGGGTAGGCCTGGGCCATGGCGACGGCCGGGGCCAGCGCGAGGGTGGCCGTGGCGGCCGCGGTGATCAAGAGTTGGCGACGGATGTTCATGGGAGCTCCTTGTGGCTGGGTTGGGAAGGGACTGGCGGGAAAACAGGTGCGATGTGTCAGAACACGCCGGTGAACGAGCCACCGTCGAGCAGCAGGTTCTGGCCGTTGATGTAGCCGGCGTGCGCGCTGCACAAAAAGGCGCAGGTGCGGCCCAGCTCGTCGGGCTGGCCAAAGCGGTGGGCCGGGTGTTTGGCCAGGCGCGCGGCCTTGATGGTGTCCACGCTCTGGCCTTCGCGTTGTGCCTGCGCGGCAAAGTTGCCGGCCAGGCGCGCGGTGTCAAAGGTGCCGGGCAGGAGGTTGTTGATGGTCACGCCTTTGGCCACGGTGCTGCGCGCCAGGCCCGACACAAAACCGGTCAGGCCGCTGCGCGCGCCGGTGGACAGGCCCAGGCCGTCCACGGGCGACTTCACCGCACTCGATGTGATGTTGACGATGCGGCCCCAGCCGCGCGCCATCATGCCGTCCACCGAGGCCTTGATCAGTTCGATGGGGGCGAGCATGTTGGCGTCGATGGCGGCGTGCCAGGTGTCGCGGCTCCACTGGCGGAAGTCGCCTGGCGCCGGGCCGCCGGCGTTGGTGACCACGATGTCGAAGTCGCGGTGCTGCGCGAAGATGGCCGCGCGGCCTTCGTCGCTGGTGACGTCGGCGGCCACCCAGTCCACGGCGCCGGGGCCAATGGTGCGCAGGCGTTCGGCGGCCTCGCGCAGCGGGCCTTCGGTGCGCGCCACGATGACCACGTGCGCGCCCTCCTGCACCAGCGCCAGCGCGCAGGCGTAGCCCAAGCCAGCGCTGGCGCCACAAACGAGTGCTTTTTTGCCGTGAATGCCGAGGTCCATCGTGTTATTCCATGGTGATGTTGCGGGCCTTGATGACCTTGGCCCAGCGCGCGGTCTCGTCGCGGATGTGGGCGCCAAAGGCGGCGGTCTGCAGGTTCCAATCGGCCATGCCCTGGGCCTTGAGCTGCTCGCGCACGGCGGGCTGGGCCAGGATGTCTTGCGCGTCGCGGGCGAGTTGCTCCACCACCTCGGCCGGTGTGCCGGCCGGGGCCAGCAGGCCGTACCACGAGGGCACGACGATGCCGGGCACACCCACCTCGGCCATGGTGGGGATGTCGGGCGCCGTGGGTGTGCGCGTGCTGTCCGTCACGGCCAGCGCCACCAGCTTGCCGCTCTTGAGGTGGGGCAAGACGGTGGGCAGGTTGCTGAACATCAGCGGCACGGTGCCGCCCAGCACATCGTTGAGCGCGGGCGGTGTGCCCTTGTAGGCCACGTGCAGCAGCTCCACGTTGGCTTGCGACTTGAACAGCTCGCCCGCCAGGTGCAGGCCACTGCCGATGCCGGGCGAGGCGTAAGACAGGCTGTCCGGCTTGGCCTTGGCCGCCTTGATCAGATCGGCCACCGACTTGATGCCGGTGCCGGGGTGCGTGACCAGCACGTTGGGCGTTTTGGCCAGCATGGCCACGGGCACAAAATCTTTCTCGACGCTGAAGGGAAACTTCGGCATCAAGGTCGGATTGATGGTGAGGTTGCCGGCGGGAATGACGAGCAAGGTGTGGCCATCGGGCTTGGCCTTTTTCACCTTGTCCATGCCGATGTTGCCGGCCGCGCCCGGCGCGTTGTCCACCACCGCCACCTGGCTGTAACGCTTGCCCAGGCCGTCGGCCAGCAGGCGCGCCAGGGTGTCGATGGGGCCACCCGGGGGGAAGGGCGCGACCAGGGTGAACTTGTCGGCGGCCAGGGCCTTTTCGGCGGCGGACTGCGCGTGGGCGGTGGCGCTCGTGGCGATCAGCGCACAAGCGACCAGGAGGGAGCGGCGAACCATCATGGGGTTACCTTTCGGACAGATGAAGGGGCCGCCGCGCCGGGCCGCCCCAAGCAAGGCCGCGCCCCCTTGGGGGGCAGCGACCCGCGCAGCGGTGGAGCGTGGGGGCTCATGTGCTCGCCCAGGGCATGGGCGCGTCGTTCAAACCGATATAGAAACTCTTTTGGCTGGTGTATTCCAGGATGCCCAGCCGGCCCTTCTCCTGGCCGTAGCCGCTCATCTTCACGCCGCTGAAGGGTGTGCTGATGGAGAACACCTTGTAGGTGTTGACCCACACGGTGCCGGTCTGCAGTGCCTTGCCCACGCGCCAGGCGTTCTTGAAGTCGCGCGTCCAGATGCCCGAGGCCAGGCCGAACATGTTGTCGTTGCACTGGGCAATGAGGTCGTCCTCGTCCTTCCAGGGCAGCAGGGCCAGCACCGGGCCGAAAATTTCTTCCTGGCACATGCGCGCGCTGTTGGGCAGGCCTTCAAAAATGGTGGGCAGGTAGTAGCTGCCGCCATCAAAGTAGCCGCCGCTGGGGCGCTCGCCACCACACAACACGGTGCCGCCTTCGTCGCGGCCCAGTTGCACGTACTTCTCGACCGAGGCACGGTGGCCCAGGTTGACCAGCGGGCCCATTTGCGTGTCCTCACGCGAAGGGTCGCCCACGCGCAGTTTCTTCACGCCGTCGAGCAGACGGCGCTTGAACTCGTCGTACAGGCTCTCGTGCACAAAGGCGCGCGAACCCGCAATACAAGACTCACCCGAGGAGCTGAAGATGCCGTACAACACGCCGGCCACGGCGTGGTCGAGGTCGGCGTCGGGCATGACGATGGTGGGCGACTTGCCGCCCAGTTCCAGCGAGGTGGGCATGAGCTTTTCGGCCGCCAGGCGCTGTATGCCCATGCCGACCGTGGTGCCGCCGGTGAAGGCGATGCGTTTGATCAGCGGGTGTTTGACCAGCGCGTCGCCGACGATGGAGCCCTTGCCGGGCAAGACGCTGACGATGCCATCGGGCACACCGGCCTGCTGGCAGATCTTGGCGAGTTCGAGCGCCATGCGCGGCGTGATCTCGGCGGGCTTGAACACCATGGCACAACCGGCGGCCAGGGCGGGCGCGAGCTTCTGCGCCTCGCTGGCGATCGGACTGTTCCACGGCGTGATGGCGCCCACCACACCCAGCGGCTCGTTGATGCTCATGCTCAGGAAGTCGCCACGCGAAGGCGTGATGGTGTCTTCCCAGGTCTCGGCGGCGGCGCCGAAGAACTGGAAGGTGCTGTAGGCGCTGGCCACCAGGGCGCGGCATTCCTTGATGGGTTTGCCGTTGTCCAGGCGCTGCAGTTGCGCCAGCTCTTCGGCGCGATCACGTATGCCGCCCGCGATGCGGTAGAGGATGCCGGCGCGCTCGTGGTGTTTGAGCTTGGCCCAGGCCGGCTGCAAACGCGCCTTCTCGGCCGCTTGCACTGCCTCGTCCACATCGGCGGCGGTGGCCGCATGCAGGTGCGCCACGGTGCTGCCGTCGTGGGGGTATTCGGTGGTGTACTCGGGGCCCGAGGCATCGCGCCACTGGCCGGCGATGAAGCTGTGGAGTTTGTCGCTCATATGGTCACCGCAGAGGTCCGGTTGTGCAGGAAGCGCAAGGCCGACAAAACGGTCAGCGCCGAGGTTTTGGGGTTGTCGGCCAGGGGCTTGCCGCGCATGGTGATCTGCATCTCGCCGAAGGCGCCACGCACGTCGATGTGGTGGATGTTTTCGGTCACGGTGGGGTCGGCGATCAGGCGCACCTGGGTGTGGTCCAGCCCCAGGCCGGCCAGCGACACGGTGGCCGCCACGTTGGCGTTTTTCGGGTACAGGCGGGCCGCTTCGCGGGCGGTGTCCTGCAGGATCACGGTGGGCTCGGTGATGGTGTCGAGGTTGACCACGCCTTCGGCCGGTGTGCCGCGCCAGCCGGTGGGCGGCTTGCGGCCGGTGTAGGTCACGCTGTCCAGGCCGGCGATGCGCGCGGCGGCGATCGCGTCCACCCCACCGATGGCGCCCGAAAGCAGGTGCACCTGGGTGTGGCCTTGGGCGGCGGCGGCGGCGAGTTGTTCGGGCAGGCCGGGTTCGGACAGGGCGCCGATGGACAGCACCGCACATTCGATGCCACGGGCCAGCGCCGGCACCACGTGTTCGGTCAGTGCCTGGTGGCCGGCACATTCCAGCACCAGGTCGGTGTGTTCGGGCACGGCCGACACCACCTGGGCCTCGCCCGCGTGTTCGCGCGCAGCGGCCGCGTGTTCTTCGGGCACCACGATGTGGGTGATGCGCAGCCCGGCTTGCCCGGCCACACGCGCAAACAGCGTGCGGCCGATGGCGCCAAAGCCGATCAGGGTGACGTGTTGCATGTTCAGTCTTTCTTCTTCGGCGGGCCGGCAAACTTGACCGCGAACGGGCCCCACGACTGCATGTCGATTTCGAGCACGGCCGGGCCGTCGATGGCCAGGGCTTCGCGCAGCGCCTCAGCGGTGTTCGCCGGGTCGCTCACCTTGAAGTGCGGCACCTGCAGACTGGCGCAGAACTGCGCAAAGTCGGGCGTGTGCAGTTCCACATAGGCGTGGCGGCTGCCGTAGATGTCGTCCTGGATGTTCTTGATGACGCCGTAGCGGCTGTCGTTCATGACGATGAACAGGACGTCGGCCTTTTCCTGCGCGGCGCAGGCAAGTTCGCCGACGTTGAGCATGAAACCGCCGTCGCCACACAGCGACAGGGTCTTGCGGCCCAGCGCGTGTTCGGCGTTGGCCACCGCCACGCCCACGCCCATGGCCAGGCCCTGGCCGATGCCGCCGCCCAGGGCGTGCACGCCGGCGCGCGGGTGGTTGAGCACCGGCGCGCGGTTGCCCCACATGCTGTTGGACAAGGTGATGTCGCGCACCCACCAGATGTTCTGGCCGGCGACTTCGCCCACGGTGTTCTTGAGCGCGACGTAGGGGCCCAGGGTGCTGTCCACCAGGGCGGCGGCGGCGCTGCGCGCGGCTTGCACGTCTTGGGTCAGGTTGGGGTCGATGGCCATGCGGCCTTCCAACCGGTCGGCCAGCGCGTTGAGTGTCAGCGTGGCGTCGCCGTGCACAAACAGCTCGGTCTCGTAGCCCCGGTTCTCCACCAGGGTGTTGGCGTCGATGCGGAAACGGCGTGTGGGCAGCTTGAGTTTGTAGTTCAGCGTTTCGTTGCTGCGCAGGCGCGTGCCCACGGCCAGCATGGCGTCCACCGTTTCGTAGAACTGCTCGGCCGGCTTTTGCAGGTTGTAGCTGCCCAGGGTCTGGGGGTGGTCCTCGGCCACGATGCCACGGCCTTGCACCGAGGTGACAACGGCAAAACCCAGCTTCACGAAGCGGGCCACGGCGGCGGTGGCACCGCGTGCGCCGCCGCCCAGCCACAGCAGCGGGCGCTTGGCTTGCGACAGGCGCTCGGCCAGCAGGTCCACCGCAGCCAGGTTGGGCTGTACAGGGGCCACGGCGACGGGGCTGATGTTGGCCGGCAGGTCCAGCAGCATCTTCTGCACGTCGATGGGGATTTCGATGCTCACCGGGCCGCAGGGCGGCGTTTGCGCCAGGCGCACGGCTTCGCGCAGCGTGGCCAGGGCGGTTTCGGGGTTGCGGATGCGGAAGGCGTCCTTGCCCACGGCCTTGAGCATGGCCAGCTGGGCCGGGTGCTCGTGGATGTAGCCCAGGTCGCGGTCGAGGAAGGGCGACTCGATCTGGCCGGTCAGGTGCAGCAGGGGGGTGCCGGCGGTGATGGCCTCGACCATGGCGCCCGCCGCGTTGCCGCAGCCGGTGCCGGTGCTGGTGACACACACGCCCAGCGTGCCGCTGACGCGGGCGTAGCTGTCGGCCATGTTGCAGGCGCCGGCCTCGCCGCGTGCCGACACGAAGCGGATCTTCTGGCGCACATGGAAGGCGTCCAGGATGGGCATGTTGTGGATGGAGATCACGCCGAAGGCGGCGCGCACGCCACATTGCTCCAGGAAGCGGACGGCGAGTTCACCCACGGTGATGCGGGTGGCGGAGGTGTGGTTGGTGGTGGGGCTCATGCTCGGGCTCAGGCGGCTTTTTTGTCGTTGGGTTTGTTCATCCACTGGCCGCGGTGGGGCGAGTGGCTGATGCGTTCGGTGAGTTGGGCGGCGGCGTCGCGCACCTGGTTGATCAGGCCGTCGAGTTCGCCTTCCTGCACGCGCTGGGCGGGCACGGTGATGCTGACGCAGGCGATCACTTCGCTGCGGTCGTTGAACACGGGTGCTGCGATGGTGGAGATGCCGGTTTCGAAGCCGCCCTGGCTGACGGCGTAGCCGCGTGCGCGGTCCTCGTCGATCAGGCCCTTGAGTTGCGCCAGCGTGGTGGGCGTGCGCGCGGTGTAGGCCGGCAGCGGCTCTTCGGGGTAGAGGTGGCGCAGGCTGTTCAGGTCGAGGTCGGACAGCAGCAGGCGGCCCAGCACGGTGGCGTGGGCCGGCAGGCGCGCACCCACCTGGATGGAATGGAACATGGCACTGCGACCGGCGGCCTTGGCCACGAAAACCACGTCGCGGTTGTCGCGCACCACCACGTGGGCCGAGTAGCCGCAGAGGTCGCGCAGGTCTTCGATGACGGGACGGCCGTGTTCGGTCAGCTCCATCGAGGCCAGGTACTCGAAGCCCAGGCGCAACACGGCCAGGCCCAGCTTGTAGTTGGCGCCGTCGCCGACACGCTCCACAAAACCCCCTTGTTCCAGCGTCTGCAGCATGCGGAAGACGGAGGCGCGCGGCAGCTCAAGCCGGCGCGAGAGTTCGGCGCCGGTGAGTTCGCGCTCGTCGCGGTTGAAGCTCATCAACAGCTGCAGGCCACGCGCCAGCGCGGGCACGGTGTAGCGGTCTTCGCTTTTGTCTTCGTTTTTTTCGTCGCTCATGGTGTCTCCTCCTGTGTCGGGGTGGTCAAAGGCCCAGCAGCGCGTTCACACGCTCGGCCGCTTCCAGCGCACACACGTGGCCCACCGGGCCGAGGTCGGTCCAGGCCACGTCTTTGCGATGGGCCACATTGGCGCAGGCGGCCGGCGGGGTGATGGTGTCGGCGCTGCCGCTGGCCACGATGAGGGGCACCGACACGCGCGCCAGGTCGGCGTCGAGCCGGCCCGTGGACAACATGCGGGACGCCTGGGTGTAGCCGGCGGGGTCGATCTGCGCCATGGTGTCGCGCACCAGGTCCACCATCTCGGGGGTGGCGTCGGGCGACAACATGGCGGCGGCACGGGCGTCGGCCATGCCTTGTGGCCCCAGTTTCTGCAGCGTGGCCAGGCGGCCGCTGAGCTTGGCTTCGCGCTCCACCTCGTCGGCGTCGCCATAGCCGCGCGCGGGCGCCAGCAGCACCAGCTGCGCCACGCGCTGCGGCTGTTGCACGGTGGCGGCAGCGGCCATCAGCGCGCCCAGCGAGTGGCCCACCAGGTTGATGGGTTGGTGTTGGTCCATGGCGTCCATCCAGTCCCACAGGCGGCGCGCGTAGTCGGCGGCCTGCGGGTGGCTGAGGCTCAGCGCGGCGCTGCGGCCGTAGCCCGGCGCGTCCCAGGCCAGCAGCCTGAGGTCGGCGCGGTGTTCGGCCGCCTGCAGCTGGCGCACCCAGCTGCCCGAGCCCGAGCCGATGCCGTGCAGCAGCACATGGGTCACGCGTGGGTTGCGGCCGGCCTGGCGGTACTGCACCACCTCGTCCGGCGCCAAGGCCAGGGCGGTGGGAAAGTGCTGCAAGGCGGCGTGGGGCGACAGGGGCGGCATGGTCGGTCTCGTGCTGAAGGCGCGGCGGTTCAGCGCTTGATCTTGGCCAGCGGCGAATCGGGCGGGTAGACCGGGGTGATGGGCTTGGGGGAACCCAGCATCACGCACATCAGCGCGTCTTCTTCGCCGGTGTTGTGCTCTTCGCGGTACACGCCGGGCGGCACCGAGATCAGGTCGCGTTCGCCCAGCGTGGCTTCCCACTTCTGGCCGTCTTTTTCGCAGATCACCTTCATCTGGCCGCGCAGCACGAAGAAGATTTCTTCCACGTCGTGGTGGATGTGCGAGGGGCCGATGTTGCCAGCCGGGATGACCATGGTGGAGAAGGTGAAGTGGCCGGCCGGCACGGTGTTGACGTCGCTGTTGACGCCGGTGCCGCCGGTGCCCACATAGCGCATCTGGGCGCGGCGGTAGGTCGGATCGAAGTCGGCCTGGAATTTGAGGGCGTCCCAGTCGTAGCGGCGGCTGGCGCGGCGTGCCACGCGGCTTTCCATCCACTGCTCGAAGTTCTGGCCCGGCTTCTGCATCATGCCGGCCTGGATCTCGGCTTCGGGCGGGATGGTCGCGTCCAGCAGGCCACGTTCGTTGAACTGGGGCGCGTTGGCGGCCAGGGTGGTGGTGTTGATCGGTGCGTTCATGGGTCGGTTCTCCTTCAGTTCATGACAAAGCCGCCGTTGACGGGCAGCAGCTGGCCGGTGATGTAACCCGCCCCGCGCGAAAGCAGGAACAAGGCGGTGGCGTTGAGGTCTTCGGGCACCTGCGCGCGGCTGATGGCGCGGCCCTGTGCGTAGTATTCGTGGCGGGCCTGGGGCACGTATTCGGTGGCTTCCACCAGGGTGAGGCCGGGCGCGATGGCGTTGACGGTGATGCCCTCGGGCCCCATCTCGCGCGCCAGAGAGCGCGTCATCGACACGACGGCGCCCTTGCTCGCCACATAGGCCAGCAGGCGCGGCGCGCCCCACAGCGCGGTGTCGGAGGCCAGGTTGACCACACGGCCGCTGCCGCTGGCGGCCAGATGCGGGCGGGCGGCGGCCGTCACCAGCCAGGTGCCACGCACGTTGACGTCCATCACGCGGTCCCAGGTGTCCACGCTGATGTCGCCCATGTCCTTGCCGCCCGAGTTGGTGATGGCGGCGTTGTTGATGAGGCCGTCCAGACCACCCAGGGCGGCGGCGGCGGCGGCCACACCGTCGGTGATGGCTTGCGGGTCCAGCAGGTCCATGGGCACGTAGGGCATGGCCAGCTCGGCGGCCAGTGCCTGGCCACGTTCGTGCAACACGTCGCTGATGACCACGCGTGCACCCGCCGCGACCAGCGCCCGTGCAAAACTCTCACCCAGACCCCGGGCCGAGCCGGTGACCAGCACGCGGCGACCTTCCAATCGAATTTCAGAGCTCATGGTCTTGGTGTGTGGGGGTTATTGTTTCAGATAAGAAACGATGATTCATTACGGAATCAATGGTACGCGCATTCACGGCTGTTTGACAAATCCCGACAGCAGATAAGGGGTATTGCGGCCCACGGGCTCCCTGCCTGAAACGCGGGCCGCTAAGGTCCAGCCATGCGACTTTCTGCCCTGTCCGTGACCCTCGCCCCCATGCTGGCCGCCTTGCTCGGTGTGGCTGTGGCCCGCGGCGCCCAGGCCCAGCCGGCCGCGCCGGCCACACCCGCCGACGACGGCGGTGTGGGCGCGCTGGCGCCGGTGGTGATCAGCGGCAGCCGCGTGGCCGACGACGGCTGGCGCGGCGCGGCCTCGGTGGACACCATCGAGGGCAGCGAGCTGCGGGACGGGCAGCTGCAGGTCAACCTGTCCGAAGGCCTGGGCCGTGTGCCCGGCCTGGTGATCCGCAACCGTGAGAATTACGCGCAGGACCTGCAGGTGTCGATGCGCGGCTTTGGGGCGCGGGCCACGTTCGGCGTGCGCGGTGTGCGGCTGTTTGTCGATGGCATCCCGGCTAGCGCGCCCGACGGGTCGGGCCAGGCGGCCAACTTCCCGCTGGGCAGCGCGCAGCGCATCGAGGTGGTGCGCGGTCCGTTTGCCAGCCTGTACGGTGCCTCCAGCGGCGGCGCCATCCTGCTCTACACCGAGGACGGCGGGCAGCCCGGCGAGTGGCGCACCGGCGTGGTGGCCGGCCCCAGCGGCCTGTGGCGCCTGTCGACCCAGGTCATGGGGCGCACCGGTGACGCCCGCCAGCCGGGCTGGTCGTACGCGCTGGACGTGGGCCAGTTCGCCACCGATGGCCTGCGCCCGCAATCGGCTGCCGACCGCAGCACCACCAACGCCAAGCTGTCGCGCGCCCACGAGGGTGGCCGCACCACCCTGGTGTTCAACCGCCAGACCGCGTTCGCGCTCGACCCACAAGGCCTGAACCGCGCGCAGTTTGACGCCAACCCGGCGCAGACCGCGCCGCAGCCCATCCAGTACAACACCCGCAAATCGGTGTCGCAAACGCAGGTGGGGCTGGCCTGGGACCAGGCGCTGGGCGCCGGCCACAAGCTGGAGCTGATGGCTTACACCGGCCAGCGGGCCGTGCTGCAGTACCAGTCCATTCCGCCGGGCGCGCAAGGCGCGGCAGGCAGTTCGGGCGGGGTCATCGACCTCGACCGCGACTACTGGGGCATGAACGCGCGCTGGCGCCTGGTGCGCGACTGGCAGGGCGGGCGGCTGGACCTGAGCGCCGGTCTGGCCGGCGACCGCCAGACCGATCTGCGCCGCGGTTTTGAAAACTTCATCGGCAGCACGCTGGGGGTGCGCGGTGCGCTGCGGCGCGAAGAGACCAACCGCGCCACCACGCTCGACCCCTACGCGCGGGCATCCTGGCAAACCGCGCAGTGGACGCTCGAAGGCGGCCTGCGGCGCGTGCACGCGCGCTATGTGTCGGACGACCGCTACCTCACCAACGGCGACCAGGGCGGGCGCACCAAATACAGCGGCTACCTGCCGGTGGTGGGCGCGCGCTGGCAGCTCTCACCCCAGGTGCAGGGTTTTGCCTCGGCCGGGCGCGGGCTGGAAACGCCCACCCTCAACGAAGCCGCCTACAGCCCCGGCGGCGACGCCGGTCTCAACACTGCGCTGAATGCGGCCCGCAGCACCAGCGCCGAAATCGGGCTGCGTGGCCGCAACGCCGCCGGCCTGTGGAACGCCACGCTGTTCGACATCCGCACGCGCGACGAAATCGTCTCCGCCGGCACCACCGATGGCCGCGCCCTGTTCACCAACGCCGGCAACACCCGGCGCCGCGGGCTCGAGCTGTCCAGCGAACACGGGCTGGGCGAATTCAGCCTGATCGGCGCCTACACCTTGCTGCGCCCCACCTACGAAGGCGGCGCCAACGCCGGCAAACGCATGCCCGGGCTGCCGCAGCAGCAGCTGTTTGCGCAGCTGGCGTGGATGCCGCGCTGGGCCGCATCGGTGGGTGCCGTGTTCACCCTGGAGGCGCGCCACGTCGGCAAGGTCTATGTGAACGACGGCAACACCGACGCGGCCGGCGCACACACCTTGTGGGGCTTGGGCGCGCGCTTCGAGCAGCCGCTGGGCGCGTGGACGCTGCGCCAGTTTGTGCGCGTGGACAACCTGAGCGACCGCCAGCACGCGGGCTCGGTCATCGTCAACGACGGCAACGGGCGTTTCTTCGAGCCTGGCGCCGGCCGGTCGCTGTTCGCGGGGGTGAGCCTGTCGCGCCGCTTCTGAAGGGGCGCTTCACTTGCCGATGCAGAACTGGGAAAAGATCACGCCCAGCAGGTCGTCGGCGCCAAATTCGCCGGTGATGGTGTTGAGCGCGTTCTGCGCCAGTCGCAGTTCTTCGGCCAGCAAATCGAGCGCGGGCACGCGGGCGTCGATCTGGGCCTGCGCCTGTTGCAGGTGCTCGTCCACCGCGCGCAGGGCACGCAGGTGGCGTTCGCGGGCAATGAACACGCCTTCGGGCGCCGACTGCCAGCCGGCGATGCGCAGCAGCTCGGCGCGCAGCGCCTGCAGGCCGGTGCCGGCTTTGGCTGAAATGGTCAAGCCGTCTGCCGGCGCGTGTGTGGCGGACGTGTCGGCCTTGTTCCACAGGTGCAGCACCGGCGTGTGGGCGGGCAGGCGCTGGGCAAGCGAGGCCGCCAGTTCGGCGTCGGCCGCCGAGTAAGCGGCGTCCGTGTGGCGCGTCAGATCGTGCAGGAAGAGCACGGCGTCGGCCGCTTCGATCTGGCCCCAGGCGCGCTCGATGCCGATTTTTTCGACCACGTCCACCTCGGGCAGGGCGGTGTCGCGCAGGCCGGCGGTGTCCACCACGTGCAGGGGCACGCCGTCGATCTGTATGGTCTGGCTCACCACGTCGCGGGTGGTGCCGGCAATCGGCGTGACGATGGCCAGTTCCGCCCCGGCCAGCGCGTTGAGCAGTGAACTTTTGCCGGCGTTGGGCTGTCCCGCAATCACCACCTTGATGCCTTCGCGCAGCAGCGCGCCCTGGTGGGCGCGCGCCATCACGCTGGCCAGTTGGGCTTGCAGGCGCGCGAGCTGCCCGCGCGCGTCGGCCTGTTGCAGGAAGTCGATGTCTTCTTCGGGGAAATCCAGCGTGGCCTCCACCAGCATGCGCAGGTGGATGAGGGCGTCGCGCAGCGTGTGGATCTCGCGCGAGAAAACGCCCGAGAGCGAACGCCCGGCGCTGCGTGCTGCTGCTTCGGTGCTGGCGTCGATCAGGTCGGCAATGGCCTCAGCCTGGGCCAGATCGATTTTGTGGTTGAGGAAGGCCCGCTGGGTGAATTCGCCCGGCTCGGCCAGGCGAAGGTGCGGCAGGCGCGCCTGTGCGCCGTCTTGCTCGGCCGCGGCCTGCAGGCAACGCGCCAGCAGCAGCTGCAACACCACCGGCCCACCGTGGGCCTGCAGCTCCAGCACGTCTTCGCCGGTGTAGGAGTGGGGCGCCGGAAAAAACAGCGCCAGACCCTGGTCGATGGGTTCGCCGCTCGCATCGCGGAACGGCAGGTAGCTCGCTTCACGCGCCTTCAGTGGCCGGCCGCACAAGGCCTGCACCAGCGGCCCCAGCCCCTTGCCCGAGACCCGCACGATGCCCACCGCACCCCGTCCGGGGGCGGTGGCGATGGCGGCAATCGGGTCGTCGTGGCGGGAGAGCATGGCGGCACCGCCAACGCAGGGGGGTTACTTCTTGCTCCAGGGCAGGTTGAACTGGAACGGCACGCCCATGCTGTGGTTGATGTAGGCCTGCTGCACGATGGTCAGCACGTTGTTGGTGATCCAGTACAGCACCAGGCCGGCCGGGAAGAAGAAGAACATGACCGAGAAGATCAGCGGCATGTACCACATCAGCTTGGCCTGCATCGGGTCCGGCGGCGTCGGGTTGAGCGCGGTCTGCACCACGGTGGTCAGCGCCATCACGAAGGGCAGGATGTAGAAGGGGTCCGGGGTGGACAGGTCCACGATCCAGCCGACCCAGGGCGCGTTGCGCATTTCCACGCTGGACAGCAGCACCCAGTAGAGCGCGATGAACACCGGGATCTGGACCATGATGGGGAAGCAGCCGCCCAGCGGGTTGACCTTCTCCTCGCGGTAGATTTTCATCATCTCCTGCTGCATCTGCTGCGGGTTGCTCTTGAGGCGTTCGCGCATTTCCATGATGCGCGGGTTGATCGCCTTCATCTTGGCCATGCTGCGGTAGGCGGTGGCGTTGAGCCAGTAGAAGGCGGCCTTGATCAGCACCACCAGCAGCACGATGGACCAGCCCCAGTTGCTGACGAAGCCGTGGATTTTTTCCAGCAGCCAGTACAGCGGTTTGGCCAGGATGGTGAGCCAGCCGTAGTCCTTGACCAGCTCCAGTCCGGGGGTCAGGCGCTCCAGCAGCTTTTCGTCCTGCGGGCCCAGGAACAGGCGAGCTTCGACCGCCTGCGACTGACCCGGTGCCACCTCGGGCAGGGCGCTGATGGCGCCCGTGCGGTAGCGGGCCGCGTTGTTCACGGTCACGCGGTCGACGTAGTTTTCACGCGCGCCGTCGGGCAGCAGCCAGGCGCTGGCAAAGTAGTGCTGCACCATGGCCACGTAGCCATCTGCTGCGGTTTTCTCGAAGGTGGCCTTGCCTTTGTCGAGGTCGCTGAACTCGACCTTCTGGTACTTGGCGGTGCTGCTGTAGACCACCGGGCCGGTGAAGGTGGAGTAGAAGGGCGTTGCGCTGCCTGCCACGCTGCCGTCTCGCACCAGCTGGTGGTAGAGCTGCGGCGCGATGGCGGCGCTGCCCAGGTTGTGCGCTTCGTGGCGCACCGCGATGTCGTAGGCGCCGCGTTGCAGTGTGTAGACCTTGACCAGCTTGACGCCGCCGAGCACCGGCGACTCGAAGCGCAGTTCCAGCGAGTCCTGGCCGTCGGCCAGTGTGGTGGCGCTGCTGGTCAGCGTCATGGGGGTGGTGTGGTTGGGCAACTGCGTGCCCACCAGGCCGGTCTGAGCCGCGTACTGCTTGTCGGTTTCCAGCAGCACCATGGGCTGGGTCGGCTCGCCCTTGGGCGGCGGCGTGCGGGCGTCGTGTTTGAGCAGCTCGGCGCGCACGATGGTCGCGCCCTGGCTGTCGATCACCAGTCGCAGCACGTCGCTGCTCACGGTGTGCTGGGTGCGCGTGGCCGCTGCCGCGGCGCCCGGTTCGGGCACGGTGCCGGCGGCAGCGGCGCTGCCGGTTGCAGCAGGAACGCTGGCATCGGCCGGTTGGGCGGCGGCAGGTGTTGCGGGCGCAGCGGGGTTGGCGGCGGTGGCGCTGGCTGGCACCGGCGTCGGGAAGAAGGTCGCCTTGTGGCCGTTGTAAACCTGCCACTGGTCCCAGAGCAGGACCATGGAGAAACCAAACACCACCCACAGGATGGATCGACGGATGTCATTCATGACGAGTGCTTCTCGTGAGGTTGACCCAGCAGCCGCGAAAACAGCGCGGGTGGGTGTTCGGGAATCGGGTCATGGCCACCTTTGCACCAGGGCTGGCAACGCGCCAGCCGGTGCAGGGTGAGGTAGGTGCCGGCGACGGCGCCGTGCCGCTCCAGCGCCTGCAGCGCGTAGGCGGAGCAGGTCGGCTCGAAACGGCAGGACGAGCCCAGCCA
>JAUYSB010000050.1 GCA_030696525.1 Hydrogenophaga sp. | reverse complement strand
CAAGGGCGGCGTGGGCAAGAGCACCACCGCCGACAACCACGCACTGGCGCTGGCGGCCGAGGCTGCCACGGTCCGTATTCTGGACGCCGACATCTACGGCCCCAGCCAGCCCATGATGATGGGCATCGAAGGCCGGCCCGAAAGTGTGGACGGTCAGACCATGGAGCCGCTGGAGAACTACGGTGTGCAGGTCATCTCCATCGGCTTCCTGATCGACAAGGACGAGGCCATGATCTGGCGCGGCCCCATGGCCACCCAGGCGCTGGAGCAGCTGCTGCGCCAAACCAACTGGAAAGACCTGGACTATTTGATCGTGGACATGCCACCCGGCACCGGCGACATCCAGCTCACGCTGAGCCAGCGTGTGCCCATGACCGGCGCGGTCATCGTCACCACGCCGCAGGACATCGCCCTGCTCGATGCGCGCAAGGGCATCAAGATGTTCGAGAAAGTGGGCGTGCCCATCCTGGGCATCGTCGAAAACATGGCTGTGCACGTGTGCAGCAACTGCGGCCACGTCGAGCACATCTTCGGCGTCGATGGCGGCAAGAAGATGGCGGCCGAATACGGCATGGACTACCTCGGCGCGCTGCCGCTGAACATGCAGATCCGCGTGCAGGCCGACAGCGGCCGCCCGACCGTGATTGCCGATCCCGACGGCGAAGTCGCCGGCCTCTACAAGGCCATGGCACGCCAGGTGGTGATCAAGATCGCCGCCAAGGCCAAAGATTTCTCGTCCAAGTTCCCCACCATCAAAGTGTCGAAAGACACCTGATCGGGATGACGGACAGACCGCGCCTCACCGTGGCCGTGGTCATGCGGCGCGAGCCGGTGGCCGGCCCCCATGCCCGATGGATGCCCTGGCGCTGGGTGTTGGCCGATGTGCTGCCGCAGGCCGAGCTGGGCCTGCCCGACGAGGTGACGACCGCCCAGCGCATCGAAGACACCCGGTCGGGCGATGCCGACGGTGTCGAGCACTGGGTGTTCCCCGGCTTGGTCATCGAGCTGTTCCGCGACGACGCCGAAGGCCTGTTCCTCAACCTGTCCACCGAGCGCCCCGCCGTGTGGGTGATGTGGCGCCCGGACGAAACGGGGGCGGCCGACGCCTTGCCGGCGCCGCAGATCGTGACCCTGAGCTACACCGACGCCGGCCGTTGGCTGGACGCGCAGGAGCGGGTGGACCAGGTGCCCGCGCCCGGCCCCATGCTCGAGTGGCTGCGTGCCTTTGTGGCTGAGCACTACCAGCCCGAGACCAAGCGCCGCAAGCGCCCCGAGAGCTTTCGCTCGCTGACCGACCGCTTTGGCAACCCGGTCAGCATCAGCACCGACAAGCAGGGGCGGCGTGGCCACCCTGGCGGAGGAGCCGCTTCGTGACACTTCGCATCGGCATTTCGGCCCGCCTGCTGCACCAGCCGCCGCCTGGCCTGGGCCTGCCACAAAAGCGGCTGCAGTTCCTCGAAAGCTCGATGGCGCACTGGGTCATGGCCCACAGCGCCATCCCGCTCATGATGCCTTTTGTGGACGAACAAAGTCCGCAGCTCGTCAACCGGGTGCCGGTGTCGGAGATGGTGGACCTGCTCGATGGCCTGGTGTTGCAGGGCGGTATCGACATCTGCCCCGAGACCTATGGTGAGACCCTCGGCCACCCCGACTGGGCCGGTGACCCGATACGCGACCGCTACGAGCTGGCACTGCTGCGTGGTTTCATCGACGCACGCAAGCCGGTGCTGGGCGTGTGCCGGGGCGCGCAGCTGATCAATGTGTACTACGGCGGCTCGCTGGTGCAGGACATCCCGTCGCAGCGCGGTGGATCGGTGGTGCACCAGGACATCTCGCGCTACGACCGTCTCATGCACGACGTGGCCTTCGAACCCGGCTCGCTGCTGGGCACGCTGTACCCGGCCAATGAGCCGCACCGCATCACCAGCATCCACCACCAGTGTGTGAACCGCCTGGGCGATGGCCTGGTGGTGGAGGCACGCTGCCCGCAGGACGGTGTCATCGAGGCGATTCGGCACACTGGCCCGGGCTTCGTGCTTGGGCTGCAGTGGCACCCCGAATTCCACCTCGAACCGGCCGAGGCCTTGCACGGCTTGCTCGACAGCGGCCCCGTGATGCAGGCCTTCCTGGACGCCGCCCGCGCGCGCGCCGACCGCCACCGCAAGCCAGCGTGAGCAAGGACAACAACTTCTTCTCGCGCTGGTCGCGCCGCAAGGTGCTGGCCCAGACCGGCGAACCGCTGCCCGAGCCGGTGCCGGTTTCGACGCCAGTGGTGGCGGCTGCCGAAGCGGTCGTGTCCGTGCCAACCCCCGCAGCCGAAGCCGCTGTGCCCGAGCCCGCTGTATCCGAACCCGCACAGCCGCCCCTGCCCACGCTGGACGACGTGGCCCGGCTCACGCCCCAATCCGACTTCAAGCCATTTGTGGCCCGCGCGGTGGACCCGCAGGTGCGCAACGCCGCCATGAAGACCCTGTTCAGCGACCCACACTTCAACGTGATGGACGGGTTGGACATCTACATCGACGACTATTCCAAGCCCGACCCGCTGCCGCTGGAGCTGGCGCGCAAACTCACCAGCGCACAGTTCATGAAGGTGTTTGATGCACCCGAGCAGGCACCCGAACAGGTGCCGCCGCAAGCGCCTGCAAACCCGCCCGAACCAGCGGTGGCCGAAGACCTTTCGCCACCCACCGAACCGACCGAGCCCAACGAGCCCACCGCATGACCACGCTGATCTGCAACTGCAACCGCACCATGCCGCTGGACGTGCCCGCCCTGGGCCGCGCCCTGGGCGAAACATTGACCGAACACACGACGCTGTGCCGGCGCGAGGCACCCGCCTTCCAGCAGGCCGCCCGCAGCGGTGACGACCTGGTGGTGGCCTGCACCCAGGAAAGCCGCTTGTTCGTCGAGCTGGCCGAACAGACCGAAGGCAGCGCCTCGCTGGACGTGCGCCCCATCCACTTCGTCAACATCCGCGAAACCGGCGGCTGGGGCCGCGAAGCGAAACAGGCCACAGCCAAGATGGCCGCATTGCTGGCAGCCGCGCGCCTGCCCGAGCCCGAACCGGTGCCCACCGCCACCTACAAAAGCGAAGGCCGTGTGCTGGTGATCGGTCCGCTGGAGCGCGCCGAAAGCCTGGCCGCCCAACTGGCCGACACCTTGCAGGTGAGCCTGTTTGCGGTCGGTGGCGCGGGCATGCAGGCACGCCGCTACCCCGTCATGGCCGGGCGGCTGCAGCGTGTCACCGGCTGGCTGGGCGCCTTTGATGTGAGCTGGGCCACCGACAACCCGATTGATCTGGACCTCTGCACCCGCTGCAACGCCTGCGTGGCCGCCTGCCCCGAAGGTGCCATCGGCCTCGACTACCAGATCGACCTGAACGCCTGCAAATCGCACCGCGACTGCGTGAAGGTGTGCGAGGCGCCCGGCGCCATCCACTTTGGCCGCGACGCCACCGAACACAGCGAGCGCTTCGACCTGGTGCTCGATTTGCGCGAGGCCCCGGCCTTCACCCAACACGCCTTGCCCCAGGGCTACTTCCACCTGCCGGCCAACGCCGACATGGCCACGCAACTGGGCGCGCTGCTCAAGCTGCGCGAGCTGGTGGGCGAGTTTGAAAAGCCCAAGTTCTTCCAGTACAAGGCCAAGCTCTGCGCCCACGGCCGCAACGAACAGCTGGGTTGCAACGCCTGCGTGGACATCTGCTCGGCCTCGGCCATCCAGTCGCGGCTGGACAGCGATGCCAAGCGCAACCAGATCGAGGTCAACCCCTACTTGTGTGTGGGCTGCGGCGCCTGCACCACCGTCTGCCCCACCGGCGCGTTGAGCTACCACTACCCCTCGGCGCCCGACCAGGGCCGGCGCGTGCGCACCCTGGTGACGGCCTACGCCAAGGCCGGCGGCAAAAATGCCGCCGTGCTGCTGCACAGCCAGGTGGCCGGCGCTGCGCTGGTCAACGACCTGGGCCGCGCCGCCAGCCTGGACAAGGCCGTGAACGGCGTGCCCGCCCGCGTGCTGCCACTGCCCGCCTGGCACACCGCCAGCCTGGGCCTGGAGGTCTGGCTGGCCGCCAAGGCCTGGGGCGCCAGCCAGGTGTGGGTGCTGACCACCGGCGAAGAAGCGCCCGACTATGTGCGTGCCCTGGGCGAGCAGATGGCCATCGGCAACGCGCTGCTGCAAGGCCTGGGCTACGCGGGTGAACACTTCCGCCTGTTGCACGCCCGCGACGCGCGCGACCTCGCAGCGCTCGACACCGAGCTGCGTGGCGCGCCGGCCGCCACCGTGGCCACACCCGCCGCGTTTGCGGTGCAGGCCGACAAACGCGCCACGCTGGAACTGGCGCTGGACCACCTCATGGCCCACGCGCCGCAGCGTAGTGAAGCGCCCATCGCCTTGCCCGCTGCTGGCTCGCCGCTGGGCCAGGTGCTGGTGGACGCCAACAAATGCACCCTGTGCCTGAGTTGCGTGAGCGCCTGCCCGGCCAGCGCCCTGCTGGACAACCCCGACCGCCCGCAGCTGCGCTTCACCGAAAAGAACTGCGTGCAATGTGGCCTGTGCGTGAAAACCTGTCCTGAGGACGCGTTGCAACTGCAGGCCCGCCTGCTGCCCACCGAGGCACGCAAACAGCCGCGCGTGATCAACGAAGCCCAGCCCTACGGTTGCGTGCGTTGCGGCAAACCTTTTGGCACGCTCAAGGGTGTGGAGGCCATGCTGGGCCGCCTGGCCGGCCACAGCATGTTCCAGGGCGCGGCCCTGGAGCGCCTCAAGATGTGCGGCGACTGCCGCGTGATCGACCTGCACACCGCCACCAACGAATCCCGCATCACCGACCTGTGACCGTCACATGAGCACCCCTCCACCCACCAGCAGCGCGCTGGACGAAGAAACCGCCCGCGCCGAGGTCTATGGCCTGCTCGCGGCCCTGTACTACGCGCCGCCCGCGCCCGAGCTGCTGGCCCAGATCCGCGTGGCCGTGACCGAGGCACCGGCCAGCGGCGCCTTTCTGGAAGAGAGCTGGCGCCAGCTTGTGGGCCGCGCGCGCGAACTCGGCGACCAGGCGGTGGCCGACGAGTTTGATGCCTTGTTCGGCGGCCTGGGCAAGCCCGAGGTGCAGCTGTTCGGCTCGCACCACCTCAGCGGCTTCTTGAACGAAAAACCGCTGGCCGCGCTGCGCGGCGACCTGACCGCCCTGGGCCTGACCCGTGACGAAGCCATGCCCGAAACCGAAGACCACATCGCCTACCTGTGCGAGGTCATGCGCTTTCTGATTGCTGGCGACGACGTGGAGGTGTCCAACCTCACCCGCCAGCAGGCATTCTTCACCGCCCACCTGTTGCCCTGGGTGATGGCCTTGTGCGACGCGTTGGAGGCGCACCCCAAGGCGCGTTTTTATGCGGCGCTGGCCGGCTTCTCACGCGCCTTTTTCAGCGTCGAGGCGCAGGGTTTCGACATGCTGGCCTGACCGCCCAAGGAGAACCGCATGGAAGACTTCCACCACCGCTTCTGCGAGCTGTTTGCCCAACTGGGCCTGCCGTCCGACACGCCCGGTATCGCGGCCTTCATCACCAGCCATTCGCCGCTGCCCGACGGGGTGCTGCTGGCCGACGCGCCGTTCTGGACGCCGGCTCAGGCCACGATGCTGCGCGAGCAACTGCTCGTGGATGCCGACTGGTCCGAGGTGATCGACCAGCTCAACGTGGCGCTGCGGCGCTGATCACAGCGCGCCCGGCCGGCCGTCGCGGGTGCTGGCCTGTGTTTCGGCGGGCGCCACGGGTTCGGTCAGCACGCGGATGCGGAATTCGGCGCCGGGGCCATCCGTCCGGTTGTCGGCCTCGAGCCGGCCGCCGTAGCGTTCCACCAGCCCCAGGCTGATCCACAGGCCCAGGCCGTTGCCATCGTTTTTGGTGGTGAAGAAGGGGCTGAACAGGCGCTCGCGCACGGCGTCGTCTAGGCCCGACCCGTTGTCCATCACGCTGATGACGGCGCCTTGTGGCTGGCCCGCTTCGTCCAGCCAGTCGCGCGTGACCAGTTTGAGTTCGCCGCCTTCGGGCATGGCCTGGATGGCGTTGATCAGCAGGTTGATCACCACCTGTTGCAGCTCCTGCGGATTGAAGCCCACGCGCTGGGTCGCGCCGCAGTCGCGCAACACGGTGATGCGCCGCTGGTGCAGCAGGTGCGCCACCAGCACCAGGCAGGCGTCGATGGTTTGCCGGGTGTCCAGGGTGTCCACATAGCCGGCGTATTCGGTGGGGCGGGCGTACTGCAGCAGTTGCGTGACGATGAGGCGCATGCGCTCGACCTGTTCGTCCAGCAGCTGGATCTCGGCGCGCACCGGCTCGGCCTGCGGGCCCAGGGTTTCACGCATCAGATCGAGGTTGCCCTGCATCACCGCGATGGGGTTGTTGATCTCGTGCGCGATGCTGGCGGTGAGCTGGCCGATGGCTGCGAGCTTTTCGCTTTTGACCAGCTGCTGCTGCGCCTGGCGCAACGAGGCGTTGCTGGCGGCCAGCTCGCGCGTGCGCTCGGCCACCTTGCGATCCAGCTCGTTGGCCCAGGCCCGCAGCGCGCGGGTCTTGTCGTCGATGGTGTCCAGCAGCTCGTCGAGGTGGCCGGCGAGGGCGCCCAGTTCGTCGCGCGCGGCCACGGTGCCCACACGCGCATTCGATTCGCCCGACTCCACGCGGCGCATGGTCTGGTTCATCTGTTCCACCGGCTTGAAGATGCTGCGCGCCCAGCGCACCGAAAACACGGCGGCCGCCGCCATCACCGCCAGGAAGATCAGGCCGATGACGGCCACCATGGCGTAGCGCACCCAGCGGAAGGGCTGCTCCAGATAGCCCACGTACAACATGCCGATGCGCTGTTCGTCGGCATCGAGCAGGGGCTGGTAGGCGCTCACGTACCAGTCGTTGACCACAAAGGCGCGGTCCAGCCAGGTCTGACCGTCGCGCAGCACCGCGTGGCGCACCGCCTGCGACACGCGTGTGCCCACCGCGCGCTGGTCCTGGAAGAGGCGCACGTTGGTGGTGATGCGCACGTCGTCGAGGAACAGCGTGGCCGTGCCCTGGCTGCCGAACGGCAGCGAGCCCTCGGGGTAGACGATGCGGTTGATGTGGTCGATGAAGTCGAGGTTCTGGTTCAGCAACAGGCCGCCGCTGAGCACGCCGAGCAGGCGGCCGTCGCCGTCGCGCACGGGCAGGGTGGACACCATCACCATGGCCCGGTCTTCCACCTTGCGTTCGGTGGGGGTGGCGTTGCGCGTGGGCACCAGCGGGATGCGCAGTCGCTCGCCCACGGCAGGGGCGATGTCGCGCATGGCCTCGGGCGGCAACAGCACCAGCCTGGCTGGGTGGTACGTGGCGCCGCCGCCGGGCAGCGTGGCGGCCAGGGCCGGGGGCAGGGTGGGGGCGCCTGCAGGGTAGAAGTTCAGGAAGTCCAGCCGCAGCCGGCTGCGCTCCTGCGCCAGCAAGGCCTCTGGCGCCTGGTCTTGCTGGATGGCCCGCACCAGCGCGTGTGAGGCCGCCACGCCCAGCGTGCCCGAGCCCACCTCGCCCAGCACCTGCTCAAAATAACCGTGCGCCACCGCCAGGTCGGCACGCACTTTGGTGATCATCAGCCGGTCGTAGGCCACGTTGCTCCACAGCGTGAGCGCCAGCACCAGCAGCGGAAACACCACCGCCAGCGGCAGCAGCGCCATGGCCAGCAGCTTGTGGCGTATGGAGGCGGCCAGCCACGCGGGGCTGCGCCAGAAGTTCATGCGCCCTGCCACTCGGCCACGCGGCGCTCCAGTGTGCGTCGCGAGACGCCCAGCAGCTGCGCGGCCCGCGTCTTGTCGCCCTGCACCGACTCCAGCACGTTCTGGATGTGCCGCTTCTCCAGCGTGTGCAGGTCGGTCACGGGCGTGTCGGTGGCGGGCGCGGTGGGCAGCGGGGGGTACAAGGCCGAGACGTTGAGCTGGCCCAGGATCAGCGAGCGCTCGATCAGGTTGCGCAGTTCGCGCACGTTGCCGGGCCAGTCGTACTGCAGCAGGAAGCGCAGCCCGTCCTCGCTGATGGCGATGGGCTCCAGGCCCAGGGCCGGGCACAGCTCAGCCATGAAGTGGGCCACCAGCGCCGGGATATCGGGCTTGTGGGCGCGCAGCGGCGGCAGGCTCAGGTCCACCACCTGCAGGCGGTAGAACAGGTCGGCGCGGAAGCGACCGGCGGCCACCTCGTCGGCCAGGCGGCGGTTGGTGGCGGCAACGATGCGCACGTCCACCGGCACCAGCTGCTGGCTGCCCACGGGGCGGATGTGCAGGTCTTCGATGGTGCGCAGCAGCGTGGCCTGGATGGACAGCGGCAGCTCGGCCACTTCGTCAAAAAACAGGGTGCCCCCCTGGGCGTAATAGAACAGCCCGTCGCGCGAACGTGTGGCGCCGGTGAAGGCGCCCTTGGCGTGGCCGAACAGCTCGCTTTCGATCAGCTCGGGCGACACCGAGGCGCAGTTGAGCGGCACGAAGGGGCCGTGGGCGCGGGCGCTGCGGGCGTGCAGTTCGCGCGCCACCAGCTCCTTGCCGGTGCCCGATTCGCCCTGCAGCAGCACCGTGCTGTTGACGCCGGCCAGCCGGGCGATGGCGTTGCGCAGCGCGGCCATGTCGGGCGAGTCACCCACCAGAGACGACCTGTCGTTGCGGCGCAGGCTGCAGTCGCGCTTGAGCACGAAGTTCTCGCGCGCCAGGCGCGCGCGCTCATGGCTGTGTTTGACCGCGTTGAGGATTTGCGGCACCCGGAAGGGCTTGAGGATGAAGTCGGAAGCGCCGGCGCGCAGGGCCTCGATGGCGGTGTCCAGATCGGCAAATGCGGTGATCAGGATGACCTCGCCCGAGAAACCCTGCTCGCGCAATTCCTTGAGCCAGGCCACCCCGTTTTTGCCGGGCAAGGAGATGTCGAGCACGATGAGGTCGAAGTGCTGTTCGCGCAGCAGCGCCTCGCCTTCTTCGGCGCTGCCGGCGCTCTCCACAAAGTGGCAGCGCGGCGCCAGTGTCTTGACCAGAAAGTGGCGCATGCCCTGTTCGTCATCCACCACCAGGATGGACCAGTTGGGCCAGCCTTCGGTGGACGGCGTGTTGCCAAGGGGGTTGGGGAGGGTTGCCACGGCGCTGGATTCTACGGAGGTATCCGTGTGAATCACTCGGCTATTGGCGAAATCCCCACAGCGTGCAGCGGCGCGAGCCTGCGACAAATTGTCGCGCGATGTGCGACAGGCTGGCGCGTTGTTCGGTCGTGTTGGCCCCCGCCTTGGGCGCAACGCGGATCGGCGTGCCTGGCCCGCGAATTGCTATCGCGGCGCGCACACCGCATCGGTTTTTTGTGCTGCGTTGCATCAATGTCGATCTGTCGGCTGCAGAGGGTAGGAACCCCCGTGCAAACACGGGCCGCTCGCACTACAGTTCCGGCTGTTATGAAAAAAAGCCACACGTTTTTCGCGTGTGGTTTGTTCGCGCACACCCAGGAGACACGCATGCGAAAACCCGATCCGGCCCAGCCCCGCTCGCTCAACCGCCGCTCCCTGTTTGCCGGTGCCGGCACCCTTGGTGCCGTGGCCGCAGCCGCCACCCTGCTGCCCGCTGCGCCTGAAGCCGAAACGCAGGCAGCGGCCCCCTTGCCCAAGCCCGAGCGCGGTGGTGGCTACACCCTCACCGAACACGTGAAGCAGTACTACAAGACCACGCGCATCTGACGGCGCGCTGAGGAGATCACACACATGTTGCTGACCAAAAAATCCCCTGGCGGTGCGGGCGCCAGCTCGACCGCCTTTGTCCACAGCCTGCGCCGTGGCCTGCAGCACGCGCTGCCCACGGTGGACCGCCGCAGCTTCCTGCGCCGCTCCGGCCTGGGCCTGGGCGTGGGCCTGGCCGCCACCCAGCTCACGCTGGTGAAAAAGGCCAAGGCCGCCACCGGCGGCTCCATCGACGGCACCGGCAAGATCGAAGTCAAGCGCACCGTCTGCACCCACTGCTCGGTGGGCTGCGCCACCGACGCGATTGTGGAAAACGGCGTCTGGGTGCGCCAGGAAGCGGTGTTTGATTCGCCCATCAACCTGGGCGCCCACTGCGCCAAGGGCGCGGCCCTGCGCGAACACGGCCACGGCGAGTACCGCCTGCGCTACCCCATGAAGCTCGTCAACGGCAAGTACCAGCGCATCAGCTGGGACACGGCGCTGGACGAGATCACCGCCAAGATGAAAGAGCTCAAGGCCGCCAGCGGCCCCGACTCGGTCTACTTCGTCGGCTCCTCCAAGCACAACAACGAGCAGGCCTACCTGCTGCGCAAGTTTGTGAGCTTCTGGGGCAGCAACAACTGCGACCACCAGGCGCGCATCTGCCACAGCACCACGGTGGCCGGCGTGGCCAACACCTGGGGCTACGGCGCCATGACCAACTCGTACAACGACATGCAGAACAGCAAGGTCGCTCTGTACATCGGCTCCAACGCCGCCGAGGCACACCCTGTTTCGATGCTGCACATGCTGCACGCCAAGGAAACCGGCTGCAAGATGATCGTGGTCGATCCGCGCTTCACC
>JAUYSB010000045.1 GCA_030696525.1 Hydrogenophaga sp. | reverse complement strand
GACCTCGGTATAGCCCTGCACATAGTCCCGTGAAATGCTGGCCAGGCGCGCGCCGTACAGCAGCAGCGCCAGCAGCAGCGCGCCACGCAGCCAGCCGCGCCATGGGCCGCGCACCTCGGGCCAGAGCACCAGCACCACCAGCAGCGCGCACAGTAACAGGCCCAGTGGCAGTTCGAAGTACGCGTTGAAGGCCACCGGCGCCACCAGCCCGACGAACAGGCCGCCGAGCGCGCCACCCACCGAGAGCATGAGGTAGAACAGCGTGAGGTGGCGCAACGGTGGCCGCCGCCGCACCAGTTCGCCGTGGCAGACCATGCAGAACACGAACACCGCGGCGCACAGCAAGGCCACCAGCACCGGCACGTCCAGTCCCTCGTTCATCGCGAAGTCCAGCGCGACGAAGGCCAGCGGCAGCAGGCCCAGGAAGAGCGGGCGCACGTAGTAGCGCGGCGCGTCGAAGCACAGGATGAAGCTGAGCAGGTAGAGCGCGAGCGGCAGCACCCACAGAAACGGCACCGGCGCCACGTCCTGCGTCAGGTGGCGCGTGAGGGCCAGCAGCAAGGTGGAGGCGCAGGCGGCCAGGCCCACCCACAACATGATTTCACGCCACGGCGGGCGGGGCACATCTTCCAGCGCGTGTGCCGGGTGCTCGCCGAGCGACTGGCGCCGCAGCGTGTAGGCAGCGGTGGCCACGCAGCACAACACGAACAGCGCATAAGCACCCGACCACAGCCAGGCCTGCGGCAACACCGCTAGGTGCGGTTCAACCAGCACCGGGTAGGACAGCAGCGCCAGCATGGACGCCAGGTTGGACAGGGCGTAGAGCCGGTAGGTGTGCTGGCCCTGATGCACGAAGCTGCGCGCGAACCAGGCCTGCATCAGCGGGCCGGTGGTGGACAGCAGCAGGTAGGGCACGCCCACCGTGGTGGCCAGCACACCCAGCACGCTCCAGGTGGGTTGGGCCTGGGCGCTGAGTTTCCAGGCCGGATCGGCCACCACCGGCAGCGTGGCCAGGCTCAGCAGCAGCAGCGCGCCGTGCACCCAGGGTTGGCGCGCCGGGCGCAGCTTTTCGTGCACCCAGTGCACATAGGCGTAGCCCAGCAGCAGCTCCACCTGAAAGAACACCATGCACAGCGTCCAGACCGAGGACGAGCCACCGAACCAGGGCAGGATCATCTTGGCGACGATGGGCTGGACCTGGAACAGCAGGAAGGCGGAGAGGAAGACGGTGGCGGCGAACAGTGGCATGGCGGGGAGGGTGCGTGCTGGCCGTGAAGCTGTCCAGTATCACCGTCCGTCGACCGGGGTGGGAGCCCTTGTCGGGCCCTGTGGCGCCGTTGCGACGCACCCCCGGCGATACACTCGCCGCCATGCAAGTCCCCTCGGCCCAGATCGCCCAACACCTCCAGCGTGGGCTCAAAAGCCTGTACACGCTGTACGGCGACGAGCCGCTGCAGCAACAGGAGTGCGCCGACGCGTTGCGCCGTGCCGCGCGTGCGGCCGGCTACACCGAGCGCAGCGTGTTCACCGTGGCCGGCGCCCATTTCGACTGGAGCGAGGTGCTGGCCGCTGGCGGCTCGCTGAGCCTGTTCGCCGACCGGCAGATCGTGGAGATCCGCATCCCTTCGGGCAAACCGGGCAAGGACGGCTCGCAGGCCCTGCAGCAACTGGCCGAAGCCGCACGTGGCAACGACAGCGTGCTCACGCTGGTGTTTTTGCCGCGCCTGGACAGCGCCACCCAGAAAGGCGCCTGGTTTGGCGCGCTGGACGCCCACGGCATCACGGTGCGCACCGACCCCATCGAACGCCAGGCGCTGCCGCAGTGGATCGCGCAACGCCTGCTGGCTCAGGGCCAGCGTGTGCAAGCGGGCGAGGCCGGCCAACGCACGCTGCAGTTTTTTGCCGACCGGGTGGAGGGCAACCTGCTGGCTGCGCACCAGGAAATCCAGAAGCTGGGCCTGTTGTTTCCCGAGGGTGAGCTGACGTTTGAACAGGTGGAAAGCGCGGTGCTCAACGTGGCGCGCTACGACGCCTTCAAGCTGGCCGAGGCGGTGCTGGGCGGGCAGATGGGCCGTGCGCAGCGCATGCTCGATGGCCTGCAGGCCGAGGGCGAAGCACCGGTGCTGGTGCATTGGGCGCTGGCCGACGATGTGCGCACCCTGCACCGTGTCAAACAGGCCATGGCCGAGGGCAAGCCGCTGCCCATGGCCCTGCGCGAAAACCGCGTCTGGGGCGCCAAGGAAAAGCTCATGGAGCGCGCCTTGCCGCGACTCACGCCGGCGCAGGCGGCCACCTTTGTGGTGGATGCCCACCGGGTGGACGGCATCGTCAAAGGCCTCAAGCAGCCCGACTGGCCGACCGACCCCTGGCAGGCGCTGCACCGCCTGGCCATGGGCGTGTGCCGGGCCTGTGCGGCACGTTGAGCCTCAGGGCTGCAGCGCGCGCCTGAGCGCATCGGCGCACAGCGCCACCGCCTCGTTGGCTTCATCGATGACGCGGCCCATGAGGATGAAGCCGTGGATCTGGCGCTCGAAACTCAGCAGGGTGGCGCGCACGCCGGCTTCACTCAGCCGCTGCGCGTAGGCCACGCCTTCGTCGCGCAGGGGGTCGAACCCGGCGGTCAGCACCAGGGCGGGTGGCAGGCCGGCCAAACTGTCGGCCCGCAGGGGCGAGGCGCGCCAGTCGTCGTCGAGCGCCGGGTCGGTGATGTAGTGGTCGTGGAACCAGGCCATGGTGTCGGCCGTCAGCAGATAACCCTGCGCGTTGCGCTGGCGCGAGCCGTGTGTGGGGTGCTGGTCGGTGGCCGGGTAGATCAACAACTGAAAGGCCAGCGGCACTTCACCACGCAGGGCGAGCGCCACCACCGCCGCCAGGTTGCCCCCCGCGCTGTCGCCACCGACCGACAGGCGCGTGGCATCCAGCCCCAGCGAGCCGGCCTGCGCGGCCAGCCAGCGGGTGGCCGCGCAGGCATCGTCCACGGCGGCGGGGAAGGGGTGTTCCGGCCCCATGCGGTAGTCCACCGACACCACGACGCAGCCCGAGGCGATGGCGAGCTCGCGGCACAGGGTGTCGTGCGTGTCCAGGTCGCCGATCACCCAGCCGCCGCCGTGGAAATACACCAGCGCCGGGCGCGGGCCGGCGGCCACGCCGTGGCGGTACAGGCACAATGGGATGGCACCGTGCGGGCCGTCGGCCGTCAGCTCGCGCACGGCGTCCACAGCGGGCGGCGCGGGCTGGGTGATGTGGCGGCGTTCGCGGTAGAAGCGGCGCGCCTCGGCCACGCTCAGCGTGTGGGTGGGCGGCACGCCGCGTTCGATCATCAGGTCCAGCAGGGCGCGGGCTCGGGGGTGCAGCATGGTTGTCTCCAAGGTGTTTGCGCGGCAGTGTAGGTGCGCCGGTGCGAAAATGTTGTCATGAACGCGCTCAACGTCCCCGAACTGATGCAAACCCTGGGCATGCAGGCCCGCCGTGCCGCCTTCGAGATGGCGCGCGCCCCGGCCGCCCGCAAGCGCGACGCGCTGCTGGCCCTGGCCCGCCTGCTGCGCGCCAACGTCGATGCCCTGCAGGTGGACAACGCCCAGGACCTGGAGCGCGCCCGCGCCAACGGCCTGAGCGAGCCCATGGTGGACCGCCTGAAACTCAGCCCCAAGGTGCTGGAAACCTGCGCCGAAGGCTGCGAGCAGCTCGCCGCCATGGCCGACATCATTGGCGAAATCATCGGCATGAAACAGCAGCCCAGCGGCATACGCGTGGGCCAGATGCGCGTGCCCATCGGCGTCTTCGGCATGATTTACGAGAGCCGCCCGAACGTGACCATCGAGGCCGCGAGCCTGTCCATCAAAAGCGGCAACGCCTGCATCCTGCGCGGCGGCTCCGAGGCCATTGACAGCAACCGCGCCCTGGCCAAGCTGGTGCAGCAGGCCCTGGCCGAGGCCGGCCTGCCGGTGGACGCGGTGCAACTCGTGCCGACCACCGACCGCGCCGCCGTGGGCCAGCTCATCACCATGCCGGCCTATGTGGACGTGATCATCCCGCGTGGCGGCAAAGGCCTGATCGAGCGCATCAGCGCGGAAGCCAAGGTGCCTGTCATCAAACACCTGGACGGCAACTGCCACACCTACGTGGACGCGCCCTGCGACATCGCCATGGCGGTGAAGGTGGCCGACAACGCCAAGACCAACAAGTACAGCCCCTGCAACGCGAGTGAAGGCCTGCTGGTGGCGCGCGCCGTGGCGGCCGAGTTCCTGCCGCAGATCGGCGCCATCTACGCGCACAAGGGCGTGGAAATGCGCTGCTGCCCCGAGTCCAGGGCGCTGCTGGCCGGCGTGCCGGGCGCGCAGCTGAAAGACGCCACCGAACAGGACTGGTCCGAGGAGTACCTGGCGCCCATCATCAGCATCAAGGTGGTGGACGGCGTGGACGAGGCGATCACCCACATCAACCGCTACAGCAGCCACCACACCGACGCCATCCTGACCACCGACCACATGCACGCGCAGCGCTTCTTGCGCGAGGTCGATTCGGCCAGTGTGATGGTCAACGCCAGCACGCGTTTTGCCGACGGCTTTGAGTACGGGTTGGGCGCCGAAATCGGCATCAGCACCGACAAGTTCCACGCGCGTGGGCCGGTCGGCATCGAGGGCCTGACCTCGCTGAAATACGTGGTGTTGGGCGAAGGCGAAGTGCGCGGCTGAGGCGCCGCGCCGGCCTGCGCCAGCCCGAGGATCAGGGCGGGTCCGCCACGCCTCCCGGAGTCAGGGTGATGTTCGATCACCCGCTCCCGTGGCAGCCCGCCTGTTCCTCACTGCTGCTTGTGGCACTCTGCGGTGCCTGGTTTTCTCTCCCTGCGCTTCTTGTTGTTCAGGTCGCTCTGCGGCGCCTTCTTCCCCTTCCACTCCCCTCACTCCCTGATTGTGTTTCCCGCTTTTCGTGGCCTGTGGCCTGTGGCCTGTTGTGCTGCCTTGTCTCCCTTGGGCTCAACTGTAGGTCTCGGGGGAGAATTAAAAATCCGCATTCGCGACATTTGACGTTCATTTTCTGCAGAACACCGTTCGTGATCCCGGTCGTCGAATGTCTGCCCCCCAAAAGCAGTTTGGGCGGAGGGTGTTGCGCCTCCCCGGATCTGGGGCGAACCCCCTATCCCGCAACACACCCCCGCCCCCTGTCTTCTTATCGTCGCTCTGTGGCGCCTCTCCCTTTTTCGCTCCCTTTGTTGTGCCGACTTCTTGTTTTTGTTCCCTGCTGAGACCGTACTGTGGAGCGAATAGTCAAAACAAACTTCCGCTCTTGTGACATTCATGGTCAACAAACACAAGGGGGTGTTCTGCCGCGCGCTACCCAAGTGTTCGCTTTCAGCGATGCAGGCACTGTATTCAATATCGGCATACCGATTGGGCAATGCGAGTGCTGCAGAAGGTACGCAAGCGCACTAACTGTGTCGTTTGTCACTTTTGCGTCTTTTTTCCGGCAGAATGCAATCGACGTTGCCCGCCCTCATTGCCAAATGATTTGACAAACAGGCCTTATTCACAAACAAGCGGGGGAAATGTGTTCACGCCATGAGCCAAAGTGATGCCGCTTTGTCGCCCTTCGGCGTGAAGACGCAGGGCCCCACCATCGACGATCTGCCGCCGGTGGCGCGTGCATTCCTGACGCAACACGGCAGCGTGCGCCACTACCGCCGTGAAGAAGAGGTGCAGCGCCACCGGGTTGCGCCCACGGTCGCGTCGTGGTTGCTGGAAGGGCGCATCCGGTCTTGTGTCTACCTGCCCGATGGGCTTGAGCAAAGCCACGGCTGGGTCATGCCGGGTGAGCTGTTCGGCGTTTTCAACCTGCTGCTGCCGGGCTCGGTGTCGCGCATGCATCTGCTGGTGGACACCGACGAGGCCCGCATCCTGCACTTTTCGCGCGAGGTGCTGCTGGAGATGATGATGACCTTCCCGGAGGCCCGGGTCGGCATCGCCATGGGCCTGGCCCGGCGCATTCAGCAACAGCACGATGTCATCGACATGAGCGGGGCCCGCCCGCTGCTGGACAAGCTGCGCGCCGTGCTGGTCTGGTGGTCCAACCAGTATGGCCTGCCGGCGCTTGATGGCAGCGTGGAGCTGTGGGTGTCGCAGGCCGATCTGGCCAATGGCGTGGGCGCCTCGCGCCAGCGTGTGCACCTGGAGCTGAGCAACCTGCGCGACCTCGGCGAACTGGACCTGGCCTACCGCAAGGTCATCATCCGGCCGCGGTTTTTTGAAAAGCTCCGGCTGTTTGCGGACTGATGGCGATGGAAGAACACCCGGCCGCCCTGTCCCCGTTTGGCGTGAAGACCGTGGGCTTCACCGCCCAGCATCTGACCGAAGACGCGCGCGCGCTGTTGCGGCAAAAAGGCGTGGTCCGCCGCTACCGGCGCGGCGAGGAGGTCTTGCAGCGCCACCTGGTGCCCACCAGCGCCGCCTGGTTGCTGGAAGGCCGGCTGCGCTGCGTGGGCCTGCAGGCCGATGGCACGGAGCTGCACTGCGGCTGGTTCATGCCCCAGGACGTTTTCGCGGTCGACAACGTGCTGCTGAGCCAGAAGGCCCGGCTCACCGCGCTGGTGGACACCGCCGAAGCTCAGGTGCTGCATTTTTCGCGCGAGGTCCTCAGCGACATCCTGATGAACATGCCCGAAGCCGGCATTGCTATGTCGGTGGGCCTGAGCCGGCGCATGCAGCAGCTCTACGACATCATCGATGTCATCGGCCAGCGCGACCTGACCGACCGGCTGCGCGCCCTGCTGGCCTGCTGGGCCACACACCACGGCATTGCCGCGGTTGACGGTAGTGTGGAGTTGTGGGTGGTGCAGAGCGAGCTGGCCGTGGGCGCCGGTGCGTCGCGCCAGCGGGTGCACATGGAATTGCAGCAGCTGCGCGACCAGGGCGAGATCGAACTCGGCTACCGCAAGGTGATTCTGCGGCCGGCGTTTTTCAGGAAGATGCAGGACCTGCCGCCGCCCCGGTAACCGCGCTCCAGCGTGCGCGTGCCTGCAGGCGGATAATTCCGCCCCATGAAAACACAGTCACGCGTCGTCGTCGGCCTCTCCGGCGGCGTCGATTCCGCCGTCAGCGCCTACCTGCTCAAGCAGCAGGGGTACGAGGTCATCGGCATCTTCATGAAAAACTGGGAAGACGACGACGACAGCGAGTTCTGCTCGTCCAACATTGACTTCGTCGATGCCGCCAGCGTGGCCGACGTGATCGGCATCGAGATCGAACACGTCAACTTCGCGGCCGAGTACAAGGACCGCGTGTTCGCCGAATTCCTGCGCGAGTATTCGGCCGGGCGCACGCCCAACCCCGACATCCTGTGCAACGCCGAGATCAAGTTCAAGGCCTTCCTCGACCACGCCATGCGCCTGGGGGCGGAAAAAATCGCCACCGGCCACTACGCACGGGTGCGCGAGCGCGATGGCAACTTCCAGCTGCTCAAGGGCCTGGACCCGTCCAAAGACCAGAGCTATTTTTTGCACCGTTTGAACCAGGCGCAACTCTCCAAGACACTGTTCCCGATCGGTGAACTGCACAAGACCGAAGTGCGCCGCATTGCCGAAGAGATCAACCTGCCCAATGCGCGCAAGAAGGACTCCACCGGCATCTGCTTCATCGGCGAGCGGCCTTTCCGTGAGTTTCTGAACCGCTACATCGCCAAGGAACCGGGTCCGATCAAGGACCACAAGGGCCGCGTGCTGGGCCAGCACGTGGGCCTGAGCTTTTACACACTGGGGCAACGCCAGGGTCTGGGCATTGGCGGCGTGCGCGAGAAAGGCGCGCAAAAGGGCGGCAACGACCACGCACCCTGGTTCGTCGCGCGCAAGGACATCGAGAAGAATACGCTCTGGGTGGTGCAGGGGCACGACCACCCCTGGCTGCAGTCTCACCGCCTGACGGCGCAGGACGCCAGCTGGTGCGCAGGCCATGCGCCCGCGCCCGGGGCCTATGCGGCCAAGACGCGCTACCGCCAGCAGGACGCGGCCTGCACCCTGACGGCCGCGCCAGAAGGCTTTGCGCTGCAGTTCCCCGAGGCCCAGTGGGCCGTGACGCCCGGCCAGAGCGCCGTGCTGTACGACGGCGATGTATGCCTGGGCGGCGGGGTGATTGCGGCGATGGAGTGAACGGGGTGCGCAGGGCTGCACGCCGCTGCACCATGAAAAAACGGCCCGGTGGCTTGCGCTCCGGGCCGTTTTTCTGAACGCTAAACGCAGCGATCAGAACGGAATGTCGTCGTCCATGTCGTCAAAGCCCGACGCCGCGCGGGGCGCCTGTGCCACGGGGGCCGGGGCGGGGCGCTGCATGGGGGCCGGTGGGCGCGCAGCAGGGGCTGCGGCGCGACGCGGGGCCTGGTCGGAGCCGCCGCCCTGATCGCCACCGCCACCGTAGCCGCCGTCGTCGTAGCCGCCACCACCACCGCCGCCTTGCTGGCCGCCGCCCATGCCCTGGCGGCTGCCCAGCATCTGCATCTGGTCGGCGCGGATCTCGGTGCTGTACTTTTCCACGCCGCTCTGGTCGGTCCACTTGCGGGTGCGCAGCGAGCCTTCCACGTACACCTGCGAGCCCTTGCGCAGGTACTGGCCGGCGATCTCGGCCAGGCGGCCGTTGAACACAACGCGGTGCCATTCGGTGGCTTCCTTCATCTCGCCGGACTGCTTGTCCTTCCACTTGTCGGTGGTGGCAATGGTCACGTTGGCCACCTGGTCGCCGCTGGGGAAGGTGCGCATTTCGGGGTCGCGGCCCAGATTGCCGACGATGATGACTTTGTTGACGGATGCCATGAGAGTGCCTTGAAAAGTAATGAAGGAAGCGCCGGATTTGAGGGAATTCCGGGCGCCAGAGCGCAGCATTGTGCCGCAACACCCACCGGCTGTGGGTCAGCATTTGCGCCTTCCCGGGCTTGCCCCTTGTCAGTGGGCGCTGCCCCGCCCCACGGGCCGCAAGGGCCAGGTCAGCACCAGCCACAGGGCCGTGAGCGCGGCCGTGGTGGCAAACAGGCCCGGTGCGCCCGCCCACTTGACCAGTGCGC
>JAUYSB010000022.1 GCA_030696525.1 Hydrogenophaga sp. | reverse complement strand
ATCATGGCCGGCGGGCAGGCCGAGCCGCCGATGATGGTGCGGCGCATGGTGCTGAAGCTCAAGCCGTTGCCGCTCACATGGGCCAGCAGGCCCTGCCAGACGGTGGGCACACCGGCCGAGACGGTGACGCCTTCGCTCTCGAACAGATCGTGCAGGCTCTTGCCATCCAGCCCCGGGCCGGGGAAGACCAGCTTGGCGCCCACCATGCAGGCCGAGTACGGCAGGCCCCATGCGTTGACGTGGAACATGGGCACCACGGGCAGGATGGCGTCGCGGGCGGAAAGGTTCAGTGCATCGGGCAGGCTGGAGGCAAAGGTGTGCAGCACCGTGGAGCGGTGCGAATACAACACGCCCTTGGGGTTGCCGGTGGTGCCGCTGGTGTAGCACAGGCTCGATGCGGTTTGTTCGTCGAAGCTGGGCCACTCAAAGCGGTCATCCGGCTGGTCGTCGATCAAATCCTCGTAGCAGATCATGCCGTCGATTTTGGGGATGGCGGGCATGTGCTCGCGGTCGCACATCAGCACGAACTTGCGCACGGTCTTCAGGCGCTCGGCCACCTGCTCGACCAGGGGCAGGAAGGTCTTGTCGAAGCACAGGATCTCGTCTTCGGCGTGGTCGGCAATCCACACCAGCTGGTCGGGGTGCAGGCGCGGGTTCAAGGTGTGCAGCACGGCGCCCGAGCCCGACACCGCGTAGTACAGCTCCAGGTGGCGGTAGGTGTTCCAGGCGATGGTGCCCACGCGCACGCCGGTCGCCATGCCCAGGCCAGCCAAGGCCTTGGCCAGGCGGCGGCTGCGCGAGGCCAGATCGGCGTAGGTGTATCGGTGGATGTCGCCCTCGACCCGGCGCGAGACCACCTGTTGGGTGGCATGGTGGCGCTCGGCGTGCTGGAGAAGCGATGAGATCAGCAGCGGCTGCAACATCATGTGGGCGTTCATGGGTGGTCCTGAAAAAAATGAAGCCGGCGCGGAAGTGGCTCCCGTCCGGCTCAGGTGCGGTGCATGGAGTGCACCGCGTGATGGAGAGGATTTATTCGGGCTTGAAGCCAATAGCCTGCAAAGCTGCGGCTTGTTTTTCAGAGGAGGTTTTGAGCGATGCCATCAACTCATCGGGCGTGGCGTTGCCGCCCATGGCCCAACCCATCTTGACGTAGGCCTCACGCAGCTTGGGGTCTTGCAGTGCTTTCAGCGTGGCTTCGCGCATCTTCTGCTGGATGGGAGCGGGCATGTCGGGCGTGGTCCACAGGCCAATCCAGATGATCTCGGTCATGTCCTTGTAGCCCAACTCGGCGAAGGTGGGCACATCAGGGAACATGGGCAGCCGCTGTGGCGAGGTGGTGGCATACACCTTGACCCGTCCTGACTTCACATGGGGCTCCACGTTGCCTGCGGCATCGAACGAAACCTGCACCTGGCCACCCATGAGATCCTGCAGTGCAGGCGGTGAGCCCTTGTAGGCAATGTGAACCATGTCCAGACCTGCAGCCTTGTTCAGCTCAACACCCAGTGTGTGCGAAAGGGTGCCTGCACTGTACGAGGCGTAGTTGATCTTGCCCTTGTTGGCCTTCGAGTAGTTGACGAACTCTGGCAAGCTGTTTGCTGGGACCTGAGCGTTGGCCGCCATCACCAAACCAAAGCGGCTGAGTTCAGCCAACGGGCGCAATGTCTTCATAGGATCAAAAGGCACCTTGACCGCATGGGGAATCTCGGAAACCAGACCGTTGAGTTGCACCATGAAGGTCGAACCGTCGCGCGGCGACTTCAACAGATCCCCCGCACCAATCAGGCCTGCCGCACCTGGCTTGTTGTCAACAATGACCTGCTGTCCCAGCAAAGGCGTGAGGCGCTCTGCCAGCACCCGTGCGGCGACGTCCACACCGCCACCGGCGGGCGCGCCGACGACCAGTCGAACGGGTTTGTCAGGCCAGTTTTGAGCCAGCGCCGCAGGTGTGGCGCCCACCAACGTGGTCAACAAGGCCGCGGCAGCAACGACGCGGCGTGAGAGTTTTTGTGTCATGTCTTGTCTCCTCTTTTTGCCAGGGGTGGTCGGTCTGAATCAGACGCTGAAGCTGGAGATGTCCACCGGCGTGATGTTGTGCTGTTTGCAGAAGTTCAGGTATCGATCCATCATGGACTTCCAGTTTTCGATGGCCAGCACGGCGCCCTCGGGTGACATCAAGTTCCAGTCTCCTTGCACGATGTTCAAAGTGATCACCTCTTTGTCACCCACGCCAACAGGCGTGTGGCGTGAGCCGGCGGTCTCGAACACAAACGAGCCAGGTCCGGCAATCCAGTCGTGTTCCAGGTAGCGCCATTGGCCTGCAATGGTCCAGACCATCACAGTGCCTGCGTGGTGGTGCAGTGGCAGTTCAGCGTCGTGCGGCGCCTTGAGCAACGCGATCCATTGCCCGGTGATGGGGTCCACCTTTATGAGTTTGAGGAAAACCGTATCGCTGTAAGGCGCAAAAGGCATCCAAGGCAGCGACTCGACGTCGATGAGGGCAGTGTCAATAGTTTCGTAAAACATGGAGGTGCCTTTCTGGGCAATGGGTAGTGAAACGGGTTTGAGGGCGGCTCTGCGTGCGGCTTCTTCCTTGGTCACGGTGGCAAAGAAGTCTTGCAAACGCTCGACCACCCAGGCGGGTTTTTCTTCGGGAATCCAGTGGCCACAGCCTTCGGCCACACCACCGCGCACGTCATCGGCCGCACGCTGCCAGGAGTCCATGGCATAAAGCCCGCGACCCACGTTGGGCGCACCGCCGCCATACACCAGGATGGGCATCTTCAGCTTCCCTTGCTTGATAGACACCATGTTCTCCTTGGCGTCCTGCGACCAGGCACGGTAGTAGTTGAAGCCAGCGCGCATGGCACCCGGCTGGGTGTAGGTGCGCAGGTATTCGCGTTGCGCCTCCTCGGCAATGGCATCGGGCCGTGCGCCGCCCTTGCGGAACATGTACCGCAAGTAGACGTCCTCGCGGCCTGCCACCATCGCCTCTGGCAAGTCAGCCTCGCCATGGAAGCCAAAGTGCCAGCGGCCCAAGGCAGTGAGAATGGATCCGTCACCCGGCACCGGCGCATCGAAGATGGCCATGGCACGCACGGCGTCGCGGTGGTGTGCGGCGAGCGCGTAGGCCACCGGGCCCCCCCAGTCGTGGGCCGCAATGAAGAACTGCTTCTCACCCAACACATCGTGCATCAGCCGCCAGATGTCCTGGGCCACGGTCTTGGTGTCGTAGCCGCCGGCGGGACGGGACGAATCGCCCAGGCCGCGCATGTCTACCGCGATCACACGGTGGTTGATCATCATGCCGGGCAGTACATCGCGCCACATGTACCAGGTCTGGGGCCATCCGTGCAGGAACACGATGGCCGGGCCTTCGCCGCCAGTGACGTAGTGCAGGCGCACGTCGCCCAAGTCGGCGTATTCGTGCTGCAGCCCAAGTTGGAGAGGTCGGTCCATGTTGTGCTCCTCAGAATGGGCGGTCGCCCTGGATCGTGGCGCGGTTCATGCGCCGATGACAGGGCGCGTAGTCCATGACCGCGTAGTGCTGGGTGCAGCGGTTGTCCCACACAGCGAGGTCACCGGCCTGCCAACGCCAGCGCATCTGGTATTCGGGAATCGTGGCTTGGCTGGTCAGGTAGCTCAGCAGGTTTTGCATGCCCGGCTGCCAGTCCTGCCCATAACGCACATTGCTGGCGTTGTGAAAGTTGGTCAGGTGGGTCATGAAGGTCCCGGTCATCAGGCTCTTCTTCCCGGTGACAGGATGGGTTCGCACGACAGGGTGTTCTGGGTCTGGAAAACGCGCCTTCATCGCCAGTCGCTCCTCAATGGGCTTGGCCGCCATGAACACCGACTCCATGCTGTGACGCGAGCGCAGGCTGGCGATGGTTTCCTTCACATGGTCGGGCAGGCGGTCGTACGCCAGCTCCATGTTGGCCCACATGGTGTCGCCACCCACTGTCGGACATTCAAGACAGCGTAGTACAGCCCCCATGGGTGGGCACTCGCGCCAGGTCGCATCGTGGTGCCAACTGTTCTCATAACGCTCTGGCGGGCTGTCAGGGGTTTTCCAGATCTGAATAATCCCGGGCTCGCTGTCAGCACTCTGAACCAATGGATGGTCTTCCAGCGAACCGAAAATGCGTGCAAAGCTGGCGTGCTCGGCATCGGTCATGTCTTGCGCACGAGCGAACAGCACTTTGTGCTGAATCAACAGCGATTTGACTTCCTCGGCCATGTCCGCATTGCGGCCAGCCTCGGCGAGGTTGACACCCTGAATCTCAGCTCCCAGGGCGCATGTCAACGGTAGAACTTTCATGTCTGTCTCCTTCGTGCTGCTCGGCTGCACATGTCATGTCGATGGAGTGGATTCTGGGTACTTGCCCGCTTTTTGACTTGACATTTTGAGAAATTGAATTGACATTTTGGGAATTCAAGTGGAAACCCTATGACTGCTGTTTTGCGCGCTGCCACGCTGACCCACTTTGAACAGGTGGCCACTGAGTGCGGGCTGGACGCGCGGCGTCTGGTGCTTGAAGTGGGCTTGCCCGAACGCTGTCTGCGCGATCCCGATCTCATCATCCCGGCCCACCTGGGGGCGGCACTGCTGGAGCGGGCGGCCGAACGTGCCCATGAGCCTGCGTTTGGTCTTCGCATCGCCGCATTGCGACGCCTGTCCAACCTTGGCCCGCTGGGCTTGCTGATGCGCGATCAGCCCACGCTGCGCCATGCGCTAGAAGAGATGGTCGAACACATTCACCTGCACAACGAAGCGTTTTCACTGGCGCTGGTGCAGGACGGCGGCTGGATCAACTTGCGCGAGGAAACTGTGCTGGAGGGAGGACTACCAGTGCGTCAGGCGGTGGAGATGGCCATGGGCACCACCTTCCGACTCCTTCGCATCTTTCTGGGAGATGGCTGGCAGCCTCGACAGGTGAGCTTCAGGCACAGCGCGCCAGCGAACGCTAGCTGGCACCGCAAGGTGTTTGGTGCCTCTGTGGTTTTCGGTCAGGACTACAACGAAATTGTTTGCAGCGCGCAGGACCTGGAGGCACCGAACCCCGGCGCAGACCCAGTGATGGCCCGTTACTCCCAGCGGTTACTTGCGGCCGAGCACGGCCAGCACACCAGCATGTCGGACCGCGTGCGGCGGCTGGTGGTGCTTTTGTTGCCGCGAGGGCACTGCACGGCGGATGTCGTGGCACAGCACCTGGGCGTGGACCGTCGCACCGTAGCCAACCACCTGGCCAACGAAGGCACAGGGTTCAAAGCGCTGGTCGATGCCATGCGCAAAGAACTCCTTGCCAACTACTTGCAAGACGGGTCACGACCGTTGTCCGTTGTGGCCAGCTTGCTCGGTTTTTCCGAGTTGAGTGCGTTTTCGCGTTGGCACAGGCACCATTTTTTGACGACCGCTTCGATGCGCGGGTCTCTGTCCAAGCGTCATTAGGCGGAGACCTGTGGGTCGTTGCTGTGTTTCAAACAACTATCGAGTAATCTTGAACCCGGAATTCCACTTTTGACTGGTACGTCTACAGGTGGCAGGCCAGCTGTTGCCAGTCTGCGTTGACGTTCTCCTAAAGCAACGCTGTCATACGTGGGGCAGGTGTTCCTGGAACAACGTTGAAAAAATGTGGGCCGGGCACGGATAGCACCCGCCCACACAACGGCGCTCAAGCGCCGGCTACCTCGGAGAAATGTGACGGTCTGACGCTCAGAAGCGGTGGTTCACACCCACAGCGAGTCCGGTGTTGGAACTGCCGCTGATGCTGCGCGTGGCCGGGTTGACCAAGCCCAAAAAAGCCAGGCTGGTCGGATCGGTGGTGAACGCGCCTGACAGGCCGTTGCGGAACACGCCGAAATTCACACTGGTGCGCTTGGAGAATGCGTAGTCGCCCATCACGGCCACCGTGCTGCGTGTGCCGCTTCGGCCAGACACGCCACCGACATCGCTGCCGCCATCGCGGTAGTAAGCGGCCTTGACCGTCAGCGCCGATGTCACGGGGTAAGCCACCGCCAGGGACCACACCGCGTTGGACTGTTGCGTGGCGCCACCCGCCGACTTGTCGTGAACCGCCTTCAGGTAGTGCGCAAAAAAGCGCGCCTTCCCAACGAGGTAGTTGCCGCCCAGGCCCCAGGTTTTCTGGTCAAGTTCACCAGTGGCGTTGGTGTAGTTGAACACGTAGGCGCCCAGGCCGTACACGGGCGTTTGCAGGCCGAGGTCGGCCGAGAGGCTCTTCCCGAACTTGCCGTCTACCGCGAAGCCGTGGCTCAGGCCAGCCTTGATGCCGGCAGGCAACTGGGCTCGCAGTTTCAGCGCCTGGTCCACCCGGGTATCGAAGCCGCCAAAGCTGTTGGTCGCGTTGAGCGCCAGTGTGGACAGCACCAGCCTGCCATCCGCATTGGCCTGGAACACGTCCAGCGTCTCGGCGATGCGGTCGATGCCGGCATGCAACTGGCGGCCGGCAGTAAGGCTGACCTGCTGGTTGCCAAGGGCGAGCCAGGCACCTTTATCGAAAAACTTGTTGCTTCCAGCGATGGTGCGGCCACCGGCGCCCGTCTGCACGTCCAGGCTGGACTCGAAGCGGAAGCTGGCGGTGAGCCCGCCACCCAGGTTTTCGCTGCCACGAAAGCCCAGCGCGGATGCGGTCCATGGACCCGTGACCAGACGCGTGCCAGTGCCGTCGGCCTGGTTGCTCAGGTGCAGCACCGAAGCAGCAACGGCGCCGTACACCTGCACGCCGTTGTCTTGTGCCTGGGCCCAAGTGGAGGCCATCAGCAACGCAGATGCGATGGCGGTAGCACCTTGCGTGCGTCGATTGAAAATGGGGTGCTTGCGCATGAATGATGTCTCCTGTGTGATGTGGATGGGCCCATCAATGGGTGGTGCCCTTTTGCGGAAAAAGCCTCCCCTGGAGGGGTGGCGCACAGAGTGGCGCTCGCCGCGCGTTCGGGCGAGGCCATGTCTGTTGGGTCAGCGGTGAGGTGCGCCGGATGCGGCCGGTTCAAGCGTGCGAGCGCACCTTCACCCGCTTCAAGCGGGGGCCAGCAGGTGGTCCTGGTACAGGTCGCGCAGCCGGTTCTTGAGCATCTTGCCGGTGGCGCCCAGCGGGATGGCGTCCACAAACACCACGTCGTCCGGGGTCCACCACTTGGCGATCTTCCCATCAAAGAAGGCCAGCAACGCGTCTCGGCTCACCTCGGCGTTGGGCTTCTTCACCACCACCACCAGCAGCGGGCGCTCGTCCCACTTGGGGTGGCGCGCGGCAATACACGCGGCCATGGCCACGGCCGGGTGGGCCATGGCGATGTTCTCGATGTCGATGGAGCCGATCCACTCGCCCCCGCTCTTGATCACGTCCTTGGCCCGGTCGGTGATGTTCATGAAACCGTCGGCGTCGATGGTGGCCACATCACCCGTGGGGAACCAGCCGTTCACGAGGGGGCTCTTGTCGCCCTTGATGTACTGCTCCACCACCCAGTGCCCGCGCACCAGCAGCTCGCCGCTGGCCTTGCCGTCCCACGGCAGTTCGGTGCCGGCGTCGTCCACGATCTTCATGTCGATGCCGAACACCGAGCGGCCCTGCTTGGCCTGGATGGCGCGGCGCTGCTCCACCGGCAGGCTTTGCTGGTGGCCCTTCAGGATGCCCACCGTGCCAATGGGGGAGAGTTCGGTCATGCCCCAGGCGTGGATGACTTGCACACCGTAGGTGTCTTCAAAGGCGCTCATCATGGCCGGCGGGCAGGCCGAGCCACCGATGACGGTGCGGCGCATGGTGCTGAAGCTCAAGCCGTTGCCGCTCACATGGGCCAGCAGGCCCTGCCAGACGGTGGGCACACCGGCCGAGACGGTGACGCCTTCGCTCTCGAACAGATCGTGCAGGCTCTTGCCGTCCAGCCCCGGGCCGGGAAACACCAGCTTGGCGCCCACCATACAGGCCGAGTACGGCAGGCCCCAGGCGTTGACGTGGAACATGGGCACCACGGGCAACACCGCGTCGCGGGCCGAAAGGTTGAGCGCATCGGGCAAGGCCGATGCAAAGGTGTGCAGCACCGTGGAGCGGTGCGAATACAACACGCCCTTGGGGTTGCCGGTGGTGCCGCTGGTGTAGCACAGGCTCGATGCGGTCTGCTCCTCCAAGACGGGCCACTCGAAGTGGTCGTTGGGCTCGCTGTCGATCAGGTCCTCAAAACACAGC
>JAUYSB010000094.1 GCA_030696525.1 Hydrogenophaga sp. | reverse complement strand
GTCGGCGTAGTACGCGTGGTCGATGTCGGCGATTTGAAGGTTCGCCTTGAAGATGGTGGACTTGATGGCCATGCACCGAGCATACCCGGGCGGCCGGGCCTGACCGGCCGCTTCAGCGGCCGCTGGTCCAGCGCGCCAGCCAGTCGATCGCCGGCTCGGGGCGGCCGTGCAGGTAGCCCTGCAGCAGCATCTCGCTGTTGCGCGAGGCCATGAAGGCCGCATGCGCCTGCGTTTCCACGCCCTCGGCCACCACGCTCAGGCCCAGGTGGCCGGCCACGGCCAGCATGGTGTCCACCAGGGCCGCGTCGTCGGCGCTGTGGGGCGCGTCCTGCACAAAACTCTTGTCGATCTTGAGCTCGTGCAGCGGCAGGCGCTTGAGGTAGCGCAACGACGAGTAGCCGGTGCCGAAGTCGTCCACCGAAAAGCGCACCCCCAGATCGGCCAGCGCCAGCATCTTGGCGGCCACCTGCTCCACATCGTCCACCACCAGGCTTTCGGTCACTTCCAGCGTCAGCTGGTCGGCCGGCAACACGTGGGTGGCCAGCAGCTGGCACACCCGCTGCACAAAGGTGGCCTCGCGAAACTGGCGCGGGCTCACGTTGACCGACAGGCGCAGCGGCCGGCCGTCGCGCGTGGCTTCGGCCATGCACAGGCAGGCCTGGTTCAGCACCCAGTCGCCCAGGGCCACGATGAGATCGCTTTCTTCGGCCAGCGCAATGAACAGCCCCGGCGGCAGCAGCCCGCGCGTGGGGTGCTGCCAGCGCACCAGCGCCTCGGCGGCCACCACCTCGCCGGCCATGTTGACCTGCGACTGCAGGAACAGGCGCAGTTCGCCCGCCCCCACCGCGTGCCGCAGCTCGCGCTCGACCTGAAAACGCTGCTCCACCGCGCTGCCCATCTGGGTGTCGAAAAAGGCGCTCTGCCGCCCGCCGCCGGCCTTGGCCCGGCGCAAGGCGGTGTCGGCGCGGCGCAAGGCCTCGGCAGGCTCGTCGTCCGGGCCCTGTGGGCACAGGGTGATGCCCAGGCTGGCGGCAACGGTCACGGCGTCGGCCTCGCCGGCCAGCACAAAAGGCTCGGCCAGCGCGGCGTGGATTTTTTCGGCCACCTTCAGCGCGTTGCGGCTGGCGGACTCGGCGTCACCGCCCAACTCGTGGAACAGCAGCACAAACTCGTCGGCCGAGAGGTGGGCGATGCCGTCGCCCGCGCGCAGCAGGCCTTGCATGCGTTGGCCCACGGCGCGCAGCAGCTGGTCGCCCACAGCCTGGCCACGCGCGTTGTTCACGTTCTGGAAGCGGTCGATGTTGAACAGCATCACGGCCGCCATGCGGCCGTGGCGCAGGTTGAGCGCGAAGTCCAGCGCCAGCCGCTCCAGCATCTGGCGGCGGTTGGGCAGACCGGTCAGGCTGTCGAAATGGGTCAGGTGGTGGATGCGTTGCTCGGCGCTTTTTTGCGCCGACAGGTCTTGCCGCAGCGTGGCGAAATGGCTGATGCGTCCGTCGGCCTGCCGTATCGGCATGACGATGGTGTAGGCCGGGTACTCGCTGCCGTCGGCGCGACGCGACAGGCGTTCGCCCACCCAGGTCTCGCCCTGCTGGACCATCGTCAACACCGATTCGTCGGCCAGGGTGGTGTCTATGCCCAACGCTTGTGGGCGCTGCCCCAGCAGGGCCTCGCGCCGGTAGCCACCCATGTGTTCGTAGGCGGCGTTGACGTAGTCCAGACGCTGCTCGGCATCGACCATGGCAATCGAGATCGGGCTCTGCTCGACCGCGAGGTAGAACTTGCGCAGATCGACCTCACGCGCCGCCAGATCGCCGGCCAGCTGGCGGGCCTCGGTCAAGCGCTTGAGGTAGTCGCGCCGCGACAGCAGCGTGGCGGCGGTGGTGAGCAGCAGCACGCCACCCAGATAAGCCGCGTGCAGCAGCTGGTTGCCAAAGTAGGGATCGGGAAACCAGCCCAGCGGGTGGCCCCAGATGAGCACCAGAAACAGCGCGCCCGTGGCCGCCGCCAGCCAGCGCGTGGCCAGCGAGCCCAGTATCCAGCCCGAAAACACGATGAGCACCGGGTAGTTGAGCATGCTGGGCCCGCGCGCACCGCCGTTACGCGCCGTGACCAGCGCCACCAGCGCCCAGAAGCCCCACACCATGAGGTAGGCGGCGGTGCGCTGCTGGCCCTGGTGCAGCAAGGCCAGCGTGGCCACCCCGAGCAGACCCACCATCACATGCAGCCACACATGGTCGGTGGGCGTGCTGTTCTCCAGACCCAACACCAGCGCGATCAGGAAACCCATCACCGCCAAGACCTGCGCGGCGTGGCGGACCAGGCGCGCCATCAGGGCCTGGTCATTGACGTCGGTGGGGTGGAGTGGGTGGACGGCCATGGGTGGTGCGGAACAGCCTGCCTCCCGTTGTACCCGAAGGTTGCGGATTTATCAATTCCATGACCAGGGTAAATGGCACAAAAAAACCACCTCGGTGGGTGGTTTTTTTGAGCTTGCAAGCGGGATGTCAGACCCGGCGCGCCAGCGCGGCAGCCTGGCCCACGTAGCTGCCCGGCGTCATGGCCAGCAGGCGTTGTTTTTCGGCCTCCGGGATCTCCAGGCTGCGGATCAGGCCATGCAAGGCCTCGGCCGTCACGGTTTTGCCGCGCGTGACTTCCTTGAGCTTCTCGTAAGCCCCTTGCACGCCATAGCGGCGCATCACCGTCTGTATGGGTTCGGCCAGCACCTCCCACGACGCATCGAGGTCGTCGGCGAGGGCTTCGAGGTTGATTTCCAACTTGTTCAGGCCGGTCAGCAGCGACTGGTGGGCCAGGGCCGCGTAGCCCAGGGCCACGCCCATGTTGCGCAGCACAGTGGAGTCGGTCAGGTCGCGCTGCCAGCGGCTGATGGGCAGCTTCTCGCTGAGGTGTTTGAGCACCGCGTTGGCCAGCCCCAGGTTGCCTTCGGCGTTCTCGAAGTCGATGGGGTTGACCTTGTGTGGCATGGTGCTGGAGCCGATTTCGCCGGCCTTGAGCTTTTGTTTGAAGTAGCCCAGGCTCACATACCCCCAGATGTCGCGCGAGAGGTCGATCAGGATGGTGTTGGCGCGCGCCGTGGCATCAAACAGCTCGGCCATGTAGTCGTGTGGTTCGAACTGGATGCTGTAAGGCTGGAAGGTCAGGCCCAGGCCCCAGGTGGCGCCGGCGGGCACGTCTTGCGGCTCGGGGGTTTCCACCACGCGGCGCGCACCTTGTTCAGGCGCACCACCACGTTGGCGAATTCCTTGCCCACCGTCGTGGGGCTGGCGGTCTGGCCGTGGGTGCGGCTGAGCATGGGCACGTCGGCAAAAGCGTGCG
>JAUYSB010000284.1 GCA_030696525.1 Hydrogenophaga sp. | reverse complement strand
CGGTTGTGTCACCGCCTGCAAGAACGAAAACGAAGTTCCGTGGGGCGTGAACCGCCGCCGTGTGGTCACGCTCAATGACGGCGTTCCCGGCGAAAAATCCATATCGGTCGCCTGCATGCATTGCAGTGACGCTCCTTGCATGGCGGTCTGCCCGGTCAACTGCTTTTACCGCACCGAAGAAGGCGTGGTGCTGCATGACAAGGACGTCTGCATCGGCTGCGGCTACTGCAGCTACGCCTGCCCGTTTGGCGCGCCGCAGTTCCCGTCGCAAGGCACCTTTGGGGTGCGCGGCAAGATGGACAAGTGCACCTTCTGCGCCGGTGGCCCCGAGGAACACGGCAGCCAGAGCGAGTTCGAGAAATACGGCCGCAACCGCCTGGCCGAAGGCAAGCTGCCGGCCTGCGCTGAAATGTGCTCGACCAAGGCCTTGCTGGCTGGCGATGGCGACGTGGTGGCCGACATCTTCCGCAACCGCGTGATCCAGCGCGGCAAGGGTGCCGAGGTGTGGGGCTGGGGCACGGCCTACGGCAGCAAGCAGGCCGCCGCCACCAACGGAGCCAAGTCGTGAGCGCGCGCCACGTCTCGCTGGCGCTGGCCGCCGCCGTGCTGGGCTTGAGCGCCTGCGGCGAAAAGCCACAGGCCATGGGCGGCGTCAGGAGCGACCAGGCGCCGTTCACCGGTGTGGGCAAGAGCCAGTACGCCAACACCGGCTGGACGGCCGGCGACAAGGGCAGCTGGGAGCAGCAGCTCAAAGCCCGCGCCCAGTACGGCCAGAACGAATACAGCCGCACCACCACGAAGTGAAGGAGCGCCCCATGAAGCACACAAGCAGATGGTCGGGCTGGCTCGCGGCGGGGGTGTTGGGCTTGGCTGCGCTGGGCGCCAGCGCCCAGACCGCACCGGCTGCCGCCCCCAGCGCGGCGGCCGGGGGCGTGCAAAGCGCCAACATCTTCGAGGTGGCGCCCGATGCCGCAGCCGACCCCAACTACGACAAACAGACCAACGCCGAACGCGCGAAAGTGCAACCTGGCAACAACGCGCCCATGTGGCGCGCGGTGGGGCAGGGCAGCACCGGCGTGACCAACTTCCCGTACGCCGAGTACGGCACGCTGATCCAGCCCTTTGTGCAGTACCCGGGCTCGCGCCTGACCAACGCCGGTGAAGCCTGGCGCCAGGTGCGCAACCACTGGCTCATTCCCTACGGTGGGTCGCTGCTGCTGATCGTGGCGCTGGCCATTGGCCTGTTCTACTGGCGCAAGGGCACGTTGCAGCTGCACGGTGTCGAAACGGGCCGCCAGATCGAGCGCTTCACCGCTTTCGAGCGCGCCGCGCACTGGGCCAATGCCTTCGCCTTTGTGGCGCTGGCGGTCTCCGGCATCGTCATGGCCTTCGGCAAGTTTTTCATCCTGCCCGTGATTGGCACCACCCTGTTCGGGTGGCTGACCTATGCGCTGAAGAACCTGCACAACTTCGTCGGCCCGCTGTTTGCGGTGTCGCTGCTGGTGGTCATCTTCACCTTCGTCAAGGACAACCTGCCGTCCAAGGACGACATCACCTGGTTGCTCAAGGGCGGTGGCCTGATCGGTGAACACGAGGTGCCATCGCACCGCTTCAACGCGGGCGAAAAGGTCTTGTTCTGGGGCGGCGTGTTCCTGTTTGGCCTCATCGTGGTGGGTTCGGGCCTGGTGCTCGACAAGTTGGTGCCCGGCCTGGCCTACTTCCGCAGCGACATGCAGATCGCCCACATGATCCACGCCGCCGCGGCGGTGGTGATGATGGCCATGTTCATGGGCCACATCTACATGGGCACGGTGGGCATGAGCGGCGCTTACAAGGCCATGAAGACCGGCTATGTGGACGAGACCTGGGCCAAGGAACACCACGAACTCTGGTACGACGACATCAAGGCCGGGAAGATTCCCGCACAGCGCAGCGCACCGGTCGGTGGCGCACCCGGCCAGGTCGCCAAGGCTTGAACCCCATTCGGAGCAGACGCATGAAACGTTTTCTTTTGATGTCTTTGTTGGCACTGGCCTTTGGTGCCCAGGCCAAACTGCCGGCCCCCGCGCCGATGGACGACGCTGCCAAGGCCAAGGCCGAAGAGGCCAAGGCCAAGGCCGCCCACGCGGCCAAGGTGGACGGCTACAAACTCTGCAAGTCCATGGACACGGCGGTGGCGCACTACGTGAAGACGGCTGGCGCCAAGGCCACCAAGGCCTCGGACAAGGCGCCGGCCTGCGTGGACCCGGGGCCGTTCATCGGTGCGCCCACGGCTGTTCCCGCTGCCCCTGCGGCCGCACCGGCCAAGAAGTCCTGATACCCTGCGCACATGAACGCCCGACTGCCCGATTCGGTTGCCGCACTGACCTCGCGCGATCTGCCTCGCCTGACGCAGGCGCGCGTGCCGCTCACGCGCGCCATCGAGGTGTGCAACGAGTTCGGTGACGTCAACACGATTTCGATTCCGGCCGAACGCGACCTGACCGTCTACGTGGACAAGCGCGAGCTGGTCACGCTCATGACCCTGGGCGGCCACCCCGAGTGGCTGGTGCTGGGCTACCTGCTCAACCAGCGCCTGGTGGCATCGGCCGAGGACATCGAGTCCATCACGGTGGACTGGGACGTGGGCTCGGCGGCGGTCAAAACCCGCCACGGCATCGACCGCATCGAGGAACGCACGGCCAAACGGGTGGTGACCACCGGATGCGGCCAGGGCAGCGTGTTCGGCGCGCTGATGGACGATGTGGACAAGATCGAGCTGCCCGAAGGCGCGGTGCTGCGCCAGTCCGAGCTCTACGGCGTGGTGGACACCATCCGCCAGATGCAGAGCACCTACAAGGCGGCCGGCTCGGTGCACGGCTGTGCGCTGTTCCGTGGCGCCGAGCTGCTGAGTTTTGTGGAAGACGTGGGCCGCCACAACGCGGTGGACAGCATTGCGGGCTGGATGGCACTGCAAGACCCGACCGAGATGGATGGCGCCGACAAGGTGTTCTACACCACCGGGCGCCTGACCAGCGAGATGGTCATCAAGGCCGCGCAGATGGGTGTGCCGGTGGTGGTCTCGCGCAGCGGCATCACGCAGATGGGGCTGGAGGTCGCGCAGCGCGTGGGCCTGTGCGCCATCGGTCGTGCCACCAACAAACGATTCCTGTGCTTTTCCCACCCGCAGCGTCTGCTGCTGGATGCCGTGCCGCAACGGCTGGCTTAAACTCGTTGGCCTGCAAGCAAGAGGCCCCCATGAGCACACGACAAGTTCACCTGATCGACCACCCGCTGGTGCAGCACAAGCTCACGCTGATGCGCCAGAAGGACACCAGCACCAAGAGTTTTCGACAGTTGGTGCACGAGCTCAGCGCCTTGCTGGCCTACGAGGTCACACGCGACATGCCGATGCAGGAGATCGAGATTGAGACCCCGCTGGAGACCATGAAGTCGCGGGTCATCGACGGCAAGAAGATCGTGCTGGCTTCCATCCTGCGCGCCGGCAACGGCTTTCTGGACGGCATGCTCGAAGTGGTGCCCAACGCGCGTGTGGGCCACATCGGCCTGTACCGCGACCCCAAAACCCTGCAGGCGGTGGAGTACTACTTCAAGATGCCGCACAACATGGAAGAGCGCGACGTCATCGTGCTCGACCCCATGCTGGCCACCGGCAACTCGGCCGTGGCCGCCGTGGACCGCCTCAAGCAGACCAAGCCGCGCTCCATCCGGTTTGTGTGCCTGGTGACCTGCCCCGAAGGCCTCAAGACCTTCCACGACCACCACCCGGATGTACCGGTCTACACCCCGGCGGTGGACCGGGGCCTGAACGAGCACGGCTACATCGTGCCGGGCCTGGGCGATGCCGGCGACCGGATCTTTGGCACGAAGTAGGCCCACCCCCGTCGCTTGCCCGCTGCGCGTGGCCGCATCCCCCCCCTCAAGGGGGCAACACCAGCCGTCCGGCAGAGCCGGCCCGGCGGTGTTCACCCGGTTGACTCCCCCTCTCGATCTCAGGTTGTTGGTGATGCGGTAAGGTTCGGGCATGTCGCACCAAGCTCCTTCTTTCTGGCAACTCGGCTGGCGCGCGCTGTGGCGCGATCTGCGGGCGGGTGAACTGCGGCTGCTGATCGTGGCGGTGGCGCTGGCCGTGGGGGCGCTCACGGCCGTGGGCTTTTTTGCCGACCGGCTGCAAGGCGGGCTGCAGCGTGACGCGCGCCAGCTCATCGGCGGCGACGCCGTGGTTCAGAGCGACCACCTGCCGCCACCCCAACTGGCCGCGCAGGCCGCCACTTTGGGCTTGCGTTCGGTCACCACCCTGAGTTTTCCCACCATGGGCCGGGCCGATGAAGCGCACGGCGGTGCGGCAAAGTTGGTGGCCCTCAAGGCGGTGGCCGAGGGCTACCCGCTGCGCGGCAAGCTGCGCACCGCCAACACGCCCGGCGAGCCCGATGCCGCCACCACCGACATCCCCGCACCCGGCACAGTGTGGGTGGACGCCGCCCTGCTCGATGCCCTCAACCTGCATATGGGCCAGACCCTGCTGCTGGGCGACGCGGGTTTTCGCATCGCCCGCATCCTGGTGGTGGAGCCCGACCGCGGCGCCGGCTTCATGAGTTTTGCACCGCGCGTGATGCTCCACAGCGCCGACCTGCCCGCCACCGGCCTGGTGCAACCGGCCAGCCGCCTGAGCTACCGTTTTGCCGTGGCCGGCGAAGACGCCGCCGTGCGCCGCTTCAGCACCTGGGCCGAGGCCGAGCTGAAAAAGCCCGATGTGCGCGGCATGCGGCTGGAGTCGCTCGAAGGTGGCCGCCCCGAGATGCAGCGCACCCTGGAGCGCGCCGAAAAATTCCTCAACCTGGTGGCCTTGCTGGCCGCCTTGCTGAGTGCCGTGGCCGTGGCCATTGCCGCGCGCGGTTACGCTGCCCGGCATCTGGACGACTGCGCCATGCTGCGCGTGCTGGGCCTCTCACAAGGCACCATGGCGCGGGCCTACACCTTCCAGTTCGTCACCGTGGGCCTGGCCGCCAGCGCCATCGGCGTGGCGCTGGGGTTTGCCGTGCACTTCGTGTTTGTGGTGTTGCTGGCCGGCCTGGTGGACGCCGCCCTGCCGGCCGCCTCCTTCTGGCCGGTGCTGTTTGGCCTGGGCATGGGCCTGACCCTGATGCTGGCCTTTGGCCTGCCACCCGTGCTGCAACTGGCGCAGGTGCCACCGCTGCGCGTGATCCGCCGCGAGGTGGGCCAGCTCAAACCCGCTTCGCTGGCCGTGCTGGGCCTGGGTGCGGCGGGCTTTGCTGCGCTGCTGCTGGCGGCCAGCCGCGATCTGGTGCTGGGCCTGATTGCCGTGGGCGGTTTTGCCGTGGCGGTGCTCATTTTTGCGGTGGCCAGTTACGCGGCGGTGCGCCTGCTGCGCGCCAGCGTGAACGAAGCCACCGCGCCGCGCTGGCTGCGCCTGGCCACGCGCCAACTGGCCGCCCGCCCGGCCTACGCGGTGGTGCAGGTGAGCGCCTTGTCGGTGGGCCTGCTGGCGCTGGTGTTGCTGGTGCTGTTGCGCACCGATCTCATCAGCAGCTGGCAAAAGGCCACGCCGCCCGACGCGCCCAACCGTTTTGTCATCAACATCCAGCCCGAACAGGCCCAGCCCTTCCAGGCCAGCCTGCGCCAAGGCGGTGTGGACAAGTTCGACTGGTACCCCATGATCCGGGGCCGGCTGGTGGCCATCAATGGCAAGGACGTGGTGCCCGAGGACTTCACGACCGACCGCGCGCAGCGCCTGGTGGACCGCGAGTTCAACCTCTCGCACAGCGCGCAGCAGCCCACACACAACGAGATCGTGGCCGGCCGCTGGGTGGCCGACGAGGCCGGCACGGCCAGCGTGGAAGAAGGCCTGGCCACGGAGCTGGGCCTCAAGCTCGGCGACCGCATCACCTTCGACATGGCAGGCCAGCGCATCGAGTCGCGCATCACCAGCCTGCGCAAGGTCGATTGGGGCTCGCTGCGCGTCAACTTCTTTGTGCTCTACCCGCTGGCGCAAATGCAGGACGTGCCGCTGACCTACATCAGCGCCTTCCGCGCACCCGCCACGCCGGGTTTCGACAACGCCCTGGTGCGCGCCTACCCCAACATCACCAACGTGGACATGAGCAGCACCATCGCCCAGGTGCAGCGCGTGCTGGGGCAGGTCATCCGCGCGGTGGAGTTTCTGTTCGGCTTCACCCTGGCCGCCGGCCTTGTGGTGCTGTTTGCCGCCGTCACCGCCACGCGCAGCGAACGCGAGCGCGAATTCGCCGTCATGCGCGCGGTGGGCGCGCCCTCGCAACTGCTGCGCCAGGTGCAGCGCGCCGAGCTGCTGGGCGTGGGCCTGCTGGCCGGTTTTCTGGCCTCGCTGGTGGCGGTGGTGGTGGGCTGGGCGCTGGCGCGCTACGCGTTTGAATTTGCCTGGACGGCCTCGCCCTGGGTGCCGCTGGGCGGCGCCGTGGCCGGCGCCTTGTTGGCCCTGGCGGCCGGCTGGTGGGGCTTGCGCAGCGTGCTGCGCACCCCGGTGGTAGAGACCCTGCGCAAAGCCCCAACCTGATGAACACCGAAAACACATCTTCCGAAGCAAGCGCCGCCACCACGCCTTTCGAACGGATGCGCGGCGAGCGCCCCGTGCGCGCCCTGGTGGACCGCTTCTACGACCTCATGGACCTGGAGCCCGCCTACCGCGAACTCCGTGCCGTGCACGGCAGCACGCTGGACGACGCGCGCGACAAGCTGTACTGGTTTTTGTGCGGCTGGCTGGGCGGCCCCAACCACTACATCGAGCGCTTCGGGCACCCCCGCCTGCGCATGCGCCACATGCCGTTCGCCATCGGCATCCTGGAGCGCAACCAGTGGCTGGCCTGCATGGACCAGGCCATGGGCGAAACCGGCGTGCCGGCCGAGCTGCGCGAGCGCCTCAAGACCAGCTTTTTTCAGACGGCGGACTGGATGCGCAACACGCCTTGACGTGTGGCCGCTGGGGGCCGCTTCGTTTCACGCGGGTACCAGCGCCAGCACCCGCAGTGGGCTGCCTGAGCCGCCCTGGATCTTGAGCGGGGCCGAAACGATCAGTGCCCCCGTGGGCGGCAGCTGGTCCAGGTTCTTCAGGCACTGCAGGCCATATTTGTTGGCGCCGTGCATCAGCGTGTGGCAGGGGTAGGCCACGGGCCAGGCGTAGGACTGGCCGGCATCGGTGTTGATGGTTTCGACGCCGAAACCGTGCACGTCGCGCTCCTGGAGCAGCCATTCCACCGCCGCCTGGGTCGGCCCAGGGGTGTGCGCCCCGTCTTCCTTCATGTTGACAAAAGACGCCGGATCGCTGAGGCGCTTGCTCCAGTCGGTGCGGAACAACAGCCAGGCCCCTTGGGGGATGCGGCCATGCTGCTTCTCCCAGGCCTGAAGGAACTCGACGCTCAGCAGCCAGTCGGCGTTGGCCGCCACCTCGGCACTGGCGTCCACCACCACCGCAGGTGCAATGAAGTTGGTGGGGGCAATCGTCTCCACCGTGTTGTTCGCGTGGTCCTTGCCGCTGATCCAGTGGGCCGGTGCATCGAAGTGCGTGCCGGTGTGTTCGCCACACGAGAAGTTGTTCCAGTACCAGCCGGGGCCGGCTTCGTCGTAGTGCGAGATGCGCTCCATTTTGAAGGCCCAGACCTGGCCGAACTGCGGCGGCAGTTGCAGTGCCGGAAAGTCGGGCGACAGGGTTTGGGTCAGGTCAACCACCTGGATGTGGCCGCGGGCCAGGTCGGTGGCGAATTGGGTGAGTGAAGTGGACATGGGCTTTCCTGTTGGCACCACACCGCGCGGGCCATGTCCACAGTCTGTGGGCCGGGCGGCCGGGCGGCAATCTGTTTTGCGCAAACGTCTATCCCGAAACTGCGAATAAACAGCGCGGCCATGCCGGCCTGTGCAAATTGTGCAGTCGGGACAGCCTGCGCGGTTTTCAGATAGCGGCAGGGCAACCGCCTGTCTGCGCTGAGTCCATCGGCCCCTGCGCTGGACCGATGACCCCAACCCCGCTGCATCTGGAGTACCCATGAAAGACCATGCCTTCCTGACCCACGACCGCTTTGTGCTGGCCACGTTTTCCACCAGCTGTGCCGGTGGCATGACGGTGTCCAAGTTGCCCGAACGTTGGGTGGCCAACTGGGAGAACAACCTCCAACTCGGGCGCATGCGCGACGAGGCCGGTATCGACTTCATGTTGCCGATCGCGCGTTCGATTGGCTGCGGTGGCGAGACCGATTTCCACGGTGGCGTGCTCGAAACCGTCACCTGGGCCACGGCCCTGCTGGCCAGCACAAAGCGCATCACGGTGTTTGCCACCATCCACACCGCCGCCAACCACCCGGTGGTGGTGGCCAAGCAGTTGGCCACCATGGCGCAGATCGGCGGCGACCGTGTGGGGCTCAACATCGTGGCCGGCTGGAACCAGCCCGAGTACGGGGCCCTGGGCCTGACGCTGCCGGCCGATCACGAGAGCCGCTACGGCTACGCGCAGGAATGGTTCGACGTCGTGCGCAAGCTCTGGCGCAGCGAAAACAGGTTCGATTGGGACGGCACCTGCTTCAAGCTCAAGGGCACCTACGGCAACCCGCGGCCGGCCACCCAGCCACCCATCATCAACGCGGCCGGTTCGGGCCAGGGCCGCGACTTCGCGGCGCGCAATGCCGACTTTTTGTTCACGCCCGCGATCGACCTGGCGCGTCCATCCGGCGCCTCTTGCAATGGCTCGCGGGCGAGGCGTCGGGCGGGCCGTTGCTGGAGCAGGCACTGACCACGTGTGGTGTCGAGGACATGGTGCTGACCGCGCTGCTCGACAGCCTGCCGGACAACCAGACGGCATCGGCACAGGTGCCCTGTCAGGTGGTCTCGCCGCGGCTCGTGCGCCGGGCGCGTGACTACATCGAACAACACATTGAAGCGCCCATGAGCGTGGGCGACATCGCCGCTTTTGCGGGTGTCAGCGCACGCGGGCTGCACCTGGCTTTCCGCAAGTACCACAACACCACGCCCATGGCCTACCTGCGGGACATGCGGCTCGAACGGGTGCGCGCCGATCTGTTGCGCGGCGATGGCTGGGGCGGTCCGGTCAGCGTCACGACCACCGCCATCCGCTGGGGCTTCTCCCATCTGGGCCAGTTCTCGGCCAGCTACCGCCAGCGTTTTGGCGAACTGCCCTCACAGACCAAGGTGCGCGCCAGCCATTGAGGTGCCAAGCGGCGGGCCGGCCTGTGGGTCAGTCCGGTATCGCGGGCTCCACCAGCTGCGCCAACTGCGCCAGCGACTCCTGCCAGCCCAGGTAACACATCTCCGTGGGAATGGCCTCGGGAATGCCGGCTTGCCGGATGTTCAGCTCCGTGCCACACAACACTGCCCGCAGCGTGACGGTGACCTCCAGCGTGCCCGGCAAGGTGGGGTCGTCAAAACGGTCGGTGTAACGCAGCTTCTCATTGGGCACCAGCTCCAGGTACTCGCCGCCAAACGAATGGCCGTGGCCGGTGCTGAAGTTGCGGAAAGACATGCGGTGCGTGCCGCCCACGCGCGGCTCCAACTGGTGCACCTGGCAGGTGAAGCCAAAGGGCGGCAGCCATTTGGCCATGGCATCGGGTTCCAGAAAGGCGCGGTACACCCGCTCCGGTGGGGCGCGCAAAACGCGGTGGAGTTGGACGGTGCCGGTGGTCATGGTGAATCTCCTTCGGGTTGGTGGACGGATGTTCCTCTGCGACGTATCACGGGTGGCGAAATCGACACCGCCGAGACACAATCACCCCAGGTCGGCCGTGATCCGCACGACCAGCAGCGGCGTCACACACAAAAACACCAGCCCGAACAACAGGTAATTGCCCGTGGCCGGTTTGAAGTCGGGCCAGATCTTGTGCCAGGCCTTGTGCATCAGCCAGCGCCCCACGGCCACGTCAAACCCCGCCATGAACAGCGCCAGAAACCCGCCCAGCGCCAGCAGGTGCAGCGGTGCGCTCAAGCCCATCGGTGGCACCAGAAAAAAGCAGATGCCAAAGGCCAGCGCCGAGCCCGTCAACGCGCTCAGCTTGATGGCGCGCTCCTTGCCGATGCGCGGCACCACCCACACCGTGCGGGCAATGCCATGCAGCGTTTCAGCGCAGGCCAGCACCACGGCCAGGGCGGCGATGCGGGTCACGAGCGTGGGGTCCATGGGTTGCTTGCGGCTGTCGAGAAAGTTGGCGCACAGTCCCGCTCAGCGACTACACCACTGTTGCTCGCACGGAATGCCGTTCTTGTCGCCATCCATCTTCACGCCTGGGCAGTTGGAGAGGAAAAACTTGGCTTCGGTGCAAGACGTCATTTGAGAGCAGTACTGTCTTTTGTCGCAGCTGAAGCCATTCAATGCGGTGGGAGCAGCAGGTGTTGGCGCTGAGGCTTTGTCGGGGACCGCAGCAGACCGCCGCCTTTTTGCCTCTGCATTCAACTCCTCGACCGTTGGGTCTCTTTGGACTTTAACGGTCTGACATGGCGTCTGTTGGTAGGTGACCGTGCCGTTCACCATGCATTTGTTCATGGCCATCGCACCGACGCTGACGATGGCGAAAACCAGGGCGACCGCTGTTTGGCGAAGTGCAGTTGCGTTGGTCATGGCGTGGATCAGTTGAAGGCAGCTGTGATTTGTTCGGGGTGGTCAGCGTGTCACCATGGTCACCGCCATGTGGGACAGCATTCGATTTTTTATCACATGCGTCGTTTGCCGTTCATTTATTCCACCACGTCATCGCCGCCCTGGTCTCAACAACACCACCAAGGCCCCCGCGCCGCCATCCACCGGCCGCGCCTGCACAAAGGCCATCACCTCGTTTTTCTGGATCAGCCAGCTGTGCACCCGGCCTTTGAGCACCGGCATGCGGCCGGGGGAGCCCAGGCCTTTGCCGTGCACCACGCGAACGCAGCGCAGGCCGGCTTTGTGGGCTTCGCGGATGAACTGGCCCAGGGCTTCGCGGGCGTCTTCGCGGCGCAGGCCGTGCAGGTCGATCTGGCGCTGGATGCTCCAGGTGCCGGCGCGCAGGCGGCGCACCACGTCCACGCCCATGCCGGGGCGGCGAAAGCTCAGGTGTTCGTCGGTGTGCAGCAGGGTTTCGGCATCGAACTCATCGGACAGGGCTTCCTGCATCACGGCCTGTTCGTCGCGTTCGCGCTGCAGGGGCAAGGGCAGGGCGGGGGCGGGGCGCAGGTGTTTGTGGCCGCTGCTGCGCAGGGGCTGGACCGGCCCCACCGCGTTGGCAAAGAGGTTTTTGCGTGCCTGCCGTTCGCGCTCGGCCGCCAGACGCGCGGCTTCTTGTGCGGCCCGGGCCTGGCGTTGCGCCTGCAACTGCTTTTGCAGCTGCTTGAGTTCGGACAGCCCGTGCATTTTCATGCCCGGTATTGTCGGCGCGGTGCAGGTGCCGCGTCAGACCAGGCCCATTTCGGCCATGGAGCGCCACTGGCCGGCGCACACCACCACGTGGTCGAGCACCCGCACATCGACCAGACTCAGCGCGGTCTTGAGGGTCTGGGTCAGCATTTCGTCGGCTTTGGAGGGCTCGGCCACGCCGCTGGGGTGGTTGTGGGCCAGCACCACGGCGGCGGCGTGGTGGTGCAGGGCGCGCAGCACCACTTCGCGGGGGTACACGCTGGTCTGGCCCAAGGTACCCCTGAACATTTCCTCCAGCACGATGAGGCGGTGTTGGCTGTCCAGAAACAGCACCGCAAACACCTCGTGCTGCTTGCCGCCCAGCTGCAGTTGCAGGTAATGGCCCACGGCCTGGGGCGACTCGAACAGCGGCTGCTGGCGCAGCTGTTCGCTCAGGGCGCGCCGCGCCAGTTCGAGCACGGCCACCAGCTCGGCGCGTTTGGCCGGGCCCAGGCCTTTGATGCTTTTGAGCGCGTCGGCGGGTGTGTGCAGCAGGCCGGCCACGCCGCCGAACTGCTGTAAAAGTTCGTCCGCCAGCAGCAAAACGTTTTTGCCCGGCAGGCCGGTGCGCAACAGCAGGGCCAGCAGCTCCGCGTCGCTCAAAGCGCCGGGGCCGCGCGCCAGCAGTTTTTCGCGCGGGCGCGCGTCGTGTGGCAGCGCGTGCAACGTGGCTTGTCCTTGGCCCATGGCCCCTCCCCCTCGTTTTTTACAATACGGGGCTATTCTGCCGCTGCAGCCGCTTCCCGCGTTCACCGCCCCCACCATGCCCCAAGTCGATTTCGCTTCGTTTCTGACCCTCCATTACCGGTTGTCCGGGCCGGACGGGCGCGCCGTCATCAACACCTTTGACGGCCCGCCGGCCACGCTGAGCCTGGGTGCGGGCGAGCTGTCACCCGCCATCGAACAGCGCCTGCTGGGGCTGGAAGAGGGCACGCACACCACTTTCGACTTGCCCGCGGGCGAGGCCTTTGGCGAGCGCCAGCCCGACATGGTGCAGTGGGTGGCGCGCAAGCTGCTCAACGAATTGGGCGATCCGCTGGAGCAGTACACCTCAGGCGACGTGGTGCAGTTCCCCACGCCCGATGGCTTGGGCCAGTACGCTGGCACCGTGATCGATGTGCGGGCCGATGGCGCCGTGTGTTTCGACTTCAACCACCCGCTTGCCGGCCAGCCGGTGTCGTTTGAAGTGCAACTGATTGGGGTGCTGTGACCATGGACATCACCCTGGCCGAACCGCGCGGTTTTTGTGCGGGCGTCGATCGCGCCATCGAAATTGTCGAACGTGCGCTGGAAAAATTCGGCGCGCCCATCTATGTGCGCCACGAGATCGTGCACAACACCCACGTGGTCAACGACCTCAAGCAGCGCGGCGCCATCTTCATTGAAGACCTGGCCGATGTGCCGCCCGGCGCCACCCTGGTGTTCAGCGCCCACGGCGTGAGCAAGGCGGTGCAGAACGAGGCGCAGGCGCGCGGTTTCCAGGTGTTTGACGCCACCTGCCCGCTGGTGACCAAGGTGCACGTGGAGGTGGCCAAGCTGGCCAAAGAGGGCTTCGAATTCATCATGATCGGCCACAAGGGCCACCCCGAGGTGGAAGGCACCATGGGCCAGCTCGACGAAGGCATCCACCTGGTGGAAGACGTGGCCGACGTGGCCCGCGTTGCGCCGCGCCAGACGGCCAAGCTGGCGGTGGTGACCCAGACCACGCTGAGCGTGGACGACGCGGCCGAGATCAGCGCCGCCGTGCGCGCGCGGTTTCCGCAGGTGCGCGAGCCCAAGCAGCAGGACATCTGCTACGCCACCCAGAACCGGCAGGACGCGGTGAAACTGCTCAGCGCCCAGGT
>JAUYSB010000252.1 GCA_030696525.1 Hydrogenophaga sp. | reverse complement strand
AAGCGCGGTAACGCAGGGTTGCAGTTGCTGCGCAGGGACAATGGCGACATTCCCGGCAACAGATGAATTCAGCCAGATGCCTTCGCTCGATTCGGGGTCCACGAACAGCATGGCGCCAAGAGCGCTTTGAGCGTCGAACGCATGGGAAACGTCGGCACCCACGATGATTCCCGAACCTTGCAGCCATTCTTCATTCTCTCCGCAAATCGCGAGAGTTCCATCGATTGCGATGACAATCTGAATCGCGTGGTGTGAGTGCAATGGCACAACCCCTTGTGCGCGACCTATCAGAAGATAACCTCCTTCCCACAAGAACCAGCGTGGCACATCGAACCAGTTGTACGGAGCACCCTTCACAGCTTCCATATTGAATACCTGTAACGTAAGTCTGCGTTCAATGGTCCTCACTGCGCTGCATAACGTCCCACTCGGCACCTCTTTCGACGACAAATTGACTGTCTACGAAAGTGGTATCAGATCACCCCCAGCCACGGCAAGAGAGATAATCGCGGCGACTGCCGCGGCGTGGTGTCGAATTCTCACCATCCTTCCGCCTCGTGCATCCGACCTATACTTGAGGGGCGATCCTCGTGTCGCGCAAGCGACGCATATCCACCCGCTGCACAGCGCCCTCGGCGCGGGCACGCAACTGGCCACAGCCACCGTCCACGTCCTGCCCCGCGCTGTTGCGCACCTTGGTCAGCACGTAGCGGCTGTGCAGGTACTTGACGATCTCGCGGATGCACTCGGCATCGGGGCGCTCATAGCTCACCCCGTTTCCGGCTTCCAGCCCCGTGCCTTCGAGGCTGTTGAAGGGAATGACATTCAGCACCGCGTACTTGCCCTTGAACAGGCGCAGGATTTCGTCGAGTTCGTCCTGCCCATCGTTGATGCCCTTGAGGAGCGTCCATTGGTACTGGATCGGGTAGCCGGTCTTGCGCGCGTACTCCTCGCCCAATTCCATCAGTTCCTCTGGCGCAATTTTCGGCGCGCGCGGCAGCAGGTGTTCGCGCAGGTCGGACTTGGTCGTGTGCAGCGACAAGGCCAGCGCCGGCCTGACGCGTTGCTGCGGCAGCAGCTCGAACACACGGCGGTCGCCGACGGTGGAAAACACCAGGTTCTTGTGGCCGATGCCACCTTCGGTGCCGAGCAGATCAATGGCTTCGAGCACATTGTCGAGATTGTGCGCCGGCTCGCCCATGCCCATAAACACGACCTTCTTCACCGGGCGCAGACGGCGTGCAAGTACGACCTGCGCCACGATTTCCAGGCTGCTCACCTGGCGAATCAGGCCGCTCTTGCCGGTCATGCAGAAGCGACAACCGACAGCGCAACCGACCTGGGTCGACACGCAGAGCCCGTCGCGGGGCAACAGTACGCTTTCAATCATCTGCCCGTCCGCCAGCTTGACCAGCAGACGCACCGAATCATCGGCGCCCGGATGTTGGGAATGAATCTTTGCCCCTGCTTCCAGTTCTTCGCTGAGTGCGGGCAAGCCATTGCGTACCGACAGCGGCAGGAAATTTTCCTGTTTCTGGCGACGCGGACCTGCGTCCAACGCCTTGCCGTTCAACCAGGCGCGCAGGACCCGCCCACGGTGGATAGGCAGGGCCTTGAGGTCGTGCAGGCGTTGGTCGAGATCAGTGAGGTTGAGAAGCGGCATGGGGCGGAATGCTAGCACTTGCGTTGCATCAAATCATTCTTCCATGCATCACAATCAGTTGAGCTAGAACTCACAAGATGAAGTGATGTCACCGAGAGCGTTACCCGCAGCCAGAACATTTTCCACTGCTCCGGCACTGTGTACCCCGACACAGACCAGGCCATAGCCTTCATTATTATTGAGGCTTACTTGTCCGGCAAAGTAAGCAGTGGAAAGTGGCTGGATAATAATGCCGTGCCCACTATTATTCTGAACTATCAGACCACCACTGGCATTGGACTCAATAAACAGGGTACCACCGCCGAACAGGCTTATTCCGCTAGACTGGTTGTCCTCTATCACTACATTAACTGGCCGCAAGCTGGCGTTGGCGAAAATGCTCAAGCCCATAGCGTTGTTATTGACGCGCGAAGCTCCAGCCGCGGATGCGTTCAAGGTAAGGCTGCCGCCTGTATAGACATTTGCTGCGGCTCCACTGCTGTATTGCACAGTCACACCTTTTGCATCAACCACACCATTGGTGCCAACAGACATGCCCTGATTATTGTTCTGCACAATGGAATCTCTGATATCGCAGGCGCCGCCGAAATGGGCCAGAACGCCACTATTAGAATTTTCCAGCACCAGGTTTGAGCCAACCACGGCCGCATTATCGAGACAGGCAAGCGCAGCAAGCCCCCCATCCAGGGTAAGTGAATCGGCTGAAATATTGGACGCACCGTCCACTGCAAATAGCGCAAAATTTCCTGTGATCCCGGCATCCGGAGAAACTCCCTGAAGATGGACGTCGCTTCTGCGTAAAACTACCTGCTCCATACATTCGCCGGTAATTTCAATATTGAGCTGATTGGCAGCACCTCCGACCGAGGCTAGTGCACCATTGATTGTTTCACCATTATTGCAATCAACCGCAAGATTAATGGGTGCATTACTGCTACCCAGCTGTATAGCATCAATTTGCGCTTGCAGATTATCGATCTGGTTTTGCAGGTTCTGAAATGGCTGGCCGCCCTGGCCCTGGGAAAAAACGGGTGAAACGACAAACAGGCAAGCAATTGAAATCATAGTTTTTATTTTTCGAATGCTCATAGCTCACTCCATATTGGTTTGAAATTAAATGGCAGGGGCGTTCTGCCTCAGACGGTCCGACTGCAAGAATTTGTTGTGCACTACCACGCCGTAAAAATCTCTTGAATTAAATGTACTGACCCCATTTATCTCTCGATCAGATCCTCCCTGAACGTAACCCCAAGGCCCGGGCCCTGA
>JAUYSB010000194.1 GCA_030696525.1 Hydrogenophaga sp. | reverse complement strand
GCGCCATCGTCGAGCCGCGCCAGTTGCTGCTCATCGACGAGCCCAGCAAGGGTCTGGCGCCCGCCATCATCCAGAACATGATCGCCGCCTTCAAGGCGCTCAAGGCCGCCCAGACCACCATCCTGCTGGTGGAGCAGAACTTCAACTTTGCGCGCCAGTTGGGCGACAGCGTGGCCGTGATGGACGATGGCCGTGTGGTGCACAGCGGCAGCATGGCCGAGCTGGCCGAGGACGAAGCCATGCAAGGCCGCCTGCTCGGTCTGTCTTTGAAGGCACATCAATGAACAAAGACTTCGACTACAAGCCGCTGCTGCTGGTGCCGCTGTTGGCGCTGATCGCGCTGCCACTCACGGGCAGCGCCTCCACTTGGCTCACGCTCACCGTGGCCGGCCTGGCCATGGGCATGATCGTGTTTGTCATCGCCTCGGGCCTCACGCTGGTGTTCGGCCTCATGGACGTGCTCAACTTCGGTCACGGTGTTTTCATCGCCTTGGGGGCTTTTGTGGCCACCTCGGTGTTTGCCGCCATGGGCTCGTACGTGGAGGCCGACAGCTTCTGGCTCAACATGGTGGCGCTGCTGCCGGCCATGCTCGTGGCGATGGCGGTGGCGGGCGCGCTGGGTTATGTGTTCGAGCGTGTCATCGTCAAGCCCGTCTATGGCCAGCACCTCAAGCAGATCCTGATCACCATGGGCGGCATGATCATCGGCGAGGAACTGATCAAGGTCATCTGGGGCCCGCAGCAGATCGCCATGCCGCTGCCGGTGTCGCTGCGCGGCGCCTTCATCTTCGGCGAGGCGGCGGTGGAGAAGTACCGCGTGCTGGCCGTGCTGGTGGGCGCGCTGGTGTTCATCGCCATGGTCTGGACGCTCAACCGCACCAAGGTCGGCCTTTTGATCCGCGCCGGCGTGCAGGACCGCGAGATGGTTGAGTCGCTGGGCTACCGCATCGTGCGTCTGTTCATCGGCGTGTTTGTGGCCGGCAGCGCGCTGGCCGGCCTGGGCGGTGTGATGTGGGGGCTGTACCAACAGACCGTGACACCGCAGATGGGTGCGCAGGTCAACGTGCTGATCTTCATCGTCATCATCATCGGCGGCCTGGGCTCCACCACGGGCGCGCTCATCGGTGCCTTGTTGGTGGGCCTGATGGCCAACTACACCGGCTTCCTCGCGCCCAAGGTGGCGCTGTTCTCCAACATCGCGCTGTTGGTGGCCATCCTGTTGTGGCGGCCGCAGGGTGTGTACCCCGTGGCCAATCGTTGAGGGCGTCGAAACCATGTTTTCAAGAATCCTCTCCCACGACCTGCCGCGCAGCCGCTGGCTCGCCTTGATGCTCATCGTCATCGTGCTGGGCCTGGCCTTCGCGCCCTTCCTCTTCACCGGTGTGAAGTCCATCAACGTGGCGGCCAAGGTGCTGATCTTCATCGCCCTGGTGGTGAGTTTCGACCTGCTGCTGGGCTACACCGGCATCGTGAGTTTTGCCCACACCATGTTCTTCGGCATCGGCGCCTATGGCCTGGCCATCGCGCTCAATGCCATGGGCCCCACCTGGGGCGCCATCGCGCTGGGCACGGTGGCCGCACTCGCCATTTCGCTGGTCTTGTCCCTGGTCATCGGCCTGTTCTCGCTGCGGGTGCGGGCCATCTTTTTCGCCATGATCACGCTGGCCGTGGCCTCGGCCTTTCTCACGCTGGCCTCGCAGCTGTCCGACATCACCGGCGGTGAGGATGGCCTGAGCTTCAAGGTGCCCGAGCTGCTGTCGCCTGGCTTCACGCTGATGGAGGACGACTGGGAAGGGCCGTTTGGCGCGGTGGCGCTCAACGGCCGGCTCATCACCTACTACCTGCTGTTCGCGGTGGTCACGGGCATGTTCCTGGTCATGCTGCGCATCGTGAATTCGCCCTTTGGCCGGGTGCTGCAGGCCATACGCGAAAACGATTTCCGCGCCGAAGCCTTGGGCTACCGCACCGTGGTGTACCGCACGCTGTCCAACGTGCTGGCCGCGCTGTTTGCCACGCTGGCGGGCTGCCTGCTGGCGCTCTGGCTGCGCTACAACGGGCCCGACACCTCGCTGTCCTTCGAGATCATGCTGGACATCCTGCTCATCGTTGTCATCGGCGGCATGGGCACCTTGTACGGCGCCATCCTGGGCAGCACCCTGTTCCTGCTGGCACAAAGCTACCTGCAGGACCTGCTGCGCCTGGCCGGCAACGCCACCGAAGGCCTGCCGCTGCTGCCGGCCCTGCTCACACCCGACCGCTGGCTGCTCTGGCTGGGCCTGCTGTTCGTGTTGTCGGTCTACCACTTCCCCACGGGCATCGTGGGGCGGCTGCGCGACCGCGCCAAGCGTTGAACTTTCCCCACCCACACAAGAGGAGACATCGGATGAACACGCAGAACACCCTGACACGCAAAACCCCGGCCGCGCTGGCCGCCCTGGCTTTGCTGGGCTTGAGCGCCTGTGGCGGCGGCGACCCCGCGCTCAACGTGAAACCCGCCTGGCTGGGCCAGGTGGGTGCCGCCAGCTATGACGGCAACAGCGACGACCTGCTGACTGCCGGCCTGGGCAAGACCGGCCTGGCGTCGCCCCTGGCACCGGCCTACGCCGACCCGCTCGCCCCCACCGCCGCCGAACTGCGCCGCACCGCCATCCACACCAACTACCGCGCCATGGTGGACATGACCGCCGCTGGCGGCTACGGCGTTTTCTACGGCCCCAACGTGGCGAGCGATGGCACGGTGGGCAGCGGTGAAGGCAAGGTCGCTGGCCGCGAGTACCACGCCTTTGCCGACGACGGCACGGGCCGCCTCAACGTGGGCCTGATGGTGCAGGTGCCGGCCAGCTTCAACCCCGCCAAGCCCTGCATCATCACCGCCACCGCCTCGGGTTCGCGCGGCGTGTACGGCGGCATCTCCACCGGCGAGTGGGGCCTCAAGCGCGGCTGTGCCGTGGCCTACACCGACAAGGGCACGGGCGGCGCGCCCCACGACCTGCAAAACGACACCGTGCCGCTGATCGACGGCACACGCACCAGCGCCACGGCGGCGGGCAAGAACGCCGCGTTCAACGCTGGCCTGTCGGCCACCGAACTGGCCGCCTTCAACACCGCCACGCCCAACCGCTTTGCCTTCAAGCACGCGCACTCGGGCCAGAACGTGGAGAAGGACTGGGGCCAGAGCACGCTCAAGGCGGTGGAAATGGCCTTCTACGTGCTCAACGAACAATTGGGCGCCAGCGACGCGCTGGGCCAGAAGGTGCAGACCTTCCGGCCGTCCAACACACTGGTGATCGCCTCCAGCCTGTCCAACGGCGGTGGCGCGGCGCTGGCCGCAGCCGAGCAGGACAGCAAAGGCCTGATCGACGGCGTGGCCGTGTCGGAACCCGCGGTGGAGCTGCCGGCCAACCACGGCGTGACGGTCCAGCGTGGCAACACCACGGTGGCGGTGGTGGGCAAATCGCTGGTGGACTTCACCACCTACGCCAACCTCTACCAGGCCTGTGCGTCGCTCGCGCCTTCGGTGGCGGGCGGCCCGTTCGCGGGGGCCTTTGCCGCCGGTTTTGCCGGTGCCGCCTTCCCGGTGGCCCCCAACCGCTGCGCCGCGCTCAAGGCGCAGGGCCTGCTGAGCGCCGACACCACGGCGGCCCAGGCCGAAGAAGCGCTGGGCAAGCTGCTGGCCTATGGCTGGGAGGCCGATGCCTCGGAACTGCATCCGTCGCACGCGGCCTTCGAGATCGCGCCGGCCGTGGCCACCACCTTTGCCAACGCGCATGCGCAGGCCCGTGTGGACGAAAACCTGTGCGGCTTCAGCTACGCCGCCACCGCGGCCACCGGCGGGGTCACCACGCTGGCGCCGGCGGCGCTGGCGGGCATGTTTGCCGTCGGCAACGGCGTGCCACCGTCCACCGGTGTGAACCTGGTCAACAACAACGGCCTGTTTGGTCCGGCGCGCGATTTCCTGTCCTTCAACGCCCAGGGTGTGGCCGACTGGAACCTCGACGGCGCGCTGTGCCTGCGCAACCTCGTCACCGGCAGCGGTCCGCTGGCGCAACGCCTGCAGACCGGCGTGGACGAAGCGCGCCGCAACGGCAACCTGCGTGGCAAGCCGGCCATCATCGTGCACGGTCGCAACGATGCGTTGCTGCCGGTCAACCACACCTCGCGGCCCTACGTGGCGCTCAACGGCAAGGTCGAGGGCAGCAACAGCCGCCTGAGCTATGTGGAGGTGACCAACGCGCAGCACTTCGATGGTTTCATCGGCCTGCCCACCGTGCTGCCGGGTTACGACAGCCGTTTTGTGCCGCTGCACGTCTACCTGAACCGCGCGCTGGACGCCATGTATGCCCACCTTGACGCCAAGACGGCGCTGCCGCCCAGCCAGGTGATCCGCACCGTGCCGCGTGGTGGCACACCGGGGGCAGCGCCCGCGCTCACGCCGGCCCACCTGCCTGCCATCAGCGCACAACCCGCAGCGGCCGACCGCATCTCCGTGGGCAGCGGCAGCATCAACGTGCCCGATTGAGCGGCCGCCACACCACCACCCGACCACAAGGCCCGCCATGTCGCCCCAGTCACGTTATCTGAACTGCGAAGGCCGCGAAATCCACTTCATGGAGTGGGGCGCGCAGCACACCGACACCGTGATCGCCTGGCACGGCCTGGCCCGCACCGGGCGCGACATGGACGAGCTGGCCGAGCACCTGAGCAGCCGCTACCGCGTGATCTGCCCCGACACCATTGGCCGCGGCCTGAGCCAGTGGAGCCCCTTGCCCGAGCGCGAGTACAACCTGGCTTTCTACAGCCGCCTGGCGGTGTCGCTGGTCGATCAGCTCGGGCTGCAACGTTTCCACTGGGTGGGCACGTCCATGGGCGGGGGCATCGGGCTGGTGTGCGCGGCCGGGCCGCTCAAGGGGCGCATCACGCGCCTCGTGCTCAACGACATCGGCCCCAAACTCGCGGACGCGGCCATCCAGCGCATCCGCAGCTACGCCGGCAACCCGCCGGCCTTTGACACCGTGGGCGAGCTGGAGGCCTACTTCCGCACGGTCTACAAGCCCTACGGCTTGTTGACCGATGCGCAGTGGCGCCGCCTGACCGAAACCTCCACCCGCCGCCTGCCCGACGGCCGCGTGACCCCCCACTACGACCCGGCCATGGTGATGCAGTTTGTGCACCACCCCACCGATTACGACCGTTGGGACGACTACGAGCGCATAGACGTGCCGGTGTTGTGCCTGCGTGGCGAAACCTCGGACCTGCTGCTGGCCGAAACCGCCGACGCCATGCGCGAGCGCGGCCCGCGGGCGCTGGTGGTGACGGTGCCCGGTTGTGGGCACGCACCGGCGCTCAACGTGCCGGAACAGCTGGAGCTGGTGGCGCGCTTCCTGGCCGGCGGGGGCTGAGCGGCGAAGACAAGGGCGTTGTTGACGATTGTTGAGTCTTGAAGGCGCACATTTCGTCTTTCCAGCGCCACAAGCCATGGGTTTCCCTGACACGCTTGTGGTCTTGCGGTGGGCATCATGCGTGCCGCGTAGTCACAACCAAGTCAGGGAGACACCACCATGAACAAGGCGTTCAAAACGCTCGCGCCCGTGCTGTGCGCCGCCGCGCTGCCATTGGCCGCGCAAGCCAGTGAAGTCAATGTCATCTGCTCGGCCCAGGCGGCCTGGTGCAACATGCTGGCGGTGACCTTCGAGAAGAGCCAGGGCGTCAAGGTCAACCTGGCGCTCAAGGGTTCGGGCGAAGCGATTGCCCAGATCGTGGCCGAGCGCGCCAACCCCAAAACCGATGTCTGGTTCGGTGGCACGGGCGACCCGCACCTGCAGGCGGCCGAACAAAACCTCACCCTCGAATACCGCTCGCCGACCCTGCCCAAACTGCACGACTGGGCGCAGAAGCAGGCCGCGCAGTCGGGTTACCGCACCGTGGGCATCTACTCCGGGCCGCTCGGGTTTGGCTACAACACCGAGCTGCTGGCGCGCAAGAAGCTGGCCGTGCCCAAGACCTGGGCCGACCTGCTCAAGCCCGAGTACAAGGGCGAGATCCAGTCGGCCAATCCGGCGTCCAGCGGCACGGCCTACACCATGATCGCGACCCTGGTGCAGCTCATGGGCGAAGACCAGGCCTTCGAGTACCTGAAGAAGTTGCACGGCAACATCGCCGCCTACACGCGTTCGGGCACCGGGCCAATCAAGGCCGTGGCACGTGGCGAGGCCACGGTGTCCATCAGCTTTGTGCACGATGGTCCGGGTGAAAAGGCGCAGGGTTTTCCGCTGGACACCGTCACGCCCAGCGACGGCACGGGTGCCGAGGTGGGTTCCATGTCCATCGTGCGTGGCGCACGCAACCTCGATGCCGCCAAGAAGTTCTACGAATGGGCCCTCACGCCCTCGGCCCAGGCCCTGGGTGCGGCCACGCTGCAGTTTCAGCTGCCCTCGCACCGTGACACCCAGGTCGATCCGCGTGTGCCCGATTTCCGCAAGATCAAGCTGATCAACTACGACCATGCCAAATACGGTCAGACGGCCGAGCGCCGCCGCCTGATCCTGCGCTGGGAAAAGGACGTCAACAGCCTGCCGCGTTGAACATGGCACGCATGCCTGTTCTGCGCTCCCAGCGCGCCATCGCGGCCTGGGCCTTGCTGGGCCTGGGCGCCTATGTGTTGTTGCCCTGGTACTTTCTGCAACAGGGCTCGCTGTGGTCGGCCTTGCCTGCGCTGTTCGCCGATGACGACAACGCCAACGGTTTGATCCAGGCCGCGTGGCACGGGCGGCCCTGGTTGTGGTTCGGTTGGGCCGGCCTGTGGGTGGCCCTGCTGAGCCTGTGGTTGCCGGCCGGCCGCGCGCAGGGCTGGGGTTTGCTCGCCGGGGCTGTGCTGGGCTTGGGTGGGCTGCTGGGCAGCGGCTTTGCCATCGGTGCGCCGGGCTGGGCGTTTGCGCCGCTGGAGGCCTGGTTGGGCGCTTTGCCACGCGGCCAGTTTGGCATGGGTTGGGGCGGCTTTGTCGCGCTGGCCAGCCTCACGGTTTTGTTGGGTGCGGCCCTGGCGCGGCTGGGCTGGTTCCGTGGCGACCTGTTCGTGTCGGCGGCGGTGGTGGGCTGTGTGGCACTGCTGCTGTTGTTTGTGGTCTACCCGGTGACGCGTTCGTTGGTGTCGGCTTTTCAGGACGACCTGGGTGTTTTCCAGGCCGGCGCCTTGTGGCAGCGGCTGGCCACCGAGCGCATCTGGGGCCTGGCTTGTGTGGCGGGCGGTGGTCGCTGCGGCGTGGCCTGGAACACCCTTTTCCTGGCCTTGCTCACGGCCACCGGCACCACCGTGCTGGGAACGCTGATGGCGCTGTGGGCCGAGCGCGGCGGCACCCGCCTGGCGCGCCCGCTCAATGCACTGGCCATGTTGCCCATCATCACGCCACCCTTTGTGGTGGGCCTGGGGCTGATCCTGCTGTTCGGCCGTGCCGGCCTGTACAACCAGTTCATGGCGTGGGCGTTCGGCATCGCGCCCACGCGCTGGTTCTACGGCGTGTTTGGCATCTGGCTGGCGCAGATGTTTGCCTTCACGCCCATCGCCTTCATGATCATGCGCGGCGTCGTGCAGGGCGTCAGCCCCTCGCTGGAAGAGGCCGCGCAGACGCTGCGCGCCAGCCGCCTGCGCACCTTCACCACCGTCACGCTGCCACTGCTCAAGCCCGGCCTGGCCAACGCCTTTCTGGTCGGCTTCATCGAGAGCATGGCCGACTTCGGCAACCCCATCATCCTGGGCGGGCAGTACGCGGTGTTGTCCACCGAAATCTTCTTCGCCATTGTCGGTGCCTCGCTGGACCCGGGCATGGCCGCGGCGCTGGCGCTGGTGCTCACCGCGTTTGCGCTGGCGGTGTTTTTTGTGCAGCGCTCGGTGCTTGGGCGCAGCGCCTTCACCACCGTCACCGGCAAGGGCGATGCCGGGGTGGCCATGCCCTTGCCTGCTGCGGTGCGCCGCCTGGCGGTGGGCGTGTCGGTGCCCTGGCTGTTGTTCACCGTGGTCTTGTACCTGTTCGCGTTTGCCGGCGGTTTTGTGCAGACCTGGGGGCGCGATCACACCCTGACGCTGAACCACTTCCGGTCGGCCTTCGACCTGCAGTGGGGCGCCTCGGGCCTGGTGTGGGCCGGTTCGGCCTGGTCGTCGCTGTTCACCACCGTGTCGCTCGCGGCACTGGCGGCGCCGCTGTGCGCGGGCCTGGGCCTGCTGATCGCCTGGCTGCTGGCGCGCACCGAGTTCCGGGGCAAGGCGGCCTTCGAGTTCGCGGCCCTGCTGACCTTTGCCATCCCCGGCACGGTGCTGGGCGTGAGCTACATCCTGGCCTTCAACGTGCCGCCTTTAGAACTCACCGGCACCGCACTCATCATCGTGTTGTGTTTTGTGTTCCGCAACCTGCCGGTGGGCGTGCGCGCCGGCACCGCCGCTTTCAAGCAGCTCGACCGCTCACTGGACGAAGCCTCCATGATGCTGCGCGCCGGCACCCTGACCACCCTGCGACGGGTGGTGCTGCCTCTGCTCAAACCGGCGCTCGTGGCGGCCCTGGTCTATGGGTTCGTGCGTTCCATGACCACCGTTTCGGCGGTGGTCTTCCTGGTGTCGGCGAAGTACGAACTCGCCACCACCTACATCATCGGCCGCGTCGGCAACGGCGACTACGGCGTGGCCCTGGCTTATTGCACCGTGCTGATCGCCTTCATGTCGCTGGTGGTGTGGCTGCTGCAGCGCCTGGTGGGCGAACGCCAGCTGGGCCGGCGCGGGCGCGAGCACTGACACATCTATTTCATCGCCAACCATGACTCCCATGAGCGCCACCGGCATCGAGTTCCGCAACGTGACCAAACGCTATGGCGACGCCCGCTCACCGCTGGTGGTGCAAGGCGTTTCTTTCACGGTTCCCAAGGGCAGCCTGACCACCTTGCTCGGGCCCTCGGGTTGTGGCAAGACCACCACGCTGCGCTTGATCGCCGGGCTGGAGTCGCCCAGTGGCGGGCAGATTTTCATTGACGGGCGCGACGTCACCACCCTGGGGCCGGTGGACCGCAACGTCAGCATGGTGTTCCAGAGCTACGCCTTGTTTCCGCACATGAGCGTGATGGACAACGTGGGCTACGGCCTGCGCGTGAGCGGTGTGGCCCCGCGCGACATCACCGAGCGCGCCCGTGCCGCACTCGCCACGGTGGGCCTCTCTGGCTTGGACGAGCGACTGCCCAGCGAACTTTCGGGCGGCCAACAGCAGCGCGTGGCGGTGGCGCGCGCGCTGGTCATCGAACCGGCGGTGCTGCTGTTCGACGAGCCCTTGTCCAACCTCGACGCGCGGCTGCGCCGCAGCATGCGCGAGGAAATCCGCGCCCTGCAGCAACGCCTGGGCCTCACCGTGGCCTACGTCACCCACGACCAGGCCGAGGCGCTGGCGGTGAGCGACCAGATCATCGTGATGGACGCTGGCCGCATTGCCCAGGCCGGTTCGCCGACGGATCTGTACGAACGCCCGAACAGCGTGTTCGTGGCGGGGTTCATGGGCGAGGCCATGTTGTTCGACGCACAGTCGCATGACGACGGCACGGTGTCGGTGGGCCCCTTGCGCATCCGACCGGCACATCCCACCCCAGCCGGACCGGCCAAGGCCGCCATACGTCCCGAGGCCTGGCGGGCGGGCGCGCCAGCGGCCGACACCCTCAACGGTCGGTTGGCCAAACAGGCCTACCTGGGCAGCCACCGCGAGCTGACGGTGGACACGCCGCTGGGTGCCATCTTTGTGGTGAGTCCGGACCTGCAGCACCACTGGCATGTGGGCGACACACTGGGTTTGTCGCTGGGGTCCCACGGCGTGTCGGTGGTGGGGGTCTGAGATGGGCGAGGCGGCAGCGGTGGAGCGCGTGGTGTTCGATCTGGGCGGCGTGTTCTTTCGCTGGGAGCCGCTGCTGCTCTTGCAGGAGGTGTTCCCCACTGAAGCGCCCAACGTGGCTCGCGCCGCCGAACTGGCCCAGGCCATCTTCCAGACCTTCGACCCCGACAGCGACTGGGCCTTGTTCGACCTCGGCCAGATCGAACCACGGCCGCTGGCCCGGCGCATCGCGCAACGCACCGGCCTCAAGGTGGCCGACCTGCTGGCCCTCATGGACGCCATACCACCCCACATGACGGTGCACAGCGGCACGGTGGACATTCTGTTGGCGCTGCAACAGCGGGGTTGGCCGCTGTACTTTCTGTCCAACATGCCCGAGGGCTACGCGCAGATGCTGGAAACCCAGCACGGGTTTTTCAGCGCTTTTCACGACGGGATTTTTTCCGCCCGCGTGGGTCAGATCAAACCCGACGCCGCCATCTTCGCCACCGCCGACAACCGCTTCAACGCGGCCGGTGCCGGCACGCTCTTCATCGACGACGTGGCCCGCAACATCGAGGCCGCCGAGCGTCACGGCTGGCAAGGCCTGCGCTTCCAGCACCCCGCGCAGTGCCAGCAAGCCCTGGCCACGCGCGGTCTGCTGTGACGCGGCGGCTCAGCGCGCCGCGCCCATGGCCTTGGCACGCGCCAGCGTCTCGCGCGAAGCGGCCTCATCCGGCTTGGCCTGCGTGGGCCAGCCCGCCAGATGGCGTTCGCTCAGATCGGCCAGGGCGCGTATCCACTCGTTGCGGTCGTTCAGGCAGGGGATGTAGTGGAACGCGCTGCCGCCCGCGTGCAAAAAGGCCTCGCGCGCTTCCATGTTGATTTCTTCCAGCGTCTCCAGGCAGTCGCTGGTGAAGCCGGGGCACATCACGTCCACCCGCTTCACGCCCGATTGCGCCAGCGCCACCAGCGTGGGTTCGGTGTAGGGCTGCAGCCACTTGGCCTTGCCAAAACGCGACTGGAAGGTGACCACGTAACGGTCCTTGTCCAGACCCAGTGCCTCGGCCAGCAGGCGGCCGGTCTTGTGGCATTCGCAGTGGTAGGGGTCGCCCAGTTGCAGGGTGCGCTCGGGCACGCCATGAAAACTCATCACCAGCTTCTCCGGCTGGCCATGCGCCATCCAGTGTGCGCGCACCGAAGCCGCCAGGGCGGCGATGTAGGTCGGGTCGTCGTGGTAGCGGTTGATGAAACGCAGCTCGGGCAGGTGGCGCACCCGTTTGCCCCAGTCGTACACGGCGTCCATTACGCTGGCGGTGGTGGTGCCGCTGTACTGCGGGTAAAGCGGCACGATCAGGATGCGGGTGGCGCCTTCGGCCTTGAGCGCGTCCAGTTGTGAGGCGATGGACGGGTTGCCGTAGCGCATGGCGTAGCGCACCTCGACGCGGTGGCCACGTTCGCCCAGAAAACCGCGCAGCAGTGTGGCCTGTTTGGCGGTCCATACCTTGAGCGGCGAGCCTTCGGGCGTCCATATGCTGGCGTATTTGGCGGCCGACTTGGCCGGGCGAACGCGCAGGATGATGCCGTGCAGGATCAGCCACCAGAGGGGCTTGGGGATTTCCACCACGCGGCTGTCGCCCAGGAATTCGGCCAGGTAGCGGCGCACCGCCGAAGGCGTGGCCTCGTCGGGTGTGCCCAGGTTGCACAACAAAACGGCGGTTTTGACCGGCTGGCCGTGGGTGTGTTCGGGTTCGGGGCGGAAAGGCATGCGGTATTCTCACCCACCATGCTGAACCCATCGCGCATCAAGGCCATCACGCTGGACCTGGACGACACCTTGTGGCCCATCTGGCCGACCATTGCGCGCGCCGAAACCGCGCTGACCGGCTGGCTGGCCGACCGCGCGCCCGCCACCGTGGCCCTGCTGGCGCAGCCGGACACCAAGCGCCAGATCCGTACCGAGACGGAATTGGCCTTTGCGCACCTCGCGCACGATCTGGGCACGCTGCGCCGCGAGGCCATCCGCCTGGCGCTGCGCCGTGCGGGCGACGACCCGGCCCTGGCCGAGCCCGCCTTTGAGGTGTTTTTCGAGGCCCGCCACCAGGTCGATCTGTTTGCCGATGCCCTGCCCGCGCTGGAGGCGCTGAGTGCGCGCTACCCGCTGGTGGCGCTGTCCAACGGCAACGCCGACATCCAGCGGGTGGGCCTGGCGCGCTACTTCAAGGCCGCTTTGAGCGCGCGCGAATTTGGTGTGGGCAAGCCCGACCCGCGCATCTTCCACGCCGCCGCCGCCCTGGCGGGCGCCGCGCCCGAGCACACCCTGCACGTGGGCGACGACGCCCACCTCGACGGTGTGGGGGGGCTGGGCGCAGGCATGCAGTTCGCGTGGGTCAACCGCGAAGGCCACGACTGGGGCCATGCGCCTCACCAGCCTCACCTCACCATCGCCGATCTCAACGCCCTGGTCGAACGGCTGGGCTGATTTTTCATCACGACACACACTCACCATGAGTCTCACCATCCACGGCATCGTCGCTTCCCGCGCGGTGCGCCCCTTGTGGGCCGCCGCCGAGCTGGGCCTGCCGGTTGAACACCTCCCCGCGCCCTACAAAGACGGCGCCACCCGCACGCCCGAATTCCTGGCGCTCAACCCCAATGGTCACATCCCGGTGCTGGTGGACCACCGGCCCGATGGCGACGTGGTGGTGTGGGAGTCCATGGCCTGCGCGCTGTACGTGGCGCGCCACCACGGGCGCGGCGACGGCAGCGACATCGCGCCGGCCACCGCAGCCGAAGACGCCGACGCGCTGCGCTGGAGTTTCTGGACCGTGACAGAGCTGGAAAAGGACGCGCTCACGGTGTTGATGCACCGCATGGCCATGCCAGCCGATCAACGCAAGACCGATCTGGCCGAGGCCGCCGAGAAGCGCCTGCACGTGCCCCTGCAGGTGCTGGAGCAGCAGCTGCAGCGCCAGCAAGCGCGTGGACAGGCACATCTGGCGGCCGAGCGTTTCACCGTGGCCGATCTGTGTGTGGCCAGCGTGCTCACCTGGGCCCGCCCGGCGCCCCATCTGCTGTCGGCCTACCCCCTGACCGACGTCTGGCTGCACCGCTGCGTGAACCGGCCCGCCCTGGTGCAATTGCGCGCCCAGGCCTGAGCGCGGCCGGGAGCGCGAGATGAAAACACAGTTGTTGGTCGCCACCCTGGCAGCCGGGCTGGCCGCTGGTTTGACCGCCTGCGGCACGCAGCCGCAGACCCCGCCCATGCTGGCTTCGCTGGACGCCCTGCCCGGCACCCAGTGGGCGCTGGCCGAGCCGGCTGCGGCCGCGCTGCCACTGGGCCAGCAGCCCGAGCTGCAGTTTGTCAGCAGCACGCAGGTGGCGGGCAACAGCGGCTGCAATCGCTTTGCCGGCGCGCTGCGGCTGGGCGGCGGTGGCCTGCAGATGGGGCCGCTGGCAGGCACGCGCCGCGCCTGTGCCGGTGAGCTGATGGCCATCGAAAGCCGGGTGCTGCGCGCGCTCGACGCCACCCGCAGCGCACGTCTGGAGCCCGGTCAGCTGGTGCTGCTCGACGGCCGGGGTGCCGAGCTGATGCGCTGGGTGCAGCGCCGCTGATTCAACCGTTGTTCGCGCCGGCTGCCAGGCCGCAGCGCACCGCGCCTTCCAGCGTCGCGGGGTAGGGGCCATCGACAAAATCGGCCACCGCCCACAGGCCGTGGGCGATGTGGCTGGCCGGGCGCAACAGGGCTGGTGTGCAGGCGAAGGTGGCGCGTTTTTCCACCACGGTCTGCAACACCTGCAGCGGTCCCAGGCCGAGCGCTTCGGCTTGCCGCACCACCTCGGACTGCAAGCGCTCGCGGTCGTCGCCGCAGGCGCTGACCACAAAGGCCAGCAACCCCGCCGGCCCGCCCAGCGCGCCTTTGTCGAACACGAACTGTGCCGGTGCGCCCGGGCCGTTGCGCAGGGCCAGCATGGCCGCGCCCTGCGGCAGCGCGCGGGCTGCCGTGGCGTACACCGTGGCAATGGCTTCGAAGCGCAGCGCCTGCGCCTGTGCCGCCCAGGTGGCGGCTGCGGGCAGGCTCGCTTCCAGCGGCGCCAGCAGCCGGGCCGACTCGCCCGGGGGCGTGGCCAGCAGCACGCGGTCAAAAGCCTCGCCGTCCACCTGCCATCCGTTCCCAGCTTGAGCCAGCGACAACACGCGCCGCCCTGTGTGCACCTGGGCGCCCTGCTGCTGCAGCCAACGCTGCGCCGGTTCGGGCAGGAGTTGCCCCAGCGGTGCGCGTGGCAGCAAGAGGGTGGATGCGTTCCAGGCGCCGTGGCCGCGGCCAAACAGCGCGTCTTTGAGCACGCGCAAAAACACCTGGGCGCTGGCCTGGTGGGCGGCGGTGTTGAGGGCCGAGACACACAGCGGTTCGATCAGTTCGCGCACCACACGCGGCGGCAGGTCGGTGCACAGTTGCGCCACCGTCAGGTGTGGGTCGCACTGAAAGCCCTCCAGTTGCCAACGCAGCGAGGCCAGGGTCAGCGCGGTCTTGTCGCGCCAGCCCCAGCCGGGTGTGGTGGCGATGGCGGCCAGCGCGTCCAGCGGCGCCGGCCAGCGCGCTGCCCAGCCGGGCGTGCACAGGCCCGTGCCGTCGGCAAAGGGCAGGGCCAGGGGTTGGGCGTGCAGCACGGTCTCGGGTGCCACGCCCAGGCGTGCCATCAGCCCCAGCGTGGCGGTGTAGGCGCCGATCAGGATGTGCTGGCCGTTGTCCACGTCCAGCGGGCCGTTGGGTATGTCCAGCGTGAGCGAACGGGCGCGGCCGCCGAGGGTGCGTGCGGCTTCGAACAGCGTGACCTGCTGGCCGGCATCGGTGGCGGCCACGGCGGCGGCCAGACCGGCCCAGCCGCCGCCGATGACGGCGGTGCGGGTGGCTGTGGTGCGGGTCACAGCCGACCCAGGGCTTGCACCTTCCAGGCCAGCCAGAACTTGCGCAGCGGGGTCAGGGCCACGCGCTGGGTCAGCACCAGGTGGGGCTCGCTGGCAATCTCGTGCAGCAGGGTGCGGTAGATGCTGGCCATCATCAGACCGGGTTTTTGCGCGCGTTTGTCGACGGCCGGCAGCAGGGCCAGGGCCTCGTCGTAGGTGGCCTGTGCGCGGGCGATCTGGAAACGCATCAGCGCCTCGAAGCGCTGAGGGAAGTCGGCGTCCACGGCACCCTGCCCGCGTTTGACGAGTTCGTGCGCCTTGACGTTGAACTGCTGCAGTTCGTTGATGGGCAGGTAAATGCGCCCACGCATCGCGTCTTCGCCGACGTCGCGGATGATGTTGGTGAGCTGCAGCGCGCGGCCCAGCGTGTGGGCGTAGGCGGTGGTCTGGTCCCGCGTCTGGCCGAAGATGCGCGCCGACACCTCGCCCACGATGCCGGCCACCAGGTGGCAGTAGGTGCTGAGGTTGGCGAAGTCGAGGTAGCGGCTCTGGTCCAGGTCCATCTGGCAGCCGTCGATCACGGCCAGCAGGTGGCGGGCTTCGATGCCGTAGGCCGGCACGTGCGGCGCCAGCGCGCGCAAAACCGGGTGTTGGGGCTGACCGGCAAACGCGCGTTGCACCTCGTTGCGCCACCAGTCGAGTTTGGTCTGCGCCACGCCCAGGTCGGTGGTTTCGTCCACCACATCGTCGATCTGGCGGCAGAAGGCGTAGAAGGCCGTGATGGCCGCGCGGCGGGGCGCGGGCAGGAACAGGAAGGCGTAATAAAAGCTGCTGCCGGAGGCGGCAACCTGTTGCTGGACGGTGTCTTCGGGGCTCATGCAGGGGCAGGTGTTGGGCCCCCGAAGTGTAAACAGGCTCCCGATCCCGCCGCTCAGATGCGGTTGCGCTTCTCCCACTTGCGCTCGCGCACGCTGCTCACCGCGCCGTGTTCGTCCACGGTTTCCAGCCGCACGTCGAAGCCCCACAGCCGCGCCACGTGTTTGAGCACCTCGTCGGTCTGCTCGTTCAGCGGGCGGCGCTGGTAGGGCGTGTGGCGCAGGGTCAGGGCGCGGTCGCCTTGCAGGTCCACCGACCAGACCTGGATGTTGGGCTCGTTGTTGCCCAGGTTGTACTGGTCGGCCAGGCGCTGGCGGATGTGACGGTAGCCATTGGCGTCGTGGATGGCCGAGATGGTGAGCTGGCTGTCCTGGTCGTCGTCCAGCACGGCAAAGAGGTGGAAATCCCGGATCAGCCTGGGCGAGAGGTACTGGGCGATGAAACTTTCGTCCTTGAAGTTGCGCATCGCGAAGTCCAGGGTTTTGTGCCAGTCGCTGCCCGCGATGTCGGGGAACCACTCGCGGTCCTCGGCTTCGGGTTGTTCGCAAATGCGGCGGATGTCGCGCATCATGGCAAAACCGAGGGCATAGGGGTTGATGCCCCGGTAGTAGGGGTGGCCCACCGGTGGCTGCATCACCACATTGGTGTGGCTTTGCAGGAATTCCATCATGAAACCCGCGCCCACCACGCCTTCGTCGAACAGCTGGTTGAGGATGGTGTAGTGCCAGAAGGTGGCCCAGCCTTCGTTCATCACCTGGGTCTGGCGCTGTGGGTAGAAATACTGCGAAATCTTGCGCACGATGCGGATGATTTCGCGCTGCCAGGGCTGCAGCAGCGGCGCGTACTTTTCGATGAAGTACAGCAGGTTTTCCTGCGGCTCGTCGGGGAAGCGCACCGGCGCGGCCTCGGTCTCGGCGTGGGCGCGCTGGGGCACGGTGCGCCACAGGTCGTTGACCTGGCTTTGCAGGTAGGCCTCGCGCTCGCGCTGGCGCGCCAGTTCTTTCTCCAGGGACAGTTTGGCCGGGCGCTTGTAGCGGTCCACGCCGTGGTTCTGCAGGGCGTGGCAGGAGTCCAGCAGCAGCTCCACCGCTTCCAGCCCGTGGCGGGCCTCGCAGTCGGCGATGTATTTGCGGGCGAACACCATGTAGTCCACGATGGCCTCGGCGTCGGTCCAGGTGCGGAACAGGTAGTTGCCCTTGAAAAACGAGTTGTGACCGTAGGCCGCGTGCGCAATCACCAAGGCCTGCATGGTCAGGCTGTTTTCCTCCATCAGGTAGGCGATGCAGGGGTTGGAGTTGATGACAATTTCGTAGGCCAGGCCCATCTGCCCGCGTTTGTAGCTTTTTTCGGTGGCCAGAAAATGTTTGCCGAACGACCAGTGGTGGTAGGACACCGGCAAACCCACCGAGGCGTAGGCGTCCATCATCTGTTCGGCGGTGATGATTTCCAACTGGTTGGGGTAGGTGTCCAGGCCAAAGGAGCGCGCCACGCGCGCGATCTCCAGGTGGATTTTTTCGATCAGCTCGAAGGTCCACTCCGACTGCTCCGGCAGGCGGAAACGCGGCGGCAGGTCGGCGGGGGCGTTCATTTCGGTTGTTTGCGAAACAGCTCGCGGAAGACCGGAAAGATGTCGGCCGGCGAGACGATGCGCTGCTGTGCAAAGTTGCGATGCATCTGCGCCACCTGTTCGTAGGCGTGCCACAGATTTTGTGGCGGGCCGTCGGTGATCTCCACGTAGGCGTAGTACTGCACGGCCGGCATGATGGTCTCGTGCAGCAGTTTGAGGCACTGCTCGGAGTCGTTGTCCCAGTTGTCGCCGTCCGAGGCCTGGGCCACGTACACATTCCACTCGCTGCTGGCGTAGCGCTCGCGCATGATCTTGGTCAGCAGCGTGAGCGCCGACGACACCACCGTGCCGCCGGTTTCGCGCGAGTGGAAAAACTCGTGTTCGTCCACCTCGGCCGCCTGCGTGTGGTGGCGTATGAACACCACCTGCGTGTGTTCGTACATGCGCGACAGGAACAGGTAGAGCAGTATGAAGAAGCGCTTGGCCATGTCCTTGCGGGCCTGGTCCATGGAGCCGGAGACGTCGAGCAGGCAGAACATCACCGCCTGGGTGCTGGGCTTGGGCACCTTGATGCGGTTGCTGTAGCGCAGGTCGAAGGGGTCGAGGTAGGGGATGGCCAGCAGCCGCGTGCGCAGGTGGTGGATTTCGCGGCGCAGCGCCAGCACCCGTTCGTCCTGCTCGTCCACCGGCGTTTCCAGCAGCGCCATCAATTCGCGTTCGGCCTCGGCCAGCCGGCGCTGCGGGCGCCCGCCGATGGCAATGCGCCGACCCAGCGCGCCGCGCAGCGAGCGCAACACGTGGATGTTGGTGGGCGTGCCCGAGATGGTGTAGCCCGCGCGTTGCGAACGCCACTCGTCGATGCTGGCCAGCTGGGTTTTGACCAGGTCGGGCAGGGCCAGGTCTTCGAAGAAGCAGTCGAGAAATTCCTCGCGCGAGAGTTCGAAGATGAAGTCGTCCTCGCCGGTCTCGTCGCTGTTGCCGCCCTGGCCCTGGCCTTGCCCGCCGGCACCGCCCGAGGGGCGCGGCACGCGGTCGCCCTTGACGTACTTGCGGTTGCCCGGGCTGATGGTTTCCCACACGCCGCCCCGGGTGTGGCCAAAGCTGGGCTCGCTCACGTCCTTGACCGGGATGGATATTTTTTCGCCTTTCTCCATGTCGGTGATGGAGCGCTCCTTGATGGCGCGCGCCACCGCCTGCTGGACCTGGCCCTTGAAGCGGCGCAAAAAGCGGTCGCGGTTGACCGCGGACTTGTTCTTGCCCTGCATGCGGCGGTCGATGAGGTAGACCACGTGGCCTCCCGTGTCAGGTGGGTGGGCTCAGGACGCTTTGCGCACGCGCAGATACCATTCGCACAGCAGCCGCACCTGTTTGGGTGTGTAGCCTTTGTCCACCATGCGCGAAACAAATTCCTGGTGTTTGTTCGCGTCTTCGGCGCTGGCCTTGGCGTTGAAGCTGATCACGGGCAACAACTCCTCGGTGTTGCTGAACATCTTTTTCTCGATCACCGTGCGCAGCTTTTCGTAGCTCGTCCAGACCGGGTTTTTGCCGGCGTTCTGGGCACGCGCGCGCAACACGAAGTTGACGATTTCGTTGCGGAAGTCCTTGGGGTTGGAGATGCCGGCTGGCTTTTCGATCTTTTCCAGCTCGGCGTTGAGCGCGTTGCGGTCGAAGCTCTCGCCGGTGTCGGGGTCGCGGAATTCCTGGTCCTGAATCCAGTAGTCGGCAAAACTCACGTAGCGGTCAAAGATGTTCTGGCCGTACTCGCTGTAGCTCTCCAGGTAGGCGGTCTGGATTTCCTTGCCGATGAACTCCACATAGTGCTGGGCCAGGTACTCCTTGAGGTAGGAGAGGTACTTCTGCTCGGTTTCGGGCGGAAACTGTTCGCGCTCAATCTGTTGCTCCAACACATAGAGCAGGTGCACCGGGTTGGCGGCCACCTCGGTGTTATCGAAGTTGAACACCCGCGACAAAATTTTGAACGCAAATCGCGTGGACAGGCCATTCATACCTTCGTCCACCCCGGCGTAGTCCACATACTCCTGGCGCGACTTGGCCTTGGGGTCGGTGTCCTTGAGGCTCTCGCCGTCGTAGACCTGCATCTTGCTGTAGATGCTGGAGTTCTCGGGCTCCTTGAGACGCGAAAGCACCGAGAACTGCGCCATCATCTTGAGCGTGCCGGGCGCGCAAGGCGCCTCCGACAGCGAGGAGTTGCGCACCAGCTTCTCGTAGATCTTGATCTCTTCGGTGACCCGCAGGCAGTAAGGCACCTTGACGATGTAGATGCGGTCGAGGAAGGCCTCGTTGTTGCGGTTGTTGCGAAAGGCCTTCCACTCCGATTCGTTGGAGTGCGCCAGCACCACACCATCGAACGGGATGGCGCCAAACCCTTCGGTGCCCTTGTAGTTGCTTTCCTGTGTGGCGGTCAGCAGCGGGTGCAACACCTTGATGGGCGCCTTGAACATCTCCACAAATTCGAGCAGGCCCTGGTTGGCCAGGCACAGGCCGCCCGAGTAGCTGTAGGCGTCGGTGTCGTCCTGCGCAAAGTCTTCGAGCTTGCGGATGTCCACTTTGCCAACCAGGGACGAGATGTCCTGGTTGTTTTCGTCGCCCGGCTCGGTTTTGGCGATGGCGATCTGCTTGAGCACCGAGGGGTAGCGCTTGACGACGCGGAAGCGGTTGATGTCTCCGTTGAACTCCTGCAGGCGCTTGACGGCCCAGGGGCTGGGGATGCCACGCAGGTAGCGCCGTGCGATGCCGTAGTCCTCCTCCAAGATGGTGCCGTCCTCGGCCTCGTTGAACAGGCCCAGCGGCGACTCGTTGACCGGCGAGCCCTTGAGGCAATAAAAGGGCACTTTTTCCATCAGCGCCTTGAGCTTCTCGGCGATGGACGATTTGCCGCCACCCACCGGGCCCAGCAGGTAGAGGATTTGTTTGCGCTCTTCCAGGCCTTGGGCCGCATGGCGGAAGTAGGACACCACCTGTTCGATGGCTTCCTCGGCACCGTAAAAATCGCGGAAGGCGGGGTAGATCTTCACCACCTTGTTGGCGAAGATGCGCGAGAGCCGCGGCTCGTGCCGCGTGTCGATGAGCTCGGGCTCACCGATGGCCTCCAGCATGCGCTCGGCGGCGCTGGCGTAGGCCAGGCGGTCCTGTTTGCACAGGTCCAGGTACTCCTGCAAGGAATACTCTTCCTCGCGGGTCCGCTCGTAGCGGTTGCTGTAGTGGTCAAAGATGTTCATGAGAATCTCCCTTTGAACAGTCCCACGGCACACGGTCGAGAACACTGCGAATTCATCATACGCCCGCCTTTTGCGGGTGTGTAAGCTGTCTTTCGATCCGTGTGGCAAACACACGTCGCGTCTGGCGACGTGTGCCTCTATGAGCGCGTCAGTTCGAAGAGAGTTCCATGTGTTTCAGCGACTTTCAGGCGGCCGTCATGCGGGCGGCCCGCCACAGCAGCCGGGGCAGGTCCCAGGCGCGCAGGCGCGGGCGGGTGTGCCAAGTGCGGTGCTGCAGGGTTGCGGCACGGTCGAGGATCAGCAGGCCGCCTTGCACCACCAGGCGCAGCTCCCAGCCGGCGCGGCCGGGCAGTTGCAAGGCCAGCGGTGCGCCGGCCAGCATCAGCGTGCGTGCCTGTTGGCACAGGCTGGCCACCAGCGCCTCGGCGGCGGCGTCGCTGTGCAGGTCGGGCGTCAAGCGCGCCGGGTCCACGCCTCGGGCCAAGAGCTGATCGCTGGGCAGGTAATGGCGCTGGCGCGGCAGGTCCACGCTCAGGTCCTGCCAGAAGTTGATGAGCTGCAAGGCGCTGCAGATCTGGTCGCTGCGCTCCAGCGACGGGCGGTCGTTCACACCGTACAGATGCAACAGCAGGCGGCCCACCGGGTTGGCGGAGAGCCGGCAGTAGTCCAGCAGTTCGGCATGGTCGCGGTAGCGGCGGCCCTGGGCGGTGTAGCGCACGTCCTGCTCGAACGCGCTGATCAGGTCGTTCAGCAGGGGCGCCGGCAACTGGTGCTGCGCAATCACGTTGGCGAGCGGTACAAACACCTCCGCCCAGCGGCGGACAGGTGGGTTGTTCGCCGCCAGGCAGGCGTTAAGCGCATGGCGGTACTGCCCCAGCTCTTGCAGCCGCTGTTCGGCCGACGCATCGCCCTCGTCAGCGATGTCGTCCGCACAGCGGGCAAACTGGTAGATGGCGAGAATGGCGGGTCGCAGGGCCGGTGGGCACAACCAGGAAGCCACCGGAAAGTTTTCATAGTGTTGTGTGCCGGCCTGCCCCAGGCCGGCCACGGGTGCGGTGTTGGGCATGGGCTGGGATTGTCGTCTGTGTCGCGCCCGCAACGCCCGAGGCGCATGCACCCACCAGGCATTTTTCGCGGATTGACATGGCGCAATCCAGCCTCTACAGTCACGACTAATTACTAACCAGTCAGTCATTAATTATGAAATTCGACTTTCTGACGGCGCTGCCGCGCTGGGCCCCGTGGCCCTTGTTGTTGCTGGCCCTGGCCGCTTGCAGTCCGCCCCCCGCCGCCGAGGAGCCCATGCGCGCGGTCAAGCTGATGACGGTGCAAGCCGGTGCCCTAGGCGGCGGCAGCGAGTACGCGGGCGAGGTGCGTGCGCGCACTGAAACCCGTCTTGGTTTCCGCGTGGCGGGCAAGCTGATCGAACGCCCGGCCCAGGTGGGTCAGGCCGTCAAGGCGGGCCAGTTGCTGGCGCGGCTGGACGCGCAGGACTATGCCTTGGGCGTCCAGGCCGCCACCGCCGCGCAGCAGGCCGCACAAACCCAGCGCGACCTGGCCGCAGCCGACCTCAAACGCTACGTTGAGCTGAAAAACCAGGGCTTCATCAGCGGCGCCGAGATCGAGCGCCGCGAGGCCGCCTTGCGCTCGGCCGATGCCAGCCTGGCCCAGGCCAAGGCCCAGGCGGCGCTGCAAGGCAACCAGTCGGCCTACACCACGCTGCGCGCCGAGGTGGCCGGTGTGGTGGTGGCGGTGGAGGCCGAACCTGGCCAGGTGTTGACCGCCGGCACGCCGGTGCTGCGCCTCGCCCACGACGGCCCGCGCGATGTGGTGTTTGCCGTGCCCGAGGACCGTGTGGCCGGCTTCAAACAAGGGCAGCCGGTGTTGGTGCGCCTGTGGGCCGGCGGCCAGCCGCTGACGGGCCAGGTGCGCGAGGTGGCGGCCAGTGCCGAT
>JAUYSB010000115.1 GCA_030696525.1 Hydrogenophaga sp. | reverse complement strand
TGGCCTACACCTGGCTCCCGCGCTACGACGCCGACCACCTGGTGCTGATGCAGGTGGCCGAGACGCGCGGCAAGCGCTCCACGCTAGCGGCCGAAATCGTCAAGGGCGTGATGGTGCCGCAGTTCGTCATCCTGCCGCTGGCGGTGCTGCTGGTGTGGCTGGCGCTGGTGCGCGGCATACGCCCGCTCAACGAGCTGGAGCGCCGCATCCGCGCGCGCAAGCCCGACGATCTGAGCCCCATCGAGGTGTCGTTCGTGCCACAGGAGGTGGCGCCGCTGGTGACCTCCATCAACGACCTGCTGACGCGCCTGAAAGCCTCGCTGACCACCCAGCGCCGCTTCCTGGCCGATGCCGCGCACCAGCTCAAGACCCCGCTGGCGGGCCTGCGCATGCAGGCCGACCTGGCCCTGCGCGAAACCGACCCGGCCGGTGTGCGCAGTTCGCTGCAGCAGATCTCGGGCGCCAGCATGCGTGCCACCCACACCGTCAACCAGCTGCTGGCGCTGGCGCGCGCCGAAACCACCGGCCGCACCCTGCCCACCGCGCCGGTGGACCTGGCGCGGCTGGTGACCAGCGTGGTGCAGGACTCGGTGCCGCGCGCCCTGGACAAACAGATCGACCTCGGCTACGAAGGACCCGACAGCGTGCCCGAGGAATGCATCATCCAGGGCAACCCCACGCTCTTGCAGGAGCTGGTGCGCAACCTGGTGGACAACGCGCTCAACTACACGCAGTCGGGCGGCGTGGTCACCGCGCGCGTGCTGATCGACCGCTTCAGCGGCGTGCTGGTGGTGCAGGTGGAAGACAACGGCCCCGGCGTGCCCGAAAACGAACGTGAGTTCGTGGTCCAGCCCTTCTACCGCGCCCTGGGCACCAACGTCGAAGGCTCAGGCCTGGGCCTGGCCATCGTGCACGAGATCGCGCAGCAGCACGGTGCCATGCTGAGCATGGAAGACAGCTTCCCGCACCGCACCCTCAAAGGGCTGCGGGTGTCGCTGCGCTTCACCGCCGCCCAGGCGGGCAGCGAAGAATGAGCGCGCTCAACTGAGGTGTTTGCCGACGATGCCAGCCAGCTCGAACATCGTCACCTGCGGCTTGCCGAACACCGCCAACAACTTGGCATCGGCGTTGATGGCGCGTTTGTTGGTCGCGTCCTGCAGGCCATTGGCCTTGATGTAGTCCCACAGCTTTTTCACCACCTGCGGGCGCGCCACCGGTTCGGCACCGATCACCGCCGCCAGCTCGACGCTGGGTGTGGCGCCGCCGGTGCTGGCGGTTTTGCGCGGTGCCGCTTTTTTGGCTGTGGCGGCCTTCTTCGCTGGCGCCTTCTTGGCCGGTGCGGCCTTGGTCGGCGCACCCGCTGTCTTGCGCGGCGGGAACTTGGAAGCACGCGGCTCGAACTCGAACAAGACCTTGCCCTCTTCGGCACTCCAGCTCAAAAAGGCCTTGAAGCTGCGGCGCGTTCGGTTGGAGACGAACTTGTCGAGCAAGTCGGTCTTGCCGGTGGCCAGCAGCTTGGTGATCTGTTCGGCGTCCACCGGCTGCTGCAGGATGATCTTGCCGCTCTTGAAGTCGCAGCTGGGCGTGGGCTGGGCCGCGGTGGGCACGGCTTTTTCGCAGACGTAGTTGCTGCCGTGCTCACGCACCGGCGCGCCACACTTGGGGCATTTGCCCAGCGAAGGCTGGTCGCCGAAGTCCACCAGTTCGCCGGTTTCTTCGGCATTCTTGTCGTCGCCGAAGTCGAACTCCAGCTTCCAGTTTTTGTCGTCTTCGCTGAAGACCAGCTTCATCTCGGCGGTGAAAGGCCAGCCGGCCTTGGAGCGGAAACCTTCCAGCGGGCCGATCTGTTTGTCACGCAAAAAGGCGTCGGCCTCGGCCACCTCGAAGGTGCGGCCACCGGGCGATTTGCCAAAGGAAAAACCACAACCGTCGGACCTGCCATCGGCGCCGGTGCAGGTGTAGCGGCGGTAGTTTTCCTTCACCACGCCGCCGCAGTTGGGGCAGGGCGATGACAGCGTGGCGTAGTCGCCGGGCACGGTGTCGCGGTCGTATTCCTTGGCCTTCTTGACGATGTGCTCCGTCATGGCCGCGATCTCCAGCATGAAGGCCTCACGGCTGAGCTTGCCGTGTTCCATCTGCGAGAGCTTGTACTCCCACTCGCCGGTCAGCTCGGGGCGCGAGAGTTCCTCCACGCCCAGGCCACGCAGCAGCGTCATGAGCTGGAAGGCCTTGGCGGTGGGCACCAGGTCGCGGCCATCGCGCAGCATGTATTTTTCGTTGAGCAGGCCTTCGATGATGGCCGCGCGCGTGGCAGGCGTGCCCAGGCCCTTCTCCTGCATGGCCTCGCGCAACTCGTCGTCGTCGATCATCTTGCCGGCGCCTTCCATGGCGCCCAGCAGCGTGGCTTCGTTGTAGCGTGCCGGCGGCTTGGTCTTGAGGCCCTTGGCCTCCACCGCCGTGTTGCGCACCACCTCGCCGGCCGCCACGGCGATCAGGTTCTGGCCCTTCTCGCCGTCCTTGGCGCCTTCCACCTCGTCGGCCGCTTCTTTGCCGTACACGGCCATCCAGCCCGGTTTGACCAGCACCTTGCCTTCGGTCTTGAAGCGGTGTGCCGCGGCAGTGGCTTGCACCGTGGTGATGCGGGTCGTCACCTGGAATTCGGCACTCGGGAAAAACACCGAGATGAAGCGCCGCACCACCAGGTCGTACAGCTTCTGCTCGGCCTCGCTCAGGCCGCTGGGCGCCTGCAACGTGGGGATGATGGCAAAGTGGTCGCTGACCTTGGCGTTGTCGAACACCCGCTTGGTGGGCTTGATGTAGCCGTTGTTGAGCGCGGTCAGCGCGTGCGGCGCCAGGTGGCGCATGCCGCTGTCGGCCAGCATCTCGAAGGTCTGCTTGACCGTGGGCAAATAGTCCTCGGGCAGCGCACGCGAATCGGTACGCGGGTAGGTCAGGGCCTTGTGGCGTTCGTACAGGCTTTGCGCCAGCTGCAGCGTGGTCTTGGCCGAAAAGCCGAAACGGCCGTTGGCCTCGCGCTGCAGGCTGGTCAGGTCGTACAACAGGCCGCTGGCCTGCGTGGTGGGCTTGCTTTCTTCGGTGACGGTGGCGGGCTGGCCACGCACGGCATCGACGATGGCCTGCGCGCTGCGTTCGTCCCACAGGCGGTCGGCCCGGCTTTCAGGGTCGGCCAGATCGCCGGTGGGCTTTTTCCAGTCGGCGTCAAACCACTTGGCCGGGTACTCGCCGGTCTGGGCGGCGAATGCCGCGTGGATTTCCCAGTAGTCGCGGGCGCGGTGGGCGCGGATCTTTTCTTCGCGCTCCACCACCACCGCCAGCGTGGGCGTCTGCACCCGGCCCACGGTGGTGAGGAAGAAACCGCCGTCGCGCGAGTTGAACGCGGTCAGTGCGCGCGTGCCGTTGATGCCCACCAGCCAGTCGGCCTCGGAGCGGCTGCGCGCCGCGTCGGCCAGCGGACGCATCTGCGCATCGCTGCGCAGCGAGGCAAATCCGTCGCGGTTGGCGGCCGGCGTCATGCTCTGCAGCCACAGGCGTGTCACGGGTTTGCCCAGCGGTTTGGCACCGCCCGCGTACTGCTCGATCAGACGGAAGATCAGCTCGCCCTCGCGGCCCGCGTCGCAGGCGTTCACCAGCGCGCCCACGTCCTTGCGTTTGGCCAGCTTGACCACCGCGTTCAAACGCGACTTGGTCTTGTCGATGGGCTTCAGATCAAAGTGCGGCGGGATCACCGGCAGGTGGGCAAAGCTCCACTTGCCGCGTTTGACGTCGTAGGCCTCCGGCGCGGCGATCTCCACCAGGTGGCCCACGGCGGAGCTGACCACGTACAGGTCGTTCTCGAAGTGGTCCTCGTGTTTCTCGAACTTGCCCGCGCTGGGCGTCAGCGCGCGAACGATGTCCTGCGCCACCGACGGCTTCTCGGCAATCACCAAGGTTTTCATCTCTACAATCCGTTGTCCTACGCGTGCGCACGCGAGCGCACACGCGCTCACACACGTGCGCACACGTGCATGAATTGACCTTACCAAAAATTTCTGACGTGTCGAAAACGCCTGCCCCCAAGACCCGCGCCCCCCGTCAGCGCATCCAGACCCGCCGCTCCGGCGTGCACGGCAAAGGCGTCTATGCGCTGGTCGATCTGGCCGGAGGCGAAACGCTGATCGAGTACACCGGCGAGATCATCGACTGGGACGAAGCGCTGGAGCGCCACCCGCACGACCCCAAGGACCCGCACCACACCTTCTATTTCCACATCGACGGTGGCCAGGTGATCGATGCCAAGTACGGCGGCAACTCCTCGCGCTGGATCAACCACAGCTGCGACCCCAACTGCGTGGCCGACGAAGAGAACGGCCGGGTCTTCATCCGCGCGCTGCGCAACATCCCGGCCGGCGCCGAGCTGTTCTACGACTACGGCCTGACCATCGACGAGCCCTACACCAAAAAACTCAAGGCCCAGTTCCCCTGCTGGTGTGGCAGCGCCAACTGCCGCGGCACCCTGCTGACGCCCAAAGAGCGCAAGCGCAAGGCCTGACGGACGCCGGATGGACGCCCTCCGCGCCTCGCTCAACCACCACGCCGAACGCGTGTGGGAAGCCGTGGCGCCCGGGCTGGCGGGCTTTTCGGTCGAGGTGCTGAGCGAGATAGCTTCCACCAACACCGAACTCATGCGCCGCGCGCGCGCCGGCACACTTTCGCCTACGCTGCTGGTGGCGCTGTCGCAAACCGCCGGGCGCGGGCGCCGTGGCAAAGCCTGGGTCAGTGCGCCGGGCGATTCGCTGACCTTCTCGCTGGGCCTGCCCCTGGCCCCGGTGGACTGGAGCGGCCTGTCGCTGGCCGTGGGCGTGAGCCTGGCCGACAGCCTGCACCCCGAGGTGCGCCTGAAGTGGCCCAACGACATGTGGTGGCGTGGCCGCAAGCTGGGCGGCATTCTGGTGGAAACCGCCAACCCTGGCGCCACCCAGGGCAGCGGCCGCTGCGCCGTGGTGGGCGTGGGCCTGAACCTGGCCACCCCGGTGCTGCCCGAACTGCCCCCGGGCGAGATGCCCCCCGTGCCCCCGGCCGGCCTGCGCGAGTGCCTGCCCGATCTGGACGCGGGCGCCCTGCTGCTGCGTGTGCTGCCGGCGCTGGTGCGCGACCTGCAAGCCTTCGAAGCCCTGGGCTTCGACGCCTTTGCCCAGCGGTTTGCGCAGCGCGACGCGCTCTCGGGCCAGGCCGTGCGCACCTCCGATGGCCTGGAGGGCACGGCCTGCGGCGTGGGCGCAGACGGCTGCCTGCGCGTGCTCACGGCAGAAGGCATGCGCGACGTCAGCAGCGCTGAAGTGAGCGTGCGCCCATGCTGAGGCTGTTTGCGCTGGTGATGCTGCTGGCCAACGCCGGCTACTTTGCCTGGAGCCAGGGCCACCTGCGCCCGCTGGGCTGGGGCCCGGTGGAGCAGCGCGAGCCCGAGCGGCTGGCGCAGCAACTGGCGCCCGACAAGCTGCGGCTGGACGGCGCGACACCCCCGCCCGCCGCACCCAGTCCGGCACCTGCAGCCCCCCCGACAGAAGCCACCACCTGCCTGGCGGTGGCCGGCCTCAGCGCCGAGCAGGCCAGCGCCGTCACCGCCGCGCTGACCAGCGCCGACCTGGACAACAGCCGCTGGACGCTGGACGAATCGGTGCTGCCCGAGCGCTGGATCGTCTACGTGGGCAAGTTCCCCAGCGTGGACCTGCTCAACCGCAAGAAGACCGAGCTGCGCAGCCTGCGGGTGGAGTTCCGCGACGTCAACGCGCCCGCGCTGCATCCGGGCCTGGCCCTGGGCACCTACTCCACCGAAGCGGCCGCCCAAACGGCGCTGCAGGAGCTGGGCCGCGCCGGCGTGCGTTCGGGCAAGGTGACCAAGGAACGCGAGGAACAGCGCAGTGTGGCCGTGCGTTTGCCGGCGCTGACCGATGCCGAGCGCAGCCGCATCGAGCCACTGATGTTGCAGGCCGCCGGCAAACCGCTGGCGGCCTGCCCCTGACGGGCCTCAGCTGCCCGAACCCGAGAGAAAAAACGCCGACCAGTAGAACGGGTGCGGCTTGTCCTTGAGCAGCCGTGCCTGGGCCTGCGCCAGCGCCTGCTTGGGACTGCGGCCCTGGGCCATCAGCTCGTACATGGCCTGGAACAGCGTGGACGTGGCGTCGTCGTCCACCTCCCACAGCGAACCCACCACGTTCTTGGCGCCGGCGTACAAAAAGCCCCGGGTCAGCCCAATCACGTCATCGCCCGAGGTGATTTGCCCCAGGCCGGTTTCGCAGGCCGACAACACCACCATGTGGGCGCGCAGCGGCAAGCTGTAGATCTCGCTCACGGTCAGCATGCCGTCGTTGCGGTCGTCGGCGGCCAGCTTGAGGCGCGAGCCCAGCGGGTTGTCGCTGGAGAACTCGCCGTGGGAGGCCAGGTGGATGTGGCTGAACTCGGCCGCGCGCTGCTTGACCAGGCTTTCGCTGGCCGCGCGGCGCACGAACAGCTCGCTGCGGTTGGGAAACTTCTGGTGCAGGCTTTGCGCCTCCTGCTGGGCCGAGGGCAGGTCCAACTCGGGGCGGTTGAGGTCGGGGTTGCCCAGCACCAGCAGGCGCTGGATGCTGCTGGTGTCGCTGCTGCGCAGCAGGCCGGCCAGCGCGGCCGAAGGCAGGTAGCGCAGCGAACGGCTCTCGACCAGGAACTTGCCGTCCTGGCGCAGCGCGGCAAACGGCAGGTAGTGCAGGCTGCCCTGCGGCACGATGACCAGGTGCTTGCCCTGCAGCCCGGTCATCATGGGTTTGAGCAGGCGGTCGAACAGCGCGTCGCCCAGCTCGTTGGCGGCGCGCCGGCGGCGTTTCACGGCGTCGCGAAAATCGCGCACGTCCTCTTCCAGCCCTTCGCCTTCGAGGTTGAAAAAGCGCAGCTGCCCACCCACCAGGGTGTAGCCGTACCAGGCCTTGTCGGCCGAGAAATAGCCCACCAGGGCCTCGTCGGCGTCGAGATGCCGGCTCACATCGGCCGGCGCCAGCGCTTGCGGCGCCAGCAGGGAGGCCAGCTGTGGCGCCAGGTCGCGCAGCTCGGCCATGGTCTGGGCCCACTGGTTGCGCAGGGCCTGGCGGGCGTTGTCGGTGGCGTCGGGCCGCTGGATGCCGAGCTCGATGTCGAGTTGTTCGAAGCGTTTGAACAGCTCGCCCACACGCGCGGCGTTGTTGCCGTAGATGCCGAAGTCGGCCTTCTGCGCCAGCATGTCCACCAGGGCACGCGCCTTGGCGTGTTCGGCGGTCTGAAAGGCCAGGGCGGTGTTGTTCTGCTTGAGTGCCGTGCGCACCAGGCCACGGTAGATGTGCTGCTTGTCGCTGGAAAAGCCGATCTTGCTGGCCTCGGAGCGCACCGAGCGGCGCTGCGATTCGATCACCTGGCGTGCCTGTTCGTACAGGCGAAGTGCCAGCGCGTTGTCGCCGTCGCGCTCGGCGATCACGGCGCGGTCCAGCAGCACCTGCCAATGCAGCTCGCCATGCACCCGCAGCTCGGGCATGGCCAGCAGCTTGTCCAGGCCCTGGCGGGCGGCGTCCACACGGCCCACCTCCAGCTGCGCCTTGTGCAGCATGTAGGCACGCGGCAGCTCCACCCAGACCCAGTTGTTGCGGCCAGAGAACGCAGCGCCCGAGAGCAGGCGGTCGAGCATGGCGTCGAAGCGGAAATCGGCTTCGCTCGATGCCATGGTGGCGATGACCTCGGCCCAGGCGCCCACGGCCATCTGCGCGCGCGCCAGGGCCATGGCCTTGGCGCGTTTGTAGTCGGCGGCGACGTTGAAGTCCTTGAGCAGGCCCACGGTCTGGCGCGCCAGCGCGCCGTCGCCCTGCAGCGCTGCGGCCACCGCCAGCAGCGCATAGGCGTTGACCACCATGTCGTGGTCGTCGCTCTGCTCTTTGCGCAGCCAGATCAGCGCCTCATTGGCCTGTGCGCGCGCGGCATTCAGGTCGCCCAGGTCGATCAGCGCCTCGGCCCGCATCAGGTGCACGGTGGGCGTTGCGTCGTCCAGCCCGAACAGGCGGGTGCGGCGGTCGCCCTTGCGCACCAGCGCCTCCAGCTGGTCCAGGCAAGGCATCAGGCGGTCGTGGCGCTTGAGCTTGGCGTAGGCAAAACACAGGGCGTGCTGGTCGCGCGTTCGCAGTGGCCCCTTGGCCCGCAAGGCCTCCACCTGCTGCTCGATCAGGTCGTAGCGCCCCTGGGCGGCGTAGGCGGTCTGGTCGGTGCCGTAGTCGGCCAGCGCCGCCACACCAGGCAGGGCCAGCAACAGTGCAACGAGCAGCGTTTTCATGGCGTCACGCCAGCGGCGGCAGCAGCCGCGTGACGTTGGATTCGGACTGGGCATTGACCAGCACGGCCGTGAAGTTGTCGTGCTCGGCGTGGGCCAGGCTCACGACCTCGCGCTCCAGCGCCTGCAGGGCCAGGCTGGGGCTGGCGGCAGAGCAGACGATCTCGGCCAGGCGGGCGTCGGGCAGCAGCTCCCACACGCCGTCGCTGCAGAGCAGAAACAGGTCGCCGTCGGCCAGGTCGAGCACGCCGCTGACACTGATTTCCAGCTCGCCCGCCGGTGCGCCCAGGGCCGACAGCAGCACGTTGCGGCGCGGGTGCAGGCGCGCGCCCTCGTCGTCGAGCGCGCCGCTGGCCACCAGCTGCTGCACCAGGCTGTGATCGGTGCTGCGCCAGGCCACCTGGCCCCGGCGGAAGCAGTAGAGGCGGCTGTCGCCACAGTGGGCAAACACAAAACGGTCGTTGAGCAGATCGAGCGCCAGCAGCACGGCGGTGGTGCGCATGCGGGCCAGCGCGTGGCCGCTGGCCTGCTGCTCGCGCACCAGGTCGTCGGCCTGGCGCAGCAGCTCACCCAGGCGCTGCGGGTCCACCGCAGGCGCCTGCGAAAAGCCCTGCAGCAGGCTGTTGCGCGCCAGGGTGGAGGCCACGTCGCCGCCACCGTGCCCACCCGCGCCATCGGCGACCACACAGGCGGCAAAGTGGCCGTCGTTCCACTGGCCGTAGCTGTCCTCGTTGTAGGGTCGCCCGCCACGGCGCGAAAAGGCGACGATCTCAACGTCCATGGGGGCCACCTTGTCGGTGTTGTTCGGCCAGCTTGTTGACCTGCTCGTCGTAGGCCTTGAGGAAGGCCTTGCCGAACAGGTTGTGGAAGTCCTCCTGCGCCTCTTCCTGTATCTGTTTGGACAGGGCGTGAAACTGGTCCCAGAGCTTGGCCTTGCGGTTGGCCGCAAACAGGCTGTCGAGCATGGACTTGTCGGTCAGGCGCTGCTCCAGCGCCTCGGGCGAGAAGCGGTCGAGCACACTTTGCAGCGCCGCGCGTATGCCCACCATGACGCCAAACTCGTGCGCGCGCAGGTCGGTGTAGGCGTCGCGCATGGCGTCGGTGGGGCCCATGAAACCGCGCATCACGCCGGTGCCCAGCAGGTGGTCCAGCGCCACCTCCACCGAGGGCGAGAACTTCAGCGGGTTGTTGGCCTGCGAGGCGATGATGGTGACGTCGGCCTTGACCTCGCGCTTGAACTCCTGCCGCGTGACCAGCAGCTGCAGCGTGCCCTCCACGCTCAGGCGCAGCAGCAGGCCGATGCGCTCCATGAGTTCGGGCGTGAGGCTTTGTGGGCCCTTGTGCAGCTCGCCCAGCCCGCGCATCAGGGCGGCGAGCAGCTCGGCGTCGCTGGCGGGCACGCCGATGGCGGTGGGTGGCGCCACCGGCGGTGCCACAGGCGCGGGCGCGGGCACCGGCGCAGGTCGCACGACAGGCGCAGGTTTCTCGGGTGCGGTCAGGATCTCGACCCGGCTGGCCACCGGGGCGGCCGGGCTGGCCAGCAGGTCACCGCCCAGCGGGTCCCAGTCGGGTGGCAAGGCGGGGGCCGCCGGCGCGGCTGCGGGCGCCAGGGTGGGCTCGGGGATGGGCGGCAGGGGCGCAGCATCCAACGCAGGCGCTGGCGGCCAGGGCGCCGTCACCTCGGGCGGCGGCGGCACGGCCCGGCGCGGTGCCGGCACCTCGAAGGCGGTGTTGAGCAAGGGCACGTGGTTGGAGGCTGCAGGTGCCCCCGCCAGCGGGCCGGATTGCAGCGACAGGAAGGGATCGGCGGCCGAGGCGGTGTTGGGCTGCAGCGGGTCGGCCATCAGCGGCCCACCCAGCGGGTCGGCGCCCTTGTCGAGCTCGCCCAGGCCAAACAGCGCGTCGATGCTGGACGAAGACGGCGCGGCCTTGGGCGCCAGATCGGCGAAGTCGGTGGGCAGGACAGCGGGCGGCGGCGCAGCGCTGGGCATGGGCGCGAGCAGATCGGCAAACGGGTCGTTCAGCGGCGCGGCACCGCGCGCTGGCGCGGCCGCAGGCAGCGGCGCGGCCTTGGGTGCGAACTCGGCCAGCAGGTCGGCAAACGGGTCGTTGGAGCGTGCCGTGGGTGGCGACACCGGCATCGCAGCCGGCGCCGGCCCACCGAAACCCATGTTGCCGAGCGGCGCGGCGGCCGCCGGCTGGCCGACCTCGCTGACGGACAGCTCGAAGCCGCCGATCACCAGCCGGTCGCCGTTGGCCAGCGGCGCCTCGTTGCCGGCGCCCAGCGGGCGGCCGTTGTGCGACATCGGGTTGCTGCCCCGGTCCACCACATGGAAACGGCCATCGCGGAAGACGATTTGTGCGTGCACACGCGAGACGGTGCGCTCGGGGTCGTCCAGCACCAGCATGTTGGTCGATGCACGGCCGACCGTGCCGCCGGTGGCATCGAAACGGGCGCTGGCACCGGGCTGGCTGGCTCGCAGGGGCGGGGCAATGATGGTCAGCAGCATGGAAGGGTTTGGAACAGGAGGACGACGGTGTGGTGGGGCATCAGGGCGCGAGCAGCAGCAGCAGCACCTGACTGGGCACGATGCGCATGCCCGGGCAGTTGGTGCTGTTCTGCAGCGACACGCTGGTCATGCGGCTGGCTGGCATGCCGTGGAACAACACGGTGAAAGCCCCGGTGAGGTGGCGCGACGGCCCCATGACCGTGGCCGACGCGACCCCGAGCGCGATGCCGGTGTTGTCGCCGTTGGTCATGGGCACGGTGGTGCCCAGGTTGTGCGCGGGCATGCCCATGATGAGCAGCATGGGGCAGTTGGGAATGGCCATCGGCCCCATGGCGATGTTGGGGTAGGGAATGGGCACAGGCACCGGCGAAGGCGGCGCCGGCGTCAGGCAGACATCGGGGAATCCCATGTCCATGCCCATCATCTGGCAGTTGGCAAACATGTGGCCTCCTGGAACAACGGCCTCAGCCGAAATGGATTTGTGCGCCGCGCGCCTTGACCAGCTTCTCGCCGTTGATCAGTGTGTGCTCGCCGTGCAGTTCCAGCAACTGGCTGGCCTGGCACACCAGCTGATCGGCCTGCACCTTGTCCAGGCCCTCGGTGGTGCGCAGGTGCTGGCGGCTGTGGTGCAGCACGCGATCGAACACGGTGGACAGCACGCTGCCCACGGCCTTGAGCGTGCCACCCATGATGTTGAGCCGGGTGCCCATGAGGTCGGCCTGCTCGCAGCGCAGCGCGGCCTGTTCGGCGTCGAACTGCAGGCTGCCCGCGGCCAGCGACAAGGTGCTGGCGCGCAGCGTGAGCGGCCCTTCGCAGCTGAGGGTGTGTTCGGTGTCGGCCGCCTGGGGGCGCTCCAGCACCGCCGTGATCCAGACCGATCCGTCGGGTTCACACAGGCAGGCCACGCGGTCGCCCACCAGCGGCTCGATCAGGCAGCTGACGGCGCGGCGCGCCGGGCGCGCGGCGGGCGCGAGGGTGACCTGCAGTTCGTTGGCCTCGACGGCGCTGACCACACCGAGCGCGTAGCAGGGCGCGGACGGGGAGATGGCAACTCGGGCGCGGCGGGTGGGTGACGTGGTGGGGGCGTTCATGGTGGGTCTCGCTGCGGGTGGCTCAGGCCATGCTGGGTTTCCAGCGCTCGGCCTGGGCCAGGTCGGGGTCGGTTTCGAGCGCGCGGGCGCGGTCGCTGAACTGGGCGTCGGTGGTCTGTGTGCCGTGCAGGCAGGTGCGGAACATCACGGCGCCGCGCAGGTCGGCGCGCGTGAGGTCGGCGTGGCGGAAGTCGGCGTAAGTGAGTTCGCAGTCATTGAAGCGCGCACCCGCCAGTTGCGCCTGCGCAAAGTGCGTCTGGTGCAGGTGGGCGCCGTCGAAGCGCGCGCCCGGCAGCCTGGCCTGGGTGAACAGCGCCTGGTGCAGGTGGGCGCGCACAAACACCACACCCTCGCCCTGCGCCTCGCAGAACAGCGCGTGGGGCGCGTGAACGTTGGAAAAATCGACGCCCTTCAACTGCGCGCTCTGAAAATTGCACTGCGCCAGCCGGGCGCCCACAAAACGGCTGCCGCTCAGGTCGCAGGCGGTGAACTGGCAGCCTTCGAGCACCAGGCCGCTGAAGTCCTTGGCCGGCAGCGGCGTTTCGTGGAACACCACCCGCGTCCACCGGGCACCGCTCCAGGTCATGGCCGTGAGGTCGCAGGCGGTCCAGACCACGTGGCGCCATTCGGTCTGGTCGGCGTTGGCGTCGAGCAGCTTGCAGCGGGTGAACAGGGTGCCGTCGAGCACGGCGCCGCGCAGCGAGCTGTGCGAGAGATCGCTGCCGCTGAACTTGGTCATGCCCAAAGCGCTGTCGGCCAGCTGGACGTGGCCCATGAAGCAGTCGGCAAAGGTGGCGCCCTGCAGCTGTGCCTGGCGCAGGTCGGCGTGGTCAAGGATGCAGCGGTGGAACACCGCGTGGCGCAACTGGGCGCCGCTGAGCAAGGCGCCCGTGAGGTCGCAGTGGTCGAACAGGGTTTCGCGCAGATCGGCCTCGCGGAAATCCACCTGGCCCATGCGGCAGGACGAGAACACGCCGCCACCGGCCGACACGCGGGCATAGGCGCCGCGCTGCAGGTCCTGCCCGTGCAAGGCTTCGCCCAGGCCGGCGGCCAGCGCGAGCAGTTCGGGTGTCATGGCCATGGCGTCAAACCTCCGGCGGGCCCACGGCCTGTTGCTCGGCGCTCCAGCGCGGCCAGGTGCGGGCGCGGGTGGTGAGCGCGCCCTCGAACTGGGTCTGGTCGTTGAGCCAGACGCGCGAGAGGTCGGCCCCAAACAGGTTGCTGCCGCGCAGATCGGCACCGCGCAGATCGGCCTGCGCCAGGATGGCGTCATGCAGGTTGAGGCCGGCCAGGCGAGCGCCCCGCAGCCGCGTCTTGCGCAGCAGCGCGCCCTTGGCCTGGCCCAGGCGCAGGTCGCAGCCGCTGAGGTCGGCTTCGCCCAGGCAGGCGCCGTCCAGCCGCGCTTTCACCAGGCGCAGTCCGGTGGCGTTGCTGTCGCCCAGGTTGACGCGGCTGAGGTCGGCCTGCGAGGCGTCGGCATCGCGCAGGGAGCAGCCCTTGGCGAACACCGCGCCGGCCAAACGTGCGCCCGCCAGCTGTGCGCTGTCGAGCACACAGCTCACAAACGTGGCGCCTTCAAGCGTGGCCGCGCGCAGATCGACCCCAGCGAGCTGGCATTCGATGAACATGGCCCCGGCCATCTGGGCCTCGGCCAGCACCACACCGCGCAGGTCCAGCTTGTAGAAGGTGGTGCCGGGCAGCTCGGCGCCGGTCCAGTCGGCCGGGCCCCAGGTGGTGTCCATCAGCTGTGCGCTGGGCAGGCGCGTCTTGCGGCACTGGGTTTGCGCCAGCACACAGCGGCTGAGCGTGGCGCCGCTGAGATCGGACTGGTCGAACACCGCGCCGGCCAGGTGGGCACCGCCCAGGTTGGCACCGACCAGCGTGGCGTCGATGAGCATGCAGCCCTGCAGCTTGGCGTGGGCCAGCACCGCGCCCGTGAGATTGGCGCCCGAGAGGTTGGCGCCGGTGAGGTTGGCGCTCTCCAGCCAGGCGCCCGAGAGGTCCAGGCCGCGCAGGTCCAGGCCCGAAAGATCGGCGCCGGTCCAGTCCATGTTGGGCTGGGCGCGCACGCCGCGCGCCAGCAACCAGGCCATCTCGTTGCGGCGCTGGGCGGCGGCCTCGCCTGTCAACGGGTCCACCGGCGGCTGCAGGTGGGCGCTCTGCAGGTAGCCCACGCGGTCCATGGCCTCCTTCTTCTGCAGCCGGGCCGCCAGCACCGCCGTGTTCAGCGCCTTGCCGACCTGGGCAAACTGTGTCGTGAGCTCGCGCAGGTGGGCATCGGCGCGGTAGGCGGGCGGGCCACGGTGGGCGATGTCGGCCAGGCGCAGCGGGCGCTGGCGCGCCATCTCGTGCACCTTTTCGGCCAGCTTGAGGGCGTCGTCCAGCGCCGCCCACTGCTGCTGTTGCAGCACCTTGCCTTGGGCCTTGAGGTAGGCCGGCAGTTCGGCCAGGGTGGGCGGCTTTTCGCGCGGCGGCAGGCGCACGCCCATGGCGTCGGGGTCCTTGCCCTGGGCGCGCAGTTTTTCGCGCGCCAGCTCCATGTCGAGCTGGGCCCGGCGGTACTGGGCCTCGGCCTGCAAGCCCTCCATCTTGAACACCGCCGCCTCGGCTTCGGCGGCGGGGTCGGTGGTGTCCAGGCCGTCGGGCAACAGGTCGGCATCGACCAGGCTTTCCAGGCCACCATCGCGCGGGTCGCTGCGCCGCGCCATGGCGTCCACATAGTGTTCCACCGGGCGCGGTTCGCTCAGGCGTTCCACGGCCGCGAGCAGGCGGGCGATGTCGGTGGCGTCGTCGCGCGCCACCTCGGCCAGGCCGTGCCAGGCCAAGACCATGCGCTCCAGTTCGGGGAAAAACCACACCGTGGTCAGCCGCAGCGGTACCTCCTTCAGGCGCGGCTCGCCGTCGGGACGCCCGTAGTCCACCAGCACCCGCACGCGCAGGCCCGGCAGGCGGCCTTCGATGCGAGCGCGTGTGGGGTGCAGGTTGTCCAGCGCGTAGGCCTCATCGCCGTTGAGTGCCTGTGGCAGCCATTGGTCTTGTGGGGCGCGGTTGAAGTGGCGCCAGTCGGTGTCGGGCGGCAGGCCAGGGGCTTGGGTCTTGAGGTAGTTGTCGTCGTAAGTACCGCGCAGCGCGGCGCGCTGCGGGTGCATCATGTCCAGCGCGCCAAAACCGGCCGGCACCACGGCCTGGTCGGGCGCGGTCAGGCGGCTGCCGGGCAGCTCCAGCCGGGGCAGCCAGCGCACGCCATCGCGCGCGGCGCGGCCGGCACCGCCTGGGTTGGCGGCAAAGTCGGGGCCGCCATAGGCCTCGCTCCAGCGCAGCGGCACCGGGCTGAAGGGCTGGTCGTCCTGGATGCGCGAGCCGTTCCAGTGCCGGGGCGCGAAGGCCAGCAGGGTCTTGCTGCTGCCCCCCAGCGTGACCCGGGCCGCGCAGGCGCGTGCCCCCGGCGGGTGGGCGTGCACTTGGCCGTGCACCAGGTACTCGGGCTGCATCTTCACCACCGCTTCGTCGAGCACCGCCTCCATGCCGGCCTGGCCCACACAGGCCCACAAGGATTGCTCGCCCCACAGATTGCCCTGCGGCGGCTGCGCCATGGGCACATGCAGCAAGGCGGAGATGCTCAGGCCGAAGCGGCCACGGTATTCCAGCGGGCGGTTCAGCAGCGATACCTGGGCCGGCTTGAACAGGATCATCGGCGGTCCATGGTGTGGTGCGCCGGTCGCTCAGGCGCCGGCCGCAGGGGGTCCAGGCATGGGCTGGGCCGCAGGCGCCTCGGGCCCGCTGCCCACCGGACTGGTGTTGTTGGCGGCGGCTGCGGGGTTCTCGGCCCCAGCCAGGCTGGCCGCCGCGTCGGCGTTGGCCGCATGCACGTGGGCCGCGCTCACCGCACCTTCTTCGCCACGCGCGGCGGCGATGTTTTTGGCTGTGCGCAAGCGGGTGGAGAGGCCTTCGAGGTTCTGGGCGTCGGCCTGCACCGCTGCGGCTTCCAGCGCCAGCACCGCGTCCTGGTACTGCTGTCGGGTGGCCTGGACATCGGTGTAGGCCGCCAGCGCCGACACACCCACCGCGCCAATGGCCGCGCCTATGGACGCGCCCATGACGGCCGCACCGACACCGCCTGCCGCACCGCCGCCAGGCATGATGACCTTGAAGGCTTTTTGCTCCACATCCACCGGGGCGATGCTCAGATCCACCCCGGCAAAACCCATCTTGACGGCCACGGCCGCCTCGATCTGCACCGCCAGACAAGTGTTGGAGCTCAAGCCCAGCATGGTGTCCACCTGTATGCCCATGAAGGTGGAGCGCGCCATGCCCAGGTTGGCTTCGCTGTTGACGCCGATGTAGCCGCTGGCGTTGGCGCCGAGGACGGTGGTGTTGTTGCCGATGGAGGTGGAGTTGATGTTGGCCACCGCCATCAGGTCGATGTTGGTGTTGGAGATCTGCTTGATGCCGTTGGCCAGCATGGAGTGGATGCCCACCGTGGCGTCGTTGCGCGCGCCGTTGGTCTTGATGTCGATGGCACCCACCGAGCCAATGGTGGTGGATCCGCCGCTGGTCAGTTTGGTGTCGCTGGCGATGCCCACGGTCAGGGTTTGAGCCGTCAGGGAATAGCCGGCGACGGCCGACACGGCGATGCTGGCGTTGCTGTGTTCCTTGATGTTGCCGTTGACGATGTTGGTCATCTCGCCAATCGTGCCCAGCGTCTGGTTGCCCTTGGTGGTGGTGAAGGTGTGGGCGTCGTAGTGGTTGGTCTGGTTGCGGATGACGTGGTTGATCTGCTCTTTTTTGACCGTGTACTTTTCGATGCCGTCGATGATGACCGTGCGGTTGTTCTTGACGTCCAGGGTCTGGTCGTGCCAGACGGTGGTGGCCTGGTCGTTCTCCACCGTGGTGCCCATGTTCTTCTCGGCATGGAACTTGAGCAGCTCCTGGCCTTTCTTGTCCTCGAACATGATCTCGTTGTAGTTCGCCGGGCCGCCGCCCGGCGTCGAACGCGACTTGAAACCGCTCTGGGTGGGTGACTGGTAGGGGATGGGCTGGTCGTCGTTGTAGACGCGGCCGACGATGATGGGGCGGTCCGGGTCGCCGTAGAGGAAATCGACAATGACCTCCTGCCCGATGCGGGGGATGAACTGCCCGCCCCAGGTCTGCCCCGCCCAGGGCTGCGACACGCGTATCCAGGCGGTGGATTTTTCGTCGTTCTTGCCGTAGCGGTCCCAGTGAAACTGCACCTTCACGCGGCCAAACTCGTCCATGTGGATTTCTTCGCCCGGCGGGCCGACCACGATGGCCGTGTGCGGGCTGCCCATCTGCAGGCGCGGCGTGACGCGCGGCGGCCGGTAGGTGGTGTTGGCCGGCGCCACCTCGAGCAGGTAGGCGTGGCTGACCCGCGCCCGCGTGTAGGTGTCGAGCTTGCGGTCAATGCCGGCCCACACCCCCAGCGGCGCCATGGCCTGGGCAAAAAACTGCGCCGTCAGCACCTCGTGCGCACGCGCGTCCACGGTGACGCCCTCGTAGCCCGGGTGCGACAACACCAGCAGGCAACGCGCGATCAGCCACTCCTGGTTCATGGCTTCGTCGGTGTGGCCCGAGAGCTGGAACACGCGGCCCACCGCGACGTCGGGCCAGCGCGTGGCCGCCCAGCAGGCTTCGTTGCGGGCGGTGCGCTCATCGGCCCGCAACTCGGCCGTGCGTTGTGCGCCGTCCTTGTCGAAAAACCCGCCAGGAAACTCGAACACCTCGTAGTCGGCGTGGTCGTGTGGGGCCGCAAAATCGACCTTGTGGCCGATCTTGGATCGGATCTTCTTGAAATCGCGGTCGACCAGTTCCATGCGGCCGGTCTGCACGGCACGCTCCGACCACCACTCCTGGACCTCGTTGAAGCGCGACTCGCCCGAGGTGCTTTCGACCGCGTAGGCCAGCTCGCTTTCGACCGGCAGCTTTTCATGCACCGACACGTTGTCGGCCAGCATCATCTTCTTGCCATCGCCACTGCCGGCGTTGTCGAACCAGTAGTACACGCCCTCGTGCTCCATCAGGCGCGACAGGAAATCGAAGTCGCTCTCCAGGTACTGCACGCAGTAGCGCCGCGGCTCGTGGGTTTCACGCAGGCCCGCGTAGTCGATGTTTTCAACCGTGCGGATGTTGCTGTCCTGCATGACCTCCTTGATCACGTCGTTGAGCTTCATCTCCTGGAAGATGCGCGCGTTGCTGCGGTGCTGCAGCAGCGAGAACCAGGAGTCGAGCTCGATGTGGTACATGCACAGGCGGTCGTTGGCATCTCCCACGCGCCGCATGCGCATGGCGTAGCCCTGGTACTGGCGCTTGTGGGCGCCGCCGCCTTCGTCATGGAATTCAAGCTTGACGGTGAAGGACTTGCCCAGCACGTCGTCGGGCTTGATCTGGCGGTTGCGCGACAGCACCGTGAGCATGAAACGCGACGGCCGCGAGAACGACTCGACGCCGGCCAATTGCCAGAACATCATGTCGGGCTTGGCGGGCGAGTCGGACTCGAGCTCGAATTGGGTATCGGCCATGGCAGTGCCTCAGGTGCTCGGAAAACAGGAACGCTGCTACACGCCCACACGCTGCCCACCAGCACGGTGGGTGGCCAGCGGCTGGCCCCCCGGCCAGGCCGCCCGGCACGTTCTGCCCGCCCGACGCCGCGGGCCGGCAGAAGGGCGCTCAGCGCGTTTCGGTGGTGCGCACGTCCCAGCCAAACTTGACTTCGCCACCCAGGGTGCCGTCGGGCTTTTGAGGCTTGTACGACACCTCGATGTCACCGTAGGAGAAGGAGAAGTTGTCCATCAGGTCGCCGCCGGTCGAGCCACTGACGTTGTAGGCCGAGATGTAGATCTCCTTGAGCTTGACGGTCATGAAGTCCTCCTGCGAACCGCCGGCCTTGGACATCGACAGGGTGGCTTCCTTGAAGTGTTTGCCCGAGGCGCAGTGGCGTGCCAGGGTGGGAGAGGCGTTGTCGAAGCGCTTGGCAAACGAAATGTAGCCCGGCGTGGCCTTGCCCACCGCCGAGCCACCGCCCACCGTGCACGAGGCGTTGTGCTCGTTCCAGTCCCAGGACAGGATGATGATCTCTTCCTTGTGTTTGGCGTGGGTGGCTTCGCCTTTGACACCGTCGAGCTTCAGATGGCAGTCGATGGACATGATGAACTCCAGAGAAATGGCACGCTGTGCCGGTTGGACAAATGAACGGTCGGTGGCCACCGGCGCCCGCGCGCCGGCTCCCCACCACAAAGGCCGCGCTTACGCGCCTCCCTTGGCCGAAGGCAGCTTGGACACCAGCCGCAGCGACACGGTCAGGCCTTCCAGCTGGTAGTGCGGGCGCAGGAAGAACTTGGACGTGTAGTAGCCCGGGTTGCCCTCCACCTCCTCGACCACCACCTGCGCGGCGGCCAGCGGTTTTTGCGACTTGGTGATTTCCGACGAGTTGGCCGGGTCACCGTCGACGTAGTTCATGATCCATTTGTTGAGCCAGCGCTCCATGTCCTCCCGCTCTTTGAAGGTGCCGATCTTGTCGCGCACGATGCACTTGAGGTAGTGCGCAAACCGGTTGCAGGCGAACAGGTAGGGCAGGCGCGCGGCGAGGTTGGCGTTGGCGGTCGCGTCCGGGTCGTCGTAGAGCGCAGGCTTGTGCACCGACTGTGCGCCGATGAAGGCCGCGAAATCCGAGTTCTTGCGGTGGATCAGCGACAGCAGGCCGTTGGCCGACAGCTCGGCCTCGCGCCGGTCGCTGATGGCGATTTCGGTCGGGCACTTCTGGTCCACACCGCCATCGTCGGTGGGGAAGGTGTGCAGCGGCAGGTTCTCCACCGCGCCACCCGACTCGATGCCACGGATGCGCGAACCCCAGCCATACAGCTTGTAGGAGCGGTTGATGTTGGTGGCCATCGCGTAGGCCGCGTTGGCCCAGGTGTACTTGCTGTGGTCGGCCGCACCGGTGTCTTCTTCGAAGTCGAACTCCTCCACCGGGTTGGTGCGCGCGCCGTAGGGCGTGCGTGCCAGAAAGCGCGGCATGCACAGGCCGAGGTAGCGCGAGTCTTCGGATTCGCGCAGGCTGCGCCAGGCGGCGTATTCGGGCGTGCCGAAAATCTTGGTCAGGTCGCGCGGGTTGGACAGTTCCTGCCAGGAACCCATCTGCATCAGCGAGGGCGATGCGCCGGTGATGAAGGGCGCGTGCGCGGCCGCACTGATCTTGGCCATCTCGCCGAGCAGCTCCACGTCGGCCGGGCTGTGGTCGAAATGGTAGTCGCCCACCATGGCACCAAAGGGCTCGCCGCCGAACTGGCCGTATTCCTCTTCATAGACCTTCTTGAACAGCGGGCTCTGGTCCCAGGCCGCACCCTTGTAACGCTTGAGGGTCTTGGCCAGATCGGACTTGGGCATGTCCATGACCCGGATCTTGAGGTGCTGGTCGGTCTCGGTGTTGTTGACCATGTAGTGCAGGCCGCGCCAGGCACCTTCGAGCTTCTGGATGTCGGGGTGGTGCAGGATGATGTTGACCTGTTCCGACAGCTTCTTGTCGATGGCCGCGATCATGGACTGGATGGACTCGATCACGTCCCGCCCGATCAGGGTGGTCTGCGACAGCGCCTGCTGGGCCAGCGTCTGGACCGCCGCCTCCACCGCGCTGCGGGCCTCGTCGGTCTTGGGCTTGAACTCCTTGTTCAGCAGGGCGGCAAAATCGCCCCCCGCAAACGTGACGCCTTCGAGTGCGCCTGAACTCTGCTTCTGGGCTTCTGCCATGTTGATGCTCCTGTGCGATGGGTTCAAGCCTGGTCGGACGCGTCACCGGCCGCAGGGGCGTCGGCGGGCTTGGACTTGGCCGCCAGCGACTGCAGCAGCGCCGGGTCCTCCAGCACCTTGGCCAGCAGCTCTTCGGCGCCGCCTTTGCCGTCCATGTAGGTCACCAGGTTGGCCAGCTGCGTGCGGGCCTCCAGCAGCTTGTTCAGCGAATCCACCTTGCGCGCCACCGCGGCGGGCGAGAAGTCGTCCATGCTCTCGAAGGTGATGTCGACGTTGAGGTTGCCCTCGCCGGTCAGTGCGTTGGGCACCTGAAAGGCCGCCCGCGGCTTCATGGCCTTCATGCGGCTGTCGAAGTTGTCGACGTCGAACTCCAGGAACTTGCGGTCCTGCACGGGCGCCAGCGGGTCGGCCGGCTTGCCCGACAGATCGGCCAGCACGCCCATCACAAAAGGCAATTGGATTTTTTTCTCGGCGCCGTAAAGCTCCACGTCGTACTCGATCTGAACCCGCGGCGCGCGATTGCGTGCGATGAATTTCTGACTGCTGGTGGCCATTTCAGTATTTCCTTATATAGATTCAAAAGAGACATCTGGCTGATATTTATGAAATATCTGCTTACACGGAATCAAAATTGATCAACTGCTATCATTTGAGCGCCGCCCCGAAATGTGTTCGACACCGCTCACAGCATCTGGCGCCAAGTCCGCCATGATGTCCATGAAACTCGCGCCGATCAAGCGTTTGGCACGCTGGATCAGCAATGGCGCGGGATTGCTGGGTTCGTTTTTTTCCAGAAATTCAATCACCCGGTCCAGCGTACGGATGGCGTCCTCCCGCGAGGCAATGCCCCGGTGGGCGGCGGCGGCCACGGGCGCACCAGCCAGGGACAGCGCGCCATCCACAGGCACATCGGCCGCTGCCGCCGCGCCGTCGGCGCCACCCAACACCTCGGCCTTGAGCGTGCGGCACAGCTGCTGCACCACGTGGGCGGGCCGGCGCAGCGGCGAGAGGTCGAGCAGGTCGCCCCGGCCACAGCGGTCGTTCACCGTCTGCTGCAGTTCGGCCACCACCGACGCGCACTCCAGGGCCGCGTCCAGCGCATCGGGCTGCTGGGTCAAGGCCTCCGACAGCCCGCGCGAGACCTGCTCCTGCGTCATGCCGCCGTCGTCGCCGCGGCCTGGCACGGCGCCCAGGGCGACCTCGATGTCCTTGACCCGCACCGGACCGAGGCCGCGCACGTTGGCCACCACGGCCTCGCGCAGGTCGGCCACCAGCATGCTGCCATCGGCCAGGGCCTGCAGCGCGTTGACGCGCATGGTCGGGTCGTTGTCGTCGTCGGCATCGAGCATGGGATGGATGCCGTCCCAGTAGCGCTGCAGCAGGGTGTTGAGCCAGCGCGCGGTCAACACAAAGGACGGCACACCGCCGAGCCGGGTGGCGCTGCGCATGAGCAAAGCCGCCACGCGGAGGTCCTTGCTGCGTTCGAGCAGGGCGCTGGCCTGTGCCAGCACCACCCGCCATTCGGGCGCTTCGCCCGGAATGACGGTGTCGCCGAACTGCTGCTCGGGCTTGCCCGTGGCCGCGTTCTGCAATTCGATGAACGCCAGGTCGTACTCAAGGTCGTCGCCGCAGGGCGAACTGTCCGACACCGGAGCCAACAAGCGATCAAGCGCCGCGTTGTCGATCACAAAACCTCCTCCTCGGCGCACAGGTGTGCGGTCAAAAACGGACCGGATGGAATCTCTTGAACGCCCTTGAAGGGACGCCGCTGACGACAGAATACGAGGGATTTGCGCCGCACGATAGACAAATCTTCAAGTCGAAAGAAAAATGTCCTTCCGAGAAAATGATTGGCGGCAGAACACTGCGTATGATGCAGTTTTCAGGGTTTCCAAACACTTGTCAAGCCAGCCAACAGGCTGCTAACCTGAGCCCCTCAAACCGGCTCACAAGAGAACTGTCATTTGCCTCGCATTGGCAATTGACAGAGCCGGAATTGGGTTCCAGCCAGCACAAGAAGCGCTGCGGGCAAGCGCAATGCAGTTGTCATCAAACCGAAACAAGGAATGGGCATGAGACTGGACCGGAGAAGTGTGGTGTGTGCGTTGCCTTTGGGCGTGTTGGCCGGTTGCGCCAAACCGCCCCCACCCCCCCCACCGCCCCGCAAGCTGCCCATCGAAGTGGTGGCCGCGCCCGACATCAACCCCGACCTGCGTGACCGCGCCTCGCCACTGACCCTGCGCGTGCTGGGCCTCAAGGCCCAGGCCGCGTTCACATCGGCCGATTTTTTCAGCCTGTTCGACAAGGAAACCGCCACGCTGGGCGCCGACCTGCTGCTGCGCGAGGAGATGGTGCTGCGACCGGGCGAATCGCGTCGCTTCGTGTGGACGCTGCCGGGCGACTTCCGCTTTGTCGGTGTGGTGGCCGCGTTCCGCGAACTGGAGCGCTCTCAGTGGCGCGACACCCACACGCTCACGGATGCGCCGGCACTGCGGGTGCTGCTCTCCGGGCGCCGGGCTTTCATCCAGGCCGTGGCCGCCTGACGGTCCAACGGCCTCACGGCTCTCACAATCACGCTGGCGGGACTTGACATGGGTTGGCGCAACAAGGTGGTCTGGTCGGAGGGGATGCTGCTGCAGCCGCAGCACTTCCAGCAGAACGAACGCTGGCTGGAGCACGCATTGCAGCGCCGCTTTGTTGCGCTGTCGCCCTGTGGCTGGGGCTTTGCCGAAATCGAGATCGACACCGCCGCCCTGCTGCTGGGCAAACTGGCGCTGACGCGCGCCGTGGGCGTGTTTCCCGACGGCACGACCTTCGACATGCCGGCCATCGACCCGCTGCCAGAACCGCTGGACCTGCCGCCCGACGCCCGCGACGAAGCGGTGGTGATGAGCCTGCCCATGCGCCGCCCGGGCGCGCGTGAGTCCAACACCGAAGGCGACGAACCGCTGGTGCGCTACGACGTGACCGAAGAATCGGTGGCCGACGCCAACACCGCGGGCGAACGCGACGCGCTGATCCAGCTCGGCCACCTGCGCAGCCGGCTGCTGCTGCAACGCGATGTGTCGGACGCCATGGCCTGCCTGCTGGTGGCGCGCGTCATCGAACGCCGGGTGGACAACAGCCTGCACCTGTTGCGCCAGCACATCCCGCCCCTGCTCGACGTGCACACCAGCGAGGTCTTGCGCGGCTACCTGTCGGAGCTGCACGGCCTGCTCAACCAACGCTCCATGGCGCTGGCGCCGCGCCTCACCCAAGGCGGGCGCGGTGGTGTGGCCGAAATCGCTGACTTCCTGCTGCTGCAGACCGTCAACCGCTACCTGCCGGTGCTGACCCACCAGCTGCAGATCGCGCCGCTTCACCCGCTGCCGTTGTTTGAAACCGCGCTGGCCATGGTGGGCGACCTGTCGGTGTTTGGCGAAGCACGCCGCCCGCCCGAGCTGCCGGCCTACCAGCACGACGACCTCGACGCCACGTTCCGACCGGTGATGAACGAGCTGCGGCGCGCGCTGTCCATGGTGCTGGAGCAGAACGCCATCCAGATCGAGCTGCACGACCGCAACCACGGCATACGCGTGGCCATCCTGCACGACGCCGGTCTGCGCCGCGACGCCAACTTCGTGCTCGCGGTCAACGCCCGCATGCCCGACGACGCGCTGCGCGCCCGTTTTCCTTCGCAGGTCAAGATCGGCCCGGTCGAACGCATACGCGATCTGGTCAACCTGCAGCTGCCCGGTGTGGGCCTGCGCGCCTTGCCGGTGGCGCCGCGGCAGATCCCCTACCACGCGGGCTACACCTACTTCGAGCTCGACACGCGCAACAACGACCTGTGGCGCCAGCTCGACCAATCGGGGGGACTGGCCATGCACATCGCGGGCGAGTTCCCCGGCCTGGAACTCGCCTTTTGGGCCATACGGACCTAAGCGCTCCGCAGTCACAAGGTGCCGCCGATGAACACACCCGATCCCTTTGCTTCATTCGAGTCCGAGCGCACCATCATCAAGCCCAAGCCCCGGGTGGGCGGCCAGGCGCCCGCCCCCGCGCCCAGCGCGCCACCGGTGGCGCCCGGTGCCGACAACGCGCCGGCCTTCGACCTGAGCGCGCTGCCGCACCTGAACCCGCTGGTGTCGGCCGCCAGTGCGTTGCTGGGCCTGATGGCGCAGGTGCGGCACACGGTGCACCACGCCAACCCGGCGGCCTTGCGCGCCACACTGATCCAGAGCGTGCAGGACTTTGAAACGGCGGCACGCCGGGGCGCCGCAACCAACGATAAACTCATCGCCGCGCGCTACATCCTGTGCACGGCGGTGGACGAGGCCGTGGCCAACACGCCCTGGGGCGCGCAGTCGGGCTGGAGCCAGCAAAGCCTGCTGGTGCACTTCCACAACGAAACCTGGGGCGGCGAAAAGGTGTTCCAGCTGCTGGCCCGCCTGGCGCAGGATCCGGCCGCCAACCGCGATCTGCTGGAGCTGCTGTACTGCGTGCTGGCCCTGGGCTTTGAAGGCCGCTACCGCGTGCTCGACAACGGCGCCGCGCAGCTCGACAGCGTGCGCACCCGCCTGGCCGCCATGATCGCCCAGCACCGCCCGCCGGTGGAAACCGAACTCTCGCCCCAATGGCGCGGTCTGGCCGGCATCGGCCAGGACACCGGCGGCAGCATCCCGCTGTGGATGATGGGCCTGGTGCTGCTGTTCCTGGTGGCGCTCACCTACGCCGGGCTGCGCATGGCGCTCAACAGCGCCTCCGACCCGGTGTTCGCGTCCATCCAGAACCTGCGCGAACAGCCACCATCGGCGCCCGCAGCGGCCGCGCCCCTGAACCAGCCGCGCCTGGCCAAATTCCTTGAAGCCGAAATCCGCGAAGGCCTGGTTTCGGTGCGCGAAGACGCCGACCGCAGCGTGGTCAGCCTGCGCGGCGACGCCTTCTTCGCCCCTGCCAGCGCCGACCTGCAAGGCAAGGCGGTGCCGGTGGTCATCCGCGTGGCCAAGGCGCTGGCCGAGGTGCAAGGCCAGGTGCTGATCACCGGCCACTCCGACAACCAGCCCATCCGTTCGCTGCGCTTCCCGTCCAACTGGCACCTGTCGCAAGCCCGCGCGCAGAGCGTGATGGACCTGGTGGCCGCCACCGTGCCGCCCGCGCGACTCAAAGCCGAGGGCCGCGCCGAATCGGAGCCGGTGGCGCCCAACGACACCCCTGAAAACCGGGCGCGCAACCGGCGCGTCGAGCTCACCTTGCTGGTGCCCCCTGGCGGCACCGTGGGAGCCGCCAAATGAAAAAGATCTTCGCCTTCATCTTCCACCCGCTGTGGCTGGTGCTGATCGGCCTGTTGCTGTTCGCGGTGCTGGTGTGGTGGTTCGGCCCGCTGGTCTCGGTGGGCACCTGGCAGCCGCTGGTGAGCGAGCTGTCGCGCGCGCTGCTCATTGGTGTGGTGCTGCTGCTCGTGATCGCGCGGATGGCCTGGCGCCGCTGGCAGGCCAAACGCGCGGCGCGCCAGCTCATGGACGGCATGATGCAGAGCGCCCCGGCCTCGGCCAGCGACGGCAAGGGCGGCCCCAAGGTGGCTGGCGAAGCCGACGTGCTGGCCGGCCGTTTTGCCGAGGCACTGACCTCGCTGCGCGACATGCGCCTGAGCGCGGCCGGCAAGAAGCCCGGCTGGCGCGACTGGTTCTCGCTCGGCAGCAAAAGCTACCTGTACGAGCTGCCGTGGTACGTGTTCATCGGCGCGCCGGGCTCGGGCAAGACCACCGCCCTGGTCAACTCCGGGCTGAACTTTCCGCTGGCCGAAAAATTCGGTTCGGCCGCCGTGCGCGGCATTGGCGGCACGCGCAACTGCGACTGGTGGTTCACCGACGAAGCCGTGCTGCTCGACACCGCCGGCCGCTACACCACCCAGGACAGCGACCAGCAGGCCGACAAATCGGCCTGGGACAGCTTTCTGGCCTTGCTCAAGAAAACGCGGCCACGCCGCCCGCTCAACGGCGTTTTCCTCACCCTGAGCGTGCCCGACCTGATCCAGCTGCGCCCAGAGCAGCGCAGCGAACTGGCCAGCAGCTTGCGCCGCCGCCTGCACGAACTGCAGACCACGCTGGGCGTGCGCCTGCCGGTGTATGTGCTGGTCACCAAGACCGATTTGCTCAATGGCTTCGTCGAGTATTTCGCCGAATTCGGCAAGGACCAGCGCGCCCAGGTGTGGGGTTTCACCCTGCCGCAGGAAGGCCCGGGCAACGCGCCGCTGGGTGCGTCGGTGCAACGCGAACTGCGCCGCCTCAGCGAACGCCTGTGCGACGGCCTGGTGGAGCGTCTGCAACGCGAGACCGACCCGGTGCGCCGCGCGACCATCTTCGGCTTTCCCACCCAGCTCTCCAGCCTGGAAGGCGGGCTGATCGAGTTCTTCGATGAGGTGTTCGCGCCCAGCAAGGCGCAGCAGCCGGCCCTGGTGCGGGGCGTCTACTTCACCAGCGGCACGCAGGAGGGCAGCCCCATCGACCGCATGATGGGCACGCTCTCGCGCACCTTTGGCCTGGACCGCGCCATGGTGGCGCCGCGTGCCGGCAGCGGCAAGAGCTTCTTCCTGCTGCGCCTGGTGCGCGAGGTGGTGTTTCCCGAGAAGAACCTCGCCGGCCTGAACCTGGCGCAGGAGCGGCGGCGCCACCTGCTGCGCGCGGCCGGCATCGCCGGCATGTTGCTCGCGGCCTCGGCGGTGGTGGCGGCCTGGGGCTACAGTTTTGTGCGCAACAAGGATTACCTGGCGGCTGTGTCCCAGCAGGTGGCGCAGCTGGAGGAAACCCGCAAATCCTTTGTGGCCGGTGCCGGCAGCCCGCTGCCCGCCATCGCCGAGCGCCTGCAGGCGGTGCGTGACGTCTGGATCACGCCGCTGAACCCCGAAGGTTCGGTGCCCACGGCCATGACCTTTGGCCTCTACCAGGGCGACAAGCTCGACGCCGCCGCGCTGGCGGTGGACCAGCAGCTGGTGTCCAGCGTGATGATGCCCGAGGTGGCGCGCCGGCTGGAGAACATCCTGCGCTCCAGCCGCAGCGACAACCTGGAGCTGACCTACGAAGCGCTTAAGGCCTACCTCATGCTGGCCACCCCCGAGCGCTACGACCCCGAGGCGCTCAAGGCCTGGATCACGCTGGACTGGGAGCGCAACCTGCTGGACCGCGGCGTGAACGACGCCACCCGCGCGGCCATGTTCAAACAGCTCGACGTCTTGCTGGCCCAGGGCCCGGTGCGCTCCAGCGCCATCGTCGATCAGCAGCTGATCCAGAGCGTGCGCGCCCTGCTGGCGAGCTACTCGCTGGAGCAGCGCATCTACAGCCGTCTCAAGCGCATGCAGTTTGCGGGCGACGTGCAGGCCTTCAGCGTGGCGGCGGCGGCCGGTCCGTCGGCACCGCTGGTGTTGCAGCGCGCCAGTGGCAAGCCGCTGACCGAAGGCGTGTCGGGCACTTTCACCAAGGCGGGTTACAGCCGGCGCTTCCAGATCGAACTCGAAAAAGTGGCGGCCGTGCTGCTGGCCGAAGAACCCTGGGTGCTGGGGCTGAACGCCAACGCGACCAAGGGCCTGGCCTCGCAAGGCGCCGTCACCGACCGGGTGCGCACGCTCTACCTCGGCGAGTACGCCAAACAGTGGGAGGAGCTGCTGGCCGACATCCGCATCGTGCGCGGCGACAGCATCGAGAAGAACATCCAGATCGCGCGCATCCTTTCGGGCGCCGATTCGCCCTTGGCCCAGTTCCTGCGCGCGGTGGTCAACGAGGTGACCCTGGTCACGCCGGAGGCGCAGAAGACGGTGGTGGACAAGGCCGCCGAGTCGGTCAACCGCACACGCAAGAGCCTGGAAGCGGTGCTGGGCTCGCCCACCCAGGTGGCGCCGGTGGCGGCCGGCAAACCCATCGAGTCGCTGGTGGACGACCGCTTCATCGCGCTGCGCCGGCTGGTGCAAGGCGCGGGCTCGGGCCCCGCCCCGCTGGACGATGCGCTCAAGCTGTTCAACGACGTGTACGTGCACCTCAACGCGGTGGACACGGCGGTGAAGTCGCGCTCCACGCCGCCGCCGGCCGAAGCCGCCAACCGCATCAAGGCCGAGGCGGCCCGCCTGCCCGAACCCATGCGCTCCATGCTGGAGACCATCAGCCAGACCGGCAATGCCCAGGCCCAGGGCGCGCAGCGCGCCAACCTCAGCATGGACCTGGGCCCCGTCAGCAGCTTCTGCACCACCGCCGTGGCCGGGCGCTACCCGCTGACCGCCAACGCCACCCGCGAGGTCTTGCCCGAAGACTTTGGCGAGCTGTTCGGCCCCGGCGGCAAGATGGACCAGTTCTTCACGCAGCGCCTGGCCACCCTGGTGGACACCGGCGTGACGCCCTGGCGCTACCGCCCGCAGGGCGAGGGCGCGGCCCTGTCGGCCCCTGCGCTCAAGGAGTTCGAGCGCGCCAACCGCATCAAGGAGGTGTTCTTCCGCGGCGGCGCACGCACCCCGGGGCTGCGGCTGGATTTCCGGCCAGTGGAGATGGACGCCGGCATCACCCAGTTCATCCTCGATGTGGACGGCCAGCTGGTGAAGTACGCCCACGGCCCGGTGGTGCCAACCTCGGTGCAATGGCCCGGCCAGCGCGGCAGCGGCCAGGTGCGGCTGCAGGTCAGCCCGGCCTCGCCCAGCGGCGAATCGGGCTTCGTGATCGACGGCCCCTGGGCGCTGTACCGCCTGTTCGACCGCATCACGGTCGAGCCCGGCAGCGGCCCGGAAAAGTTCTTCGCCACCTTCACGCTCGACAGCCGCAAGGCCAGGTTCGAGGTCACGGCCAACAGCGTGCAAAACCCCTTCCGCCTGCGCGAGTTGCGCGAGTTCACCTGCCCGGAGCGCCTGTGACCCACCTGGCCGACGCCCCCTCGCACACCGGCTGGTTCGGCAAGCTGCCGGGCAGCGGTGACTTTGCGCAGCGCCGGCTCGACCACGGCTTCACCCATGCCTGGGACGGCTGGCTGCAGGACGGCATGGCCCAGCTGCGGCACGCCCATGCCGACTGGCTGACGCACTACCTGCAAGCCCCCGTGTGGCAGTTCATGCTGGGCCACGAGTTGGTGGCACAGCGCGCCTGGCTGGGTGTGATGATGCCCTCGGTGGACGCGGTGGGCCGCTACTTCCCGCTGACGGTGGTCACACCGGTGGCCGTGGGCCTGTCGCCCCAGTGGGCGGCGTGGTGGTGGCAACGCGTGGGGCACAGCCTGCTGGCCGCGCTGGACCACGAGGACGATGTGGCGCGCTTCGACGCCCGGCTGACCCAGGCCCTGACCGAACGGCCTGCCGCCGACGCTGTGTGGCCCGAGATGCCGGCCGCACCGGCCCCCGACGAATCGGTCTGGTGGCCCATGGCCCACGACGCCGCGCCGCGCACGCTGCGCGTGCCCGGCCTGCCCGGTGCCGCGCGTTTTGTGGACATGTTCATGAACCCGGACTGGCTGCCGGTGAAGGCCTGAACGATGAGCGACGACAGCACCCGCATGATCACCCGCCCCGGCGAACCGCCGCCCAACGACAACGACGGCGTCACCGTGGTGCTTAGCGGCAACAGCGCGACCCCCGCCAGCCCCACGGCTGCGGCCGAAACCGAGGCCGGCAGCGCCAGCTCCGAAGTGCTGTCCGTGGGCACCGACGTGGCCGAGTTCCGCATCACCGAGCTGGTCGGACAGGGCGGCTTTGGCATCGTCTACAAGGCCTGGGACCAGACGCTGGAGCGCGTGGTGGCCCTCAAGGAATACCTGCCCAGCGCGCTGGCCGTGCGGCGCCAGGACGGCAGCGTGACCGCACGCTCGGAGCGCCACCAGGAAACCTTCGATGCCGGCATGCGCAGCTTCATCAACGAAGCCCGGCTGCTGGCGCAGTTCGACCACCCCTCGCTGCTCAAGGTCTACCGCTTCTGGCAGGACAAAGGCACCACCTACATGGTGATGCCCTTCTACCGCGGCGACACGCTCAAACAGGCGCTGGCCGCCATGCCCGAGCCGCCCAGCGAAACCTGGCTGCTGGGCGTGCTCGACAGCGTGACCCAGGCGCTGGCGGTGATGCACGGCGCCCACTGCTACCACCGCGACATCGCGCCCGACAACATCCTGCTGCTCGAAGACAGCGGGCTGCCGGTGGTGCTGGACTTCGGCGCCGCGCGGCGGGTCATTTCCGACATGACACAGGCCATCACCGTCATCCTCAAGCCCGGCTACGCGCCGGTGGAGCAGTACGCCGAAACGCCCGACATGAAACAGGGCCCGTGGACCGACGTGTACGCGCTCGGCGCGGTGCTGCACTTTGCGGTGATGGGCAAGACGCCTGTGCCTTCGGTGGGCCGCATGATGAAAGACGGCTACCAGCCGCTGGCGGGCCGCACGCCACCGCTGGCCGGCTACAGCGAACGTTTTCTGCAGGCCATTGACCAGGCCCTGCGGGTGCACCCGGACGACCGGCCGCAGTCCATGCTGGAGATGCGCCAGCTGTTCGGCCTGGAGTCGGGCGATGCGCCCACCCGCATCCTCACCCCGCCGCCCTCGCGGCCAGCACAAAGCGCCCCCAGCGCCACACCGGCGGCCCCTGCGGCCAGCCGCTCGGGCAAGGGCCTGCTGCTCGCTGGCGTGGCCGCGGCCGCCGTGTTGGCGGCGGTGGCCGGGGTGTGGTGGAGCCAGTCAGGCCCCGTCGAACAGGTGGCCACCACCAGCGTGGCGCCCGCCACACCGGCCGAGCCGCCGGCGCCCGCCAAACGGCCGTTCACACCCGCCGTCGCGCTGAACGAGATGCTGGCCCAGGCCAACCCCGACATCCCGGTGCGGGTCACGGTGCCCAAGTCGGTGGTGAAGATCGGCGTCGACAAATTTGCCTTCACGGTGGAGAGCGCACGTGCCGGCCACCTCTACGTCTACCTGGCCTCGGCCGACGGCAACTTCAACATCCTGTTCCCCAACGCGCTGGACAAACACAACCAGATCGAGGCCAACAAACCGCTGGCGCTGCCGCGCCCGGCCTGGGCGCTGGTGGCCGGCGGTCCGGTCGGCACCGACCACCTGCTGGCCGTGGTGAGCGCCGAGCCACGCGACCACAGCTCGGCCGGCGTGCAGCGCGACGACCTGTTCTCGCAATTCCCCGCTGCGGTGGCGCAAGCCATCGATGCCGCCCACCAGACCGGGCCCTCGCCTTTCCTGGGCACGCCGGTGTGCGACGCCAACAAGCCCTGCGACGACCGCTATGGCGCGGCGCAGTTCAGCATCCAGCAGCAATAGCCGGCCGCACCCTACGCTGCAAAACAGGCTTCACAGGTGACCCCATGAACCCGCTTTCTCCCCACGCCGAACACCCGGCCCGGCGGCGCGCCAGCGCGCTGTGGCTGGCGCTGGCCGCCACTCTGGGCGGCTGCGCTGGCGCGCCGCGCCAGGCGATCGTGCTGCCCACCGAAACCGTGGCGGCCCCTGCCGCACCTGCGCCGGCCACATCCGCCGTGGCCGCAACCCCATCCACCACCGCGCCAGCGCCCGCAGCAGCCCCCCGCCCCCCCGTGGCCAGCAGCACCGCTGGCGAAGCCCAGACCTTTGTGACCGCGGGCGCGCGCTACTCGCTGCAGCCTTTTGCCGACGTGCCGGGCTGGCGCGACGACAACATGGTCGAGACCTGGCCCGCGTTTCTGGAGAGCTGCGGCGTCAAGGCCCGCACCGACGCCACCTGGAAAGCCCTGTGCGAGCGCGCGGCCCGGGTCCGGGCCAACAACCGCGCCGAGATCGCGGCCTTCTTCGAGCGCGAGTTCGCGGCCTACCGCATCCAGGACGCCAGCACCGCGTCCTCTGATGGGGTGGTGACCGGCTATTTCGAAACCCTGCTGCAGGGCAGCCGCCGCTACCAGCAGCCCTACATCCACCCGGTGTACGCCACGCCGGAGGACATGGTCATTCTGGACGCGCGCCGCGTGAGCGCGGCCCAGCGCCGGCAGGCCTCGGCCCTGGCCCGCGTGCAAGGCAGGACGGTGACGCTGCAGACCACCATGACCACGCAGGACCTCAACAGTCCGGGCGCGTACCTGATCGACCTGACCGCGCTGAACTACACCGCGCTGGACAAAAAAATCCGCCTGCGCGCCGATGGCCGCCGGCTGGTGCCCTACTACACACGTGAGGAGATCGAGCGCCTGGGCGCCCCCAACGCCGCCGTGATCGCCTTCGTGAACGACCCGGTGGCCTTGTACGAAACCCAGATCCAGGGCAGCGGCCGCATCCAGCTCACCGATGGGTCCACCATCCGCGTGTCCTTTGCCGAGCAGAACGGCCACGCGTTCAAGCCCACCCTCACCAGCAACAGCAAGGTCAAGCTGCGCGGCGGCGAGGTCGAACTCGACATCGAAGACGAGGACGAAGAAAACGGCGTGCTGCGCACCCGCGGCTTCAAGCTGGCCACCTTGAACACACCCACCGGGCGCACCGGCACGGCGGCGCGCACGCCGGCCGGGCCCGCGCGCATCACCGACCCGAGCTACGTGTTCTTCCGCGAGAACAAGGTGGCCGACGACGGCCCCATCGGCGCCATGGGCGTGCCGCTGACGGCGCAGCGTTCCATCGCAGTGGACCCGCGCGCCACGCCGCTGGGCTTCCCGGTCTTCATCTCCACCCGCGAGCCCGGCCAGGCCAAGCCGCTGCGCCGCCTCACCGTGGCGCAGGACACCGGCGGCGCCATCCGCGGTGTGGCCCGCGCCGACTACTTTTTCGGCTTCGGCACCCAGGCCCGCAACTCGGCCCGGCGCATGAAGGAACGCGGCCAGATGTGGGTGCTGCTGCCGCGCGGCTTCAAGGTCTCGGCGGTGGACACCTCGGTGCGCCTGCGCGGCGCGCCACCGCCCTCGCCCGATGAGCTGCCCGACTGCCTGGTCGACGACGGCTTCTGCAGCAACGCGCCCGACTGAGCCACCCACCCACGCCACGACAAGGGGACCACCATGAGCTTCAACAGCGACGGCTTGCTGGACATCGACGAGGTGCTGCGCATCGCCGAACTCTCGATCAACCCGGAGATGGGCATGGACATGTTCATGGTGGTCGAGTCCGGCGGGGCGCCGGTGGAAGGCGAATCCAACCGGGCCTTCGGCGACGGCAAGCCGCACATGGACATCCAGGGCTACTTCATGTTTGCGCACCAGGTGCAGCAGGGCAGCGACAAGAAGTACAAGGCCAGCCTCTCGCCACTGGTGGTGGTGCGGCAAAGCGACGCCGCCACCGCCTCGCTCTACAGCCTGCTCAACAACGGCAAGCTCGATGTCAAGGCGACGGTTCAGGTCTACCGCGCGGGCGGCAACGCGCAGTCCACCCAGGCCGAGCCGGTGATCGAGATCATCGCGTCGGATGCCCGCATCTACTGCATTTCCTCCTACACCAGCAAGCGGCTGAAACAGCCTTGCGACATCGTGGTGTTCGCGCACCGCAAGCTGGAGATCAAGACCGCGCCGCAGCAAGCCTCCGGCCTGCGCGGCGCCGTACGCACCTGCGCAATGACCAGCTGACCCAGGTCCCACCCGCCCACCGGAGCCGCCATGACGACCTCTGCCGAACTGATTGCCGCCCACCAGCCGCGCGAGGCCCTGGCGGCCTTGACCGACGAGGTGCGCAAACAACCCGCCAACGCCAAGCTGCGCGTCTTCCTGGCGCAGCTGCTGTGTGTGCTGGGCCAATGGAAACGCGCCATCGAACAGATGGACACCGCGGCCCAGCTCGACGCCGCGGCCATCCCCATGAAGCAGATGTACAGCGACGCCGTGCAGTGCGAGGCGGTGCGCGAGCGCGTGTTTGCGGGCCAGAGCGCGCCCATGCTGTTCGGCGAGCCCGAGGAATGGACGGCGCTGCTGATCGAGTCGCTCTTGCGCGGCGCGCGCGGCGAGGCCGAATCGAGCGAGGCCTTGCGCACCCGCGCCTTTGATCTGGCGCCCACCAGCGCTGGGCAACTGGACGGCGTGGCCTTCGAGTGGCTCAGCGACGCCGACATGCGATTCGGCCCGGTGCTGGAGGCCTACATCAACGGGCGCTACTACTGGGTGCCGATGGCGCGGCTGAGCTGCGTGAAGTTTGAGAAGCCCGAGGACCTGCGCGACTACGTGTGGCTGCCGGCCCACCTGGACTTCACCAACGGCGGCGAAACGCTGGCGCTCATCCCCTCGCGCTACCCCGGCTCGCAGACCAGCACCGACGGTGCGGTGCAACTTGGCCGCCGCACCGACTGGCTGGAAGCGCGGCCGGACGTGTGGACCGGCCTGGGCCAGCGCATGTTCAGCAGCGACCAGGGCGAACACCCCATGCTCGGTCTGGAACGGATCGACTTCAACCCAAACACCAGCGCCGCCTGAACCATGCCCCCACGCTCATCACTTCGTGTATTCGCTGCCCCCCGAGGGGGTGCAGCCTTGCTTGGGGCGGCCCTGCGCTGCGGCTGAGCCATGCCCGAACTCACCGCACAGGAACGGCTGCAGCCCTCGCTGCTCGACAGGCTGGTTGACTTGCAGCCGCAGCACAAGGTGGAGTCGCCCGAGTCCCGCGTGATGACCAAGCAGTCGCTGCGCCAGGCCGTGCTGCGCGACCTGCAGTGGCTGTTCAACTGCGAGGCGCACGGCGCCGAGTTCGATTCAGGCCGCTACCCCCACACAGCCGACTCGGTGCTCAATTTCGGCCTGCCCACGCTGTCGGGCCAGTTCGCCTCCACGGTGCAGGCCTCGGCGGTGGAGAACGGCATCAAACGCGCGCTGCTGCGTTTCGAGCCCCGCATCCTGCCCAAGACGCTGGAGGTGGAACTGGTGGCCGAACAGTCGGCACTCGACACCCACAACCGCGTGAGCCTGATGCTGCGTGGCATGTTGTGGGCCCAGCCCGTGCCCATCGAGTTCATGCTGCGCAGCCGCATCGACCTGGAAGAAGGCCGCATCACGGTGGAAGACATCTCGAGATAGCCATGGACCCACGCCTGCTGGAGCATTACGAACGCGAGCTGCGCTACTTCCGGGAAAGCACGGCGGAGTTCGCGCGGGCCTTCCCCAAGATCGCCGGTCGGCTGGGCATTGATGGCATCGAGATCGCCGACCCCTATGTGGAGCGGCTGATCGAGGCCACGGCCTTTCTGTCGGCGCGCGTGGGCGTCAAGCTGGACGCCGAATTCCCCAAGTTCACCTCGCAGCTGCTCAATGTCGTCTACCCACATTTCCTGGCGCCCACGCCGGCCATGCTGATCGCGCAGTTCGACCCCAAGCTGGAGAACGCGGGCCTGGCCCTGGGCTACGACGTGCCGCGCGGCACCCAGGTGCAGTCGCGTGCGGCGGTGGGGCAGAACACCCACTGCGAGTTCCGCACCGCCCACGCGCTCAAGCTGTGGCCGCTGGAGCTCACCCGCGCCCAGTACTTCACCTACGCGCCCGACCTGCCGCTGGCGCGCCTGGGCGACGAGCGCCGCATTCGCGGCGGCCTGCGCATGACGCTGCGCACCACCGCCGGCCTCAACTTCGACCAGATCGCGCTGGACGAGCTGACGCTGCACTTCAGCGGCGACGACGATGTGGCCTGGCGCCTGCACGAATGTGTGCTGGGCCAGCCGGTGGGCGTGCTGCTGGTGCCCGGCCAGCAGGCGGCCAAGGCGCAGGTGCTGCCGCCCACCGCCATCGAGCCCTGCGGCTTTGACGACGACCAGGCGTTGCTGCCCGCCACCTTGCAGGGCTTTTCCGGCTTCCGCCTGTTGCAGGAGTATTTTGCGTTCCCGGCCCGCTTCCAGTTCGCCACCATCAAAGGCCTGAAGGCCGCGCTGGCGCGCTGCGGCGGCAACGAGGTGGAGCTGGTGCTGCTGTTTTCGCGCGCCGATGCCGCGCTCGAAAAACTGGTCAGCGTGCAGCATGTGAAGCTGCACTGCACGCCCATGATCAACCTGTTCCCCAAGCGCATGGACAGGATCATGGCGTCGGACGCGGTGAGCGAATTCCATCTGCTGGCCGACCGCACCCGCCCCATGGACCACGAGGTGCATTCGGTGCTGGAGGTCAAGGGCTACGGCGCGGGCACCCAGGCGGAGCAGGATTTCCTGCCCTTCTACGGCGCCTTCCACGGCGCCCGCCAGAGCCATCCCGCGTACTACACGCTGGCGCGTGAACCGCGCCTGCAGTCGGCCCGCCAGCAGGAGAACGGCCACCGCACCAGCTACATCGGCTCCGAGGTCTACCTCTCGCTGGTGGACCCGCAGCAGGCGCCCTGGCAAGGTTCCCTGCGCCAGCTGGGCGTGCGCGCGATGTGTTCCAACCGCGACCTGCCGCTGCTGCTGCCGGTGGGCGGTGAACACGATTTCGACAACGCCGAAGGCCTGCCCACCCGCGCCATACGCCATGTGCGCGGCCCGTCGCGCCCGGTCACGCCGGTGGCTGCGCAGGGCCTGGCCTGGCGCGCCATCGATCACCTTTCGCTCAACTACCTCTCGCTGGTGGACAGCGGCGCGCAGGAAGGGGCGGCCGCGCTGCGCGAGCTGCTTGCGCTGTACGCCATGCGCGGCGACGACGCGCAACAAAAGCTGGTCCAAGGCCTGCAGTCGGTGGACAGCAAGCCGGTGTTCCGCCGCCTGCCGCTGCCGGGGCCCATTGCCTTCGGGCGCGGCCTGGAAATCCGCCTGCAGATCGACGACATGGCCTTCCACGGCCACAGCAGTTTTCTGTTCGGTGCGGTGCTCACGCGTTTTCTGGCGCGGCACGTGTCGCTCAACAGCTTTGTCGAGACGGTGCTGACCAGCAGCCGCCGTGGCGAAATCATGCGCTGGAGGCCCACGTGCGGGAGCCGTCCGATTCTGTGAGCGCCGCCACCGACTGGCCCAGCTACCTGAACGAGCTGGCCGAGGCCCCCTGGGCGCACGATTTTTTTGCCACGCTGCGCCGCCTGGAAACCCTGCGGCCAGACCTGCCGCGCTGGGGCACGGCGGTGGTGCCGCAGCAGGAAGCGGTGCGCATCGGGCAGGAGCCCACGCTGGCCTTTGCGCCGTCCACCTTCACCGCGCTGCAGGCCGCCACCGATGCCCAGCCGCCCCGTTTGCGCCAGGCCTTTTTTGGCTACATCGGCCCCAACGGGCCGCTGCCACGCCACCTGTCGGACTTTGTGCGCGAGCGTGTGCTGCAGGGCGGCGACCACACGCTGCTGCATTTCCTCGACCAGTTTGCCCACCGTTTTGCGCTGCATTTCTACCGCGCCTGGGCGCAGGCGCGGCCCACGGTGGGGCTGGACCGCCCGGGCGAGGACGACTTCCGCCGCCGGCTGGGCAGCTTTGTCGGCGCCTCCACCCCCGGGCGCCAGCAGCGCGACAGCTTTCACGACGATGCGCGCGTGTTTTTCAGCGGCTGGATGCTGCGCCAGGTGCGCAACCAGGAGTCGGTGGAATCGACGCTGGGCGCCTACTTCGGCATCCCCGTGCAGGTGGTGCCCTGGGACGGCCACTGGGAAACGCTGGAGCCCGCCGACTGCACGCGTCTGGGTGGGCTCGGCCAGCGCCTGGGCCAGGGTGCGCTGCTGGGCACACGCGTGTGGGACCGGCAACACCGCATCAACATCCGCCTCGGGCCCCTGACGCTGCAGCAGTACGAAGATTTTCTGCCCATAGGCACGGCCTTCACCAAGCTCTGCGACTGGGTGCAACACCTGCTGGGCGACGAATACGCCTGGTCGCTGACGCTGGTGGTGCGCCACCGCGAAGTGCCCGCCGCGCGCCTGGGCACGCGCCTGGGCAACGGCACGCGCCTGGGCTGGACGACCTGGATCGCCACCACGGAGCGCGTGCGCGACGCCGACGAAGTGCGCATTCCCATGGCCCGCCGAGGCGGACGCCACGCCCATCAACGCCATTGAACACCCACCGCTGGAGACATCCCCATGAGTGAAATCAGCCGCACCGCCCTGTTTGGCAAGCTCAACCCCCTGGCCTACAAGGCCATCGAGGGCGCCACCGTGTTCTGCAAGATGCGAGGCAACCCCTATGTGGAGCTGGAGCACTGGATGGCCCAGCTGCTGCAAAACCAGGAGTCGGACCTGCAGCGCATCGTGCAGCACTTTGGCCTGGACATCTCGCTGCTGGCCAAGGACGTGACCGCCGCGCTCGACCGCCTGCCGCGCGGCGCCACCGCCATCAGCGACATCGCCGAGCAGATCCCGGACGCCATCGAACGCGCCTGGACCTACGCCACGCTCAAGTTCGGCGAAGGCCAGGTGCGCACCGGCTACCTGCTGGTGGGCATGCTCAAGACGCCCAACCTGCGCAACCGGCTGCTGGCCATTTCGCGCCAGTTCGAGAAGGTCAAGGTCGAGGACCTGACCGACCACTTCGCGCAGATCTGCGACGCCTCGGCCGAGGCCCGCATGGGCGCACAGGACGGCAGCGGCATGGGCAGTGGCGCACCCGGCGAGGACAGCGGCGCCATGGCACCGGCCGCCATGGGCAAAGGCGAGGCGCTCAAGAAATTTGCGGTCGATCTGACCGAAAAGGCGCGCAAAGGCGAGATGGACCCGGTGACCGGACGCGATGAAGAAATCCGCCAGATCGTGGACATCCTGATGCGCCGGCGCCAGAACAACCCGCTGCTGACCGGCGAGGCCGGGGTGGGCAAAACGGCGGTGGTGGAAGGTTTTGCGCAGCGGCTGGCGCGCGGCGATGTGCCGCCGCAGCTCAAGGACGTGTCGCTGCTGGCGCTGGACATCGGGCTGCTGCAGGCCGGCGCCAGCATGAAGGGCGAGTTCGAGCAGCGCCTGCGCCAGGTCATCGACGAGGTGCAGTCCAGCCCCAAGCCCATCATCCTGTTCATCGACGAGATCCACACCCTGGTGGGCGCGGGCGGCGCGGCCGGCACGGGCGATGCGGCCAACCTGCTCAAGCCCGCGCTGGCGCGTGGCAACCTGCGCACCGTGGGCGCCACCACCTGGGCCGAGTACAAGAAGTACATCGAAAAAGACCCGGCGCTGACCCGCCGTTTCCAGGTGGTGCAGGTGCCCGAGCCCGACGAAACCAAGGCCATCGTCATGCTGCGTGGCGTGGCCTCGGTGCTGGAAAAACACCACCGTGTGCAGCTGCTCGACGAAGCCATCGAAGCGGCGGTGCGGCTGTCGCACCGTTACATCCCGGCGCGCCAGCTGCCCGACAAGGCGGTGAGCCTGCTCGACACCGCCTGCGCACGCGTGGCCGTGTCGCAACACGCCACACCGGCCGAGGTGGAGGACTGCCAGCGCCGCCTCGAAGCCCTGCGCACCGAACTCGACATCATCTCGCGCGAAGAGACCATTGGTTTGGACGTGGTGAAGCGGCGCGGCACGGTGGAGGCCGCCATCGATGCCGACGAGGCCGAGCTGGCCAAGCTGCAAGCGCGCTGGGACCAGGAAAAAGCCCTGACCGACGAGCTGCTGAAAATCCGCGCCCAGCTGCGCGAACAGGGTGCGGCCGTGGATGCGCCCGACGCCGCTGCCGCGCCGGACGAGGGCGAAACGGCCGCCGCCAACCCCAGCCGCGAGGAACTGCTGGTGCTGCTGCGCGACGTGCAGGCCCGCATCGCCGAGGTGCAGGGCGAGTCGCCGCTGATCCTGCCTTCGGTGGACGAGCAGGCCGTGGCCTCGGTGGTGGCCGACTGGACCGGCATCCCGGTGGGCCGCATGGTCAAGAACGAGGTGCAGGCCATCCTGCAACTGGCCGACACGCTGAACCAGCGCGTGATAGGCCAGAAACACGGCCTGGAGATGATCGCCAAACGCATACAGACCTCGCGCGCGCGGCTGGACAACCCCAGCAAGCCGATCGGTGTGTTCATGTTGTGTGGCACCTCGGGCGTGGGCAAAACCGAAACCGCGCTGGCGCTGGCCGAGGCGCTGTACGGCGGCGAGCAGAACGTCATCACCATCAACATGAGCGAGTTCCAGGAGGCCCACACCGTCTCCACGCTCAAAGGCGCGCCGCCCGGTTACGTGGGCTACGGCGAAGGCGGCATCCTGACCGAAGCGGTGCGGCGCCGGCCCTACAGCGTAGTGCTGCTCGACGAGGTGGAAAAGGCCCACCCCGACGTGCACGAGATCTTCTTCCAGGTCTTCGACAAGGGGTGGATGGAAGACGGCGAAGGCCGCATGATCGACTTCAAGAACACCATCATCCTGCTGACCAGCAACGCCGGCTCCGAGCTGCTCATGAGCATGTGCAAGGACCCCGACCTGCTGCCCGACCCCGAGTCGCTGGCCGGTGCATTGAAGCCGCCGCTGATGAAGATTTTCCCGCCTGCGCTGCTCGGCCGTCTGGTGGTGATTCCCTACTACCCGCTGTCACCGGAGATGATGGCGCAGATCGTGCGGCTGCAGCTGGGCCGCATCAAGAAGCGAGTCGAAGCCAACCACGCCATCCCCTTCGAGTTCAGTGACGCGGTGGTGCAGCTGGTCGTCTCGCGCTGCAACGACTCGGAGTCGGGCGGCCGCATCATCGACGCCATCCTCACCAACACCGTGCTGCCGCGCATCTCCACCGAGTACCTGCAGCGCCTGGCCGACGGCAAGGCCATACAGAAGGTGGCGCTGGATGTGAAGGACGCGGACTTCACCTACGCGTTTGACTGAAACACGGGCTGGCAACAGAATGTGTGTCGCTGGCCAGCCGGGCCGAAGCACTGACCATTGAGGTACTTATGCGCGCGATCAAAGCTTTGATTTGGGTGCTGCTTGCGTGGCTGTTGACGGCGTGTGGCGGCGGCGGCGAAGACGCCGACACCGGCCACTACGCCGGGGGTGTTCTCAGCGGTTTGTCCGCCGGCAATGCCGTGGTACTGACCAGTGGGCAGCAAACAAAGACGTTGACGGCCGATGGCACCTACCGCTTTGGCCGTTTTCCGTCTGGCACCACCTACGACATTCGGGCGCAATCCACTTCACCCAATCAAGTGTGTGAAGTACAAAACGGCGTCGGCGAGATCCTGAAAGCCGACATCGACAACGTCCGCGTGACGTGTGTGGCCGCCCTGACGGTGGGCGGCACGGTTGCGGGATACGACACAGTCAGTGGGCCTTTGGTGTTGGCACTCAACGGCGGCGAGCGAATCACCGTGTCTGGCAGCGGTGCGTTTCAATTTACGGGGCGCTTGCCGGCTCAGAGCAGCTACAGCGTGTCCATCGTCACCCAACCCACACAAGCCATTTGTGCGCTCGCCAACGCCAGCGCCGTGCTCACTGAAACCACGGCATCACAGACGCAGGTGTCGTGTGAACCGCTGACCGGGCAGGTGGCCTTCACGGTCAGTGGCTTGACGTCGGCCGACACCATGAGGGTTCAGCTCAACGGCTCCAGTTTTTCAGGCCTGCCAACACCAGATCGCCTGGTGCAGCTCAGCAGCAATGGCGGCCATGCCTTCTCCGCCCAAATTCCCACGGGCTCCACCTACCAAGTGGTCATTGCCCAAGCGCCACAAGAGCATGACTGCACGGTATCGAACGGAAGCGGGGTGTTTTATCTGCCCGGTGTGAGCAACATCACGATCAATTGTCAGCCCGTGATTCACAGCGCGTCCATTCCAGTCACGGTCAGCGGTCTCAGCGTCGCGGACACGTTGGCACTGCGTCTCAATCTGGCGGGCACGGCCAACAATGCGCCAGCGCAAGTGATCCAGGTTGTCACCAACGGCAGTTACGCCTTCGCTGCCAATCTGCAAAGTGGCGCCGGCTACACCGTGAGTCTGTCTCAGGCACCGGCTTACCACACCTGTACCGTCGTCAACGGATCCGGTGTGTTTGTACCTCCCCAGGCCAGCACGGTTCAAGTCAACTGCACCCCCAATTCGATTGGCGTGTCTGTGGGTGTCACCATCACCGGGCTGACCATCACCGACCCACTGGTGCTGCGACTTGATGGCTCCAGCTTGACGGGACCGGTCACGAGCGAGCGGCTGATTCAGGCCAGCACCAACGGCAGCTATGCATTCTCGGTGCAACTGCAAGCCGGTGCAACATACCAAGTGGTTCTGACGCCACCCGCGTACCACACGTGTACGCTGAACAACGCGTCCGGCGTGTTCACACCACCTTCAGTGGGCGCAGTCGGCTTGGCATGTGTGCCCAACGTCTATCCGGTCACGGTTGGGGTCAACATCAGCGGCATGAACGCCACAGACCCCCTGGTGCTGCAGCTCAATGGCTCCAGCTTCTCGCCCACCGTCACGCCGGAACGACAGATTCAGGCATCGACCGATGGGGCCTACAGCTTCTCGGTGCAAATGCCTGCGGGTGCCACCTATCAAGCCGTCCTGGCGCAGGCCCCGCTTGGCCACAGTTGCACGCTGGGCAATCAGTCGGGGACCTTCATACCGCCCAACGTGACCACCATGTCGCTGACCTGCAGCCCCATGTCCTTTTTGGTCAGCGGGACCATCACGCTGTGGAACGGCGAGACCGCGCTGATGCAGCTCAACGGCAGCGAAACCCAAAGAGCCAACGGTGCCCCCGTCGGCGTGGCCGGCTTTACCATCGACGCCCCGTTCCAATTCAACACCAGCGTGCCTTTTGGTTCCAGCTACACGGTCACTGTGCCGGAACCGCCGGGTTTTCCGAGCCTGCCGCAAACCTGCACCATCACCAACGGCAGCGGCATCATGCCCGCCTATTCGGTGACGAATGTGTCCATCGCGTGCATTGGCCAATTGTTATGACGTCCCCAACACCAGATAAGCAGCACACCTGAAAGCAGCCCATGAAAACACCTGTTGGCGCATTGCTGGGATCCCTGCTGGTGGCCTCACCCGCCTGGTCCACCCCCATCTGCAACACCCTGTTCGGCACCCAGACCACGGTCACGAGCGAGCAGCTGTCCTATTGCGAAGCGACGGCACAAGGCCTGGTGGATCGGCTGTCCATCACCGACTTTCAGGCCCAGTTCGACAGCTACACCGACAACGCGGCGGTCAACACGTCGTCGATATGGAACGGTGTGGCGGTGAACGCGGGTTTTGCGGCCAACAGCACGGCGCTGTCGCTGGACATCCCCGATCTGCAGGTGAATGAAACCTTTGTCGGCAGCACCCGCGAGCAGAGCATCACCATGCTCAAGAACTGGTACAACCAGAACAGCGACCTGGTGTCGCGCATGCTGCGCCAGCAGGCGGCCAACAGCCCCAACAGCTTGATCACGGGCAGCAACGGCCTGCTGCAGTCCATGGTGGCCACCGACTTCGCCACCGCCTTCTCCGACAACGAATCGCGCAGTGGCAGCAACGCCGCTTCAGCCGGCAACGCGGCACCGGCCAGCCCGCTAGGGCTGGGGGTGGTGCTCAGCCACATGAAAGTGGCGGGCGTGCAGCAGACGGCGTTGGGCATTCCCATCTCGTACACGGTGCGCAACGACATCGACCCGCGCCGCCAGGCCCTGTTGCGGGCCGACCTCTCCGCCCTCAAGAGCGGCGGCGCCATGGGTTACCAGGCGCGTTTTTCGGCCGGTTACCAATTCCCCATGTCGGACGAGTGGAAGCTGGCCGCACGCGGCACGGTGGGCTTCGTCGGCTCGGCAGACGCGGCCACACTGGCCACCATGGTGGGCGCGTCCATCGCCAGCGCCTACACCATCGAGTTCGATGGTTTTGACCTCAGCATAGGCAACATGCTGGGCTACTACCAGACGCTGACGGCCAAGGCCGAAAGCGTGTCGGTCAACCCCGGCATCAAGAACACGGCCCTGCGCAACGGCATCATCCTGAGCCAGCCCATGACCGTGGGCGGGCGCAAGATGGTGGCCGAATACGGCATTGCCGACACCCGCTTCTTCGGCACCAAGATCTACCAGACCAACCTGCAGGAGTTTTCCTTCTCGCTCGGCACGCGGCGCAGCGAAGGCGCGCGCAGCTCCACCCGCATCACCGGCTCCTACGTGCGTGGCAAGGACGCCAAGGGCTTCCAGCTGTACCTGAACCACCTGTTCTGATGGCGTTCTGCCCAACAAAAAAGGCGCCTCGAAAGGCGCCTTTTTTGCGGGTGAAGCCGTGACTTACTGGCTCACCACCCGCACCATCTCCAGGCACTTGTTCGAGTAGCCCCACTCGTTGTCGTACCAGCTCACCAGCTTCACAAACGTGCCGTCCAGCGCGATGCCGGCGTCGGCGTCGAAGATGCTGGTGCGGGTGTCGCCGCGGAAGTCGGTGGCCACCACCTTGTCTTCGGTGTAGCCCAGGATGCCCTTCAAGGCGCCTTCGCTCTGCGCCTTCATCTCGGCCTTGATCTCGTCGTAGCTGGCCGACTTCTCCAGCTCCACCGTCAGGTCCACCACCGAAACGTCAGACGTGGGCACGCGGAAGCTCATGCCGGTCAGCTTCTTGTTCAGCGACGGAATCACCACGCCCACGGCCTTGGCCGCACCCGTGCTGCTGGGGATGATGTTTTCCAGGATGCCACGGCCGCCGCGCCAGTCTTTGTTGCTGGGGCCGTCCACGGTTTTCTGCGTGGCGGTGGCGGCGTGCACGGTGGTCATCAGGCCGCGCTTGATGCCCCACTTGTCGTGCAACACCTTGGCCAGCGGGGCCAGGCAGTTGGTGGTGCAGCTGGCGTTGGAGATGATGGCCTCGCCTTTGTAGGTGGCGTGGTTCACGCCGAACACAAACATCGGGGTGTCGTCCTTGGAAGGCGCCGACAGGATGACCTTCTTGGCGCCGGCGTCCAGATGTTTCTGGGCGGTGACCTTGTCCAGGAACAGGCCGGTGGATTCGATCACGACGTCGGCGCCAACCTCGTTCCACTTGAGGTTGGCGGGGTCGCGCTCTTGCGTGAGGCGGATTTTCTTGCCGTTGACGATCAGGGTGTTGCCAT
>JAUYSB010000029.1 GCA_030696525.1 Hydrogenophaga sp. | reverse complement strand
CATGTGCACGTAGAGGATTTGTTCGCGGCCACGGATGTCGGGCAGGGTCACCTATACCTGGCGGTCGAAACGGCCGGGGCGCAGCAAGGCGGCGTCCAGGATGTCGGGGCGGTTGGTGGCGGCCACCACGATCACGCCGAGGTTGGTTTCAAAACCGTCCATCTCGACCAGCATCTGGTTCAGCGTCTGCTCGCGTTCGTCGTTGCCACCGCCCAGGCCGGCGCCACGCTGGCGGCCCACGGCGTCGATTTCGTCGATGAAGATGATGCAGGGCGCGTTCTTCTTGGCGTTTTCGAACATGTCGCGCACGCGCGCCGCGCCCACGCCGACGAACATTTCCACGAAGTCGGAGCCCGAGATGCTGAAAAAAGGCACCTTGGCTTCGCCCGCAATGGACTTGGCCAGCAGCGTTTTGCCGGTGCCGGGGGGACCCACCAGCAGCAAGCCACGCGGGATGCGCCCGCCCAGCTTCTGGAATTTCTGCGGGTCCTTCAGGAAGTCCACGACCTCCTTGACCTCTTCCTTGGCTTCGTCGCAACCGGCCACGTCGGCAAAGGTCACGGTGTTGTTGTTCTCGTCGAGCATGCGCGCCTTGCTCTTGCCGAAGCTGAAGGCACCGCCCTTGCCGCCGCCCTGCATCTGGCGCATGAAGTACACCCAGACGCCGATCAACAGCAGCATGGGGCCCCAGCTGACCAGCAGGGTCATGAGCAGCGAGCCTTCTTCGCGCGGACGCACGTCGAACTTGACGTCATTGGCGATCAGGTCGCCCACCAGGCCACGGTCGAGGTAGGTGGCGGTGGTGCGCACGCGGCGGTCGTCGATGGTGACGGCCACGATCTCGGTGCCGCCCTGGCCTTCCTGGATGGTGGCACTCTTGATGCGCTGGGCCTTGACCTCATCGAGGAATTCGGAATACCCCATGTAGCCCGCGCCGGCCGTGGCACGGCCATCGAACTGCTTGAAGACCGTGAAGAGCACCATGGCGATGACCATCCACACGGCGATTTTGGAAAACCAGGGGTTGTTCAAGAAAGGCTCCTGAGGCGAAAACGTGCCAAAACACTTGACAGATGGGCCCATTTTAGGCCTTTCAAGTGGGGCACAACGAAATACCTGTGTTGTCCCTGCCTATGAGGGGGATAGAGCAAACCGCTCATTTCAGACCCATGCCCACCAGAAAAGTTTCGGACGACTTGTCGCGGCTGGCCTTGGGTTTGACCGGCTTGACGACCCGGAAACTGTCGCGGAACAGCTTGACCAGCTCGTCGTAGCCCGGGCCGTGGAACAGCTTGACCACCAGCGCACCGTCGGGTTTGAGGTGGGCCTTGGCGAAATCCACCGCCAGCTCCACCAAGTGGGTGATGCGGGCGCCGTCCGTCTGCGCAATGCCCGAGAGGTTGGGCGCCATGTCCGACACCACCAGCGCCACCGGTTTGTCGCCCAGCAAGGCGGTGAGCTGCGCCAGCAGTTCGTCCTCGCGGAAATCGCCCTGGATGAAGTGCACGCCCTCGATGGCCTCCATGGGCAGCAGGTCGAGGGCGATGATGCGGCCGTTGAGCTCGCCCACCGCCGCGCCCTGCGGCGAGAGCCGCCGGCGCAGGTACTGGCTCCAGGCGCCGGGCGCCGAACCCAGGTCCACCACGGTGTCGCCCGGGCGGATCAGGTGCAGCGATTCATCGATCTCCTTGAGCTTGTAGGCCGCCCGCGCACGGTAGCCGTCCTTCTTCGCCAATTTGACGTAAGGATCGTTGACGTGGTCGTTGAGCCAAGCCTTGTTGACCTTCTTGCTGTTTGTTTTGACTTTCACGGGGATAATTGTCCCATGCCTCAGATACAACTCACCCCCGCCCAGCGCAAAGTCCACCGTGCCGACGCCCACCACCTTGATCCGGTGGTGATGATCGGCGGCGACGGCCTGACCGCCGCCGTCCAGAAAGAAGTGGACGGCGCGCTCAAAGCGCACGGCCTCATCAAGGTGCGCGTGTTCAGCGACGACCGCGCCGCCCGCGAAGCCATGTTCACCACCCTGGCCGACCAGCTCAACGCCGCCCCCATCCAGCACATCGGCAAATTGCTGGTGCTGTGGCGCCCCATGCCCGAAAAGGAAAAGGTGTTCGACACCGAGCGCATGCCCGCGCCGCGCGATGTGAAGGTGCTGAAGTACGCCAAAAAAGGCGGCCAACGCCCCGAGGTGAAAACCGTTCGTGTGCTGGGCAACGAACGCCTGACGGCCGGCGGCAACATCAAGCGCATCCAGCCCAAGCAGAAAAGCCTGAAGAAGTCGCAACCGTAACCACCGCGAAAACCGCGGGCCCGGCGCGGCCGGGCTTGAAATTCCGTCTTTTGCCCCACACGCTTTGCGCATGACCACGCCCGCCAACCCCCTGCTCGATTTCTCCGACCTGCCCCTGTTCGACGCCATCCGCCCCGAACACGTGGCGCCCGCCATCGAATCGCTGCTGGCCGAGGCCAACACCGCGCTGGAAACCGCCACCGCGGCCGACTTCCCCGCCCAGTGGTCGGTCATCTCCAAGGTGTTGGACACGTCCACCGAACGCCTGGGCCGTGCCTGGGGCGCCGTCAGCCACCTCAACAGCGTGGCCGACACGCCCGAGCTGCGGGCCGCCTACAACGCGGCCCTGCCGGCGGTCACCGAGTTCTGGACCCGCCTGGGTGCCGACGAACGGCTGTACGCCAAGTACAAGCAGATGGACCCGGCGCAACTCACGCCCGAACAGCGCCGGGCGCACCAGAACGCCATGCGCGCCTTTGTGCTGGGCGGCGCCGAGCTGCAAGGCGAAGCCAAGGCGCGTTTTGCCGCCATCCAGGAACGCCAGGCCGAGCTGGGCCAGAAATTCAGCGAAAACGCGCTCGATGCAACGGACGCCTTTGCCTACCACGCCGAGGCCGACGAGCTGGACGGCGTGCCCGAAGACGTGAAAGCCTCCGCCCGTGCCGCGGCGCAAGCCGAAGGCAAAACCGGCCACAAAATCACGCTCAAACTGCCCTGCTACCTGCCGGTGATGCAGTTCGCCCGCAGCAGCGCGCTGCGCGAGCGCCTGTACCGCGCCTACGTGACCCGCGCCAGCGACCAGGCCGAAGGCGACGCCGTCAAGTTCGACAACACGCCGCTGATGCAGGAGCTGCTGGCCCTGCGCCAGGAAGAAGCCAAGCTGCTCGGCATCACCGACTTCGCCACCCTCTCGCTCGTGCCCAAGATGGCCGACTCGCCCGAGCAGGTCATCACCTTCCTGCGCGACCTGGCCCGCCAGGCCCGGCCCTTTGCAGAACAAGACCTGGCCGACATGCGCGCCTTCGCCAGCAGCGAACTCGGCCTGAACGACCCGCAAGCCTGGGATTGGCCCTACATCGGCGAGAAGCTCAAGGAAGCGCGTTACGCCTTCAGCGAGCAGGAGGTCAAGCCCTACTTCACCGCGCCCAAGGTGCTGGCAGGCCTGTTCAAGATCATCGAGACGCTGTTCGACGTCGCCATTCGGCCCGACCAGGCGCCGGTCTGGCACCCCAAGGTCGGGTTCTACCGCATCGAGCGCGCCGGCCAGCTGGTGGGACAGTTTTACCTGGACCAACCCGCCCGCACCGGCAAACGCGGCGGCGCCTGGATGGACGACGTGCGCGCCCGCTGGCTGCGCCCCGACACCGGCGCGCTGCAAACGCCCGTGGCCCACCTGGTGTGCAACTTTGCCGAAGGCGTGAACGGCCAGCCGCCGCTGCTCACGCACGACGACGTGATCACCCTGTTCCACGAGTTCGGCCACGGCCTGCACCACCTGCTGACGCAGGTGAACGAGCGCGATGTGTCGGGCATCAGCGGCGTGGAATGGGACGCGGTGGAACTGCCCAGCCAGTTCATGGAAAACTTCTGCTGGGAGTGGGCCGTGCTCAAGCACATGACCGCCCATGTGGACACCGGCGAGCCCCTGCCCCGCGCGCTTTTTGACAAGATGCTGGCGGCCAAAAACTTCCAGAGCGGCCTGCAGACGCTGCGCCAGATCGAGTTCTCGCTGTTCGACATGCTGCTGCACCAGGGCCAGGCCCCGGGCGGCGACGTGCTGGCCCTGCTGCGCCAGGTGCGCGACGAAGTGGCCGTGCTGCAGCCACCCGCCTACAACCGAACGCCCCACACCTTCAGCCACATCTTCGCTGGCGGCTACGCGGCCGGCTACTACAGCTACAAGTGGGCCGAGGTGCTGAGTGCCGACGCCTACGCCGCGTTTGAAGAAGCCGGCAACCCGCTGGACCCCGCCATGGGCCGGCGCTACCGCGAAGCCATTCTGGAGGCTGGCGGCAGCCGCCCGGCCATGGAGTCCTTCAAGGCCTTCAGGGGCCGCGAGCCCCAGATCGACGCGCTGCTGCGCCACCAGGGCATGGCCGCCTGAACCCTCTTTCGGGAGAAGACATGAAAACCGTTCACGCCCTGTCGACAAGTGCCCTGCTGCTGTGCTGTGCCCTGGCCGCCCAGGCCCAGGGCGTGCAACGCATCGTGGGCCCCGACGGCAAGGTCACCTACACCGACCGCGCCACACCGGCCTCGGCCAGCGCACCGGCCACCCCCGCCAACAACACCGGCGCCCTGCCCTACGCCTTGCGCCAGGCGGTGCAGCGCTACCCGGTCACGCTCCACACGGGCGACAAATGCAACCCCTGCAACAGCGCGCGCGAGCTGCTGCAAAAACGTGGCGTGCCCTTCACCGAGAAAACCGTCACCACGCCCGCCGATGCACAGGCCTTTGCCCAGTTGGGTGTCGACAACTCGCTGCCCCTGATCAGCGTGGGCACGCAGCGCATCACAGGCTTTCAGGCCGCCGAGCTGAACCGCTACCTCGATGCGGCGGGCTACCCCGCCGAGTCGCAGTTGCCACGCACCCACCGCAACCCGCCACCGCAGGCCTTGGCGCCTGCAGCACCGGCGCCTGCCACCGCACCCAGCGCCAGTGCGCCTGCCGCACCGGCTGCCCCGGCAACGCCCGTGGCCGCGCCGCCGTCCAACCCGGCGGGCATCCGTTTCTGAAACAAGCTCAGTAGGTCAGCGTCAGCACGCCCGTGGCCGTGCCCAGCAGGCACACATGGGCCTTCTGGTGTGCGAACACGCCCACGGTCACCACGCCCGGCCACTGGTTCACTTCGCTCTCGAAGGCCAGCGGGTCGGTGATGCGCAGGCCACGCACGTCCAGGATGTGCTGGCCGTTGTCGGTCACCAGCGGTGCGCCATCCTTCAGCCGCAGCGTGGCCGTGCCGCCCAGGGCCGCAAACTGCCGCATGATGCGCGCACTCGCCATGGGAATCACCTCCACCGGCAGCGGAAACGCGCCCAAGGCCTCGACCTTTTTCGATTCGTCGGCGATGCAGACGAACTGGCGCGACTGCGCGGCCACGATTTTTTCGCGCGTGAGCGCCGCCCCGCCGCCCTTGACCATGTGGCCCTGGCCATCGATCTCGTCGGCGCCGTCCACATACACCGCCAGTCCGGCCACGGCGTTGGCGTCGAACACCGGTATCCCCAGCGCGCGCAGGCGCTCGGTCGAGGCCATCGAACTCGACACCGCGCCCTTGATCTGGTCCTTCATCGTCGCCAGCGCGTCGATGAACTTGTTGACGGTGGAGCCGGTGCCCACGCCGATGATTTCGCCCGGCACCACGTACTTGAGCGCGGCCTGGCCGACCAGGGTTTTGAGTTCGTCTTGGGTCATTTGAGACAATCGCAGCAATTGATTTGTGGATTATCCAATGCCCCTTCTGCCCTACGGCCTGGCCCGGCCCTTTCTGTTTGGTCTCGATCCCGAAGCCGCCCACGAACTGACCATGGAATCGCTGGCGCGCACCCAGCGCACACCGCTGACCTGCCTGTTCGGCAGCGCCCGCGTCAGCGACCCCATCACCCTGGCGGGTCTGAACTTTCCCAACCGCGTGGGCATGGCCGCCGGCCTGGACAAAAACGCCCGCGTGATCGACGCCTTGGGCGCCATGGGTTTCGGTTTTGTGGAGGTCGGCACGGTCACGCCGCTGGGCCAGCCTGGCAACCCCAAGCCGCGCATGTTCCGCCTGCCGCAGGCCAACGCGCTGATCAACCGCCTGGGCTTCAACAACGAGGGCCTGGACAGCTTCATCGCCAACGTGCAGCAGGCGCGCTTTCGCCAGAACGGGGGCTTGCTGGGCCTGAACATCGGCAAAAACGCGGCCACGCCGATTGAGAACGCCACCGACGACTACCTGAAGTGCCTGGACGGCGTTTACCCCCATGCCGACTACGTCACCGTGAACATCTCCAGCCCCAACACCAAGAACCTGCGCGCGCTGCAGAGCGACGAGGCGCTGGACGCCCTGCTGTCGGCCGTCGCCGCGCGGCGCGAGCAGCTGGCCCAGCAGCACGGCCGCCGTGTGCCGGTGTTCGTGAAGATCGCCCCCGATCTGGACGCCGCGCAGATCGAGGTGATTGCGGCCACGCTGCAACGCCACGGCATGGACGGTGTGGTGGCCACCAACACCACCTTGTCACGCGAAGCGGTCAAAGGCCTGCCCCATTGTGATGAAGCCGGTGGCCTGTCGGGCGCGCCGGTGTTCGAGGCGAGCAACGCCGTCATACGCCAGCTGCGGGCCCAGCTCGGCAAGGGCTTCCCCATCATCGGCGTGGGCGGCATCATGAGCGGCGCCGACGCGGTGAAAAAAATCGAGGCCGGCGCCGACGTGGTGCAGATCTACACCGGCCTGATTTACAAGGGGCCGGGGTTGGTGCAGGAAGCCGCGCAGGCGCTGCGTGCGGCGCGGCGCTGAGCCGAGCCGCTGATCAGAGCGTCAACACCACGTTGCCCACCACGCTGCCCTTCTCCACCGCCTCGTGTGCGTCGGCAATCTGCGCCAGCGGAAAACGCGCGCCAATGGCGTGTTGCAGGCAGCCGGCGCGCAGCAGCGCTTCGAGCTCGGCAATGGTGGCCTCGCGGTCGCGTGGCAGCAGGTCGTAGACCAGGAAAAAGCTCAGGTTGAGCGAACCCCACAGCAGGCTGCGGAAGTCCAGCGGCACCTGCAGCGGCTGGTTGCTGCCGTAGCAGACCAGGTGGCCGTGGGGTTTGAGGGCGCCTTGCGGGAGCAGCGCCGCCGTACCGAACAAATCCATGTCGATGATCACGTCCACGCCCTGGCCCTTGGTCAGCGCGCGTATCTGCTCGGCCACACCCCCGTGTTTGTAGTCCAGCACCTCGTGGGCACCCGCCGACCAGGCGTGTGACTGGCGCATGGGGTGCCCCGCGGTCGCGATCACGCGCGCGCCCTTGCGGGTGGCGAGCTGCGTCACGTAGTGGCCCACGGCATTGCCGGCACCCGTCACCAGCACGTCACGCCCGGCCACATCGCCCGCAATGCGCAAGGCCTGCAAGGCGGTCAGCGCCGGGATGCCGAAGCAGGCACCGGCCTCGAAGCTCACGGCGTCGGGCAGCCACACCGCCTGCGCCGCCGGCAACACGATGTACTCCGCCGCGGTGCCAAAAGGCCGCTGCCATTGGCCGTTCCAGATCCACACCCGTTCGCCCACGCGTGATTCGGCCACACCTGCCCCGACTGCGTCGATCACACCCGCGCCGTCGCTGTGCGGCACGATGCGTTCCCAGGCCGGCGTGCGGCCACGGCGGCTTTTCACGTCCGAGGGGTTGACGCCCGAAGTCGCCACCCGCACCCGCACCTCGCCGGCCGCCGGTTGCGGGTCGGGCCATTCGTCGAGGTGCAGCACCTCCCGTGCTTCGCCGTTGCGCTGGTACCAGGCCACTTTCATGTTGGGTCTCCTTGTCGCTGTTTCAGGTGTCGAATCAAGCCGTCGCAGGCGTCCTCCACCAGGTCCAGCACCTGCTCAAAGCCGGCGTCGCCGCCGAAATAGGGGTCGGGCACGGTGGGGCTGTCGTGGCGCTGGCAGAACTCGGTCAGCCGGCGCAGCTTGTGCCGCTGCGCAGGTGGGCAGCGTTCTTCCAGCAGGGCCAGGTTGTCCCAGTCCATGGCCAGGATGAGGTCGAAGTGCTCGAAGTCGGCATCGTCCACCGCGCGCGCCCGCAGGTCGTCAAAGCGGTAGCCACGCCGCTGTGCGTGGGCCTGAGAACGCGCATCGGGCGGGCTGCCCACGTGGTAGGCATGGGTGCCAGCGGAATCCACCGTCACGCGCTGGTCCAGCTCGGCCTCGACCAGCTTGTGCCGCAACACGCCGTAGGCGGTGGGGCTGCGGCAGATGTTGCCCATGCAGACCATCAAGACCCTTGGCCCGCTCATGGGGCCTCCACCATGGCAGCCACGTGCTCGCCTATCGCCAGCGCGCTGGTCAGCCCGGGCGACTCGATGCCAAAGAGGTTGACCAGGCCCGGCACGCCATGCACCGCGGTGCCGTCGATGCGGAAGTCGGGTGCCGGCTCGCCGGGGCCGTAGAGCTTGGGCCGCACGCCGCTGTAACTGGGCTGCAGCGCGCCGTCGGCCAGGGCGGGCCAGTAGCGGCGCACTTCGTCGTAAAAGCCGTCGGCGCGCCGGGCATCCACCGTGTAATCGATGGCCAGCGGGTCCTGCCCAGCGGGCAGCCACTCCAGGTCGGGGCCGAACTTGGCCTGACCGCCCAGGTCCAGCGTCAGGTGCACGCCCAGCCAGGCGTCTTGTGGCGCGGGGTAGACCAGGCGCGAAAACGGCGCCTTGCCCGCGAGTGAAAAATAGCTGCCCTTGGCATAGCGTTCGGTGGGCACATGGCGCGGGTCCAGGCCGTGGATGGCACGCGCCACCGGGCAGGCGTACAAACCGGCGGCATTGACCACGGTGCGGGCCTTGAGCCACATGGGTTCGCCATCGGCCAGCACCTCCAACACGATGCCATCGTGCACCACCTCGCCGCGCGCCAGCTGCGAGGCCAGCGCGACCGCGCCGCCGGCAGCCTCCACATCGCCCTGCAGGGCCAGCATCAAACCATGGCTGTCCACGATGCCGGTGCTGGGCGAAAGCAAAGCGGCCTGGGCGTTCAAGGCGGGCTCCAGCGCACGGGCTTCCTCGCCAGACAGCCATTGCACCGGCACGCCGTTGGCGTGGGCACGGGCCTCGATTTTTTTCAAACTGGCGAGCTGCGCCTCGTCGGTGGCCACCACCAGCTTGCCGCAGCGGCTGTGTGACACCCCGTGGCTGGCGCAAAAGTCGTAGAGCAGGTCTTTGCCCCGCACACACAGCCGCGCCTTGAGGGAGCCGGGTTCGTAGTACAGGCCGGCGTGAACCACTTCGCTGTTGCGCGAACTCACGCCGGTGCCGATGGCGGTTTCGCGCTCCAGCACCATCACCTCTCGCCCGGCCTGAGCCAGCGCACGCGCCACCGCCAGACCGACCACGCCTGCGCCAATCACCACCACGTCCACGACCTCGGCGGCCGCGCGTTGTTCAGCAGAAAAAGAGCTAGATGTCATGCGCCGATTGTGGCGCAGGCACAGGCGCCCCAGTGTGTCACTGGCGCGGGATGTTGGCCTTCTCGATGACGTCGCTCCAGCGCCGGATGTCGGCCGCCAGCAGCGCGGCGGTTTCCTGGGGGGTGGCCGGGTCGGGCTCGACGTTCATGTCGCGCAGGCGCTTCTGCAACTCGGGCATGGCCAGCACGGCGGCAATGGCTTCGTGCAGGCGCTGCACCACCTCGCGCGGGGTTTTCGACGGCACGGCAAACGCATTCCAGGACGAGGCCACAAAACCCTTGATGCCGCCCTCCTCGGCCGTCGGCACGGCGGGCAGCAAGGGCGATCGCCGGGTGCCGGTGACGGCCAGTGCCCGCACCGCGTTGCCCGTGATCTGGGGCATCACCGGCCCGAGGATTTCCACCGCCACGTCCACCTGCTTGCCGCGCAGCGCCGTCACCAGCGCCGGCGTGCCGTTGAAGGGCACGACCTGCGCCTGCAGCCCGGCGGTGCTCTTGAACAGCTCGGCCGCCAGGTGCTGGGTGCTGCCGATGTTGATGCTGCCGATGTTGAGTTTGCCCGGGTTGGCGCGTGCCCAGGCCAGCAGCTCGCCCAGGGTTTTGTGGGGCGAGTCGGCGGGCACCAGCACCCCGATGTCGAAGCTGCCCAGGGTGGACACGGGCGTGAAGTCCTTGACCGTGTCGTAGGGCAAGGCCTTGAACAGGCCGGCCGTGACCGCCGTGCCGTTGGACATCAGGAACACCGTGTGGCCATCGGGCTCGGCCTTGGCCACGGTCTCTGCCGCCACCACGCCGCCGGCGCCCGGGCGGTTCTCGATCACAAACGGCTGGCCCAGGCGCTTGGCCAGCTCGGCCGACACCGCGCGCGCGGTGAGGTCGCCCACGCCACCGGCGCCAAAAGGCACGACCACCCGCACCGCCTTGCTGGGGTAGCCGGGCGCCTGTGCCGCCGTCTGTGCAGCGAATGGCAGCGCCAGCATGGCCACGGAAGCCGCGACAAGACGGCGGCGATGAAGAGGGAATTGCGTCATGAGATCACCCCACAAATTGAACAAGCCACAAAGAGATGGGCGGGAACAGCAGCAGCAAGGTGGTGCGGATCACATCGCTGGCCAGAAAGGGCAGCACGCCCCGGTAGCTCTCGGCAATCGGCACGCCCTTGGACATGCCGTTGACCACGTACACATTGAGCCCCACGGGCGGCGCCAGCAGGCCGAAGCCCACGGTCATGAGCACCATGATGCCGAACCAGATGGCCGTGTGTTCCTGCGACATGCCGAAGTCCAGGCCCATGATGACCGGGAAGAAGATGGGGATGGTCAGCAGGATCATGGACAGCTCGTCCATCACCGCACCCAGCACCACGTAGAACAGCAGGATGCCTGCCACCACCACCACCGGGGCCAGTTCCAGGCCCTTGATCAGCGCCGCCAGCTGCGCCGGCACCTGGGTCAGGGCGAGCGCCACGTTCATCATGTCGGCACCGATGAAGATCATGAAGATCATGGCGCTGGTGGCCGCCGTGGACAGAAAACATTCCTTGATTTTGGCCGGCGTCAGCTCGCGCTTGAGCAGGGCCGCCACAAAGGTGCTGGCCGCCCCCACGCCCGCCCCTTCGGTGGGGGTGAACAGGCCGCCGTAAATGCCGCCAAACACCACCAGGAAGACGATCGCGATCGGCAACACACCCATCAGCGCCTGCAGCGACAGTTTGGGCAAATCGTCGTCGTGGTCGGGCGCATGGCCGGGCACCAGGCGCACATAGATCGCAATCGCGGTCATGTAGCCCAGCATGGCCAGGATGCCGGGCACGGTGGCGGCGGCAAACAGCTTGGCGATGTTCTGCTCGGTCAGGATGGCGTAGATCACCAGCGGCACCGATGGCGGAATCAGGATGCCCAGCGTGCCACCGGCCGCCAGCGTGCCGGTGGACAGGCGACCGGAATACCCGTGGCGCTTCATCTCCGGCAGCGCCACCGAGGTGATGGTGGCCGCTGTGGCGATGGACGAACCGCAGATGGCGCCAAAACCCGCGCTGGCCATCACCGCCGCCATGGCCAGGCCGCCTTTGAAGCGCGCGGTGAGGACGCTGGCAAACTGGAACAGGGCTTTGGAAATGCCACCCTGCGTGGCGAAGTTGCCCATCAGGATGAACAGCGGGATGACCGACAGGTCGTAGCTGGCAAAACGCGCGTAGGCCAGCCCGTTGAGGTTGTTGAGGAAGGGCGGCAGCCCCACCTGGTAGAGGTAGCCCCAGACACCGGCCGCGAACATGGCCACGGCAATGGGCACCCGCACCACCATGAGCACGAGCATGACGCCGAAGATCGACAAGGCGATGGTCAGCGAGCTCATGCGGACGCCTCCGCTTCGAAACCGAACAGGCACTGCGCGATGCCGATCACACCAGTCAACACAAGCGGCGGCACCATGGCCGCGTACACCACCCATTCGGGAAAGCCCAGCATCATGGTGGTGGTTTGCGACTGGAACGCGTTGAGACCACCCACCCCCGTGCGCCAGGCCAGCAGCAACAGCATGAGCGACACCAGCAGCGCGCCAAAGCGGTCAAACACCGCATTGACCCGCGACGGCATGCGGCTGGTGAAAAAATCCACAATGATGTTGCCGTTCTGCCACTGGCACAGCGGCAGGAACAGGGTGATGGCCGCGCCGGCGGCCACCGCCGTCAGCTCGTAGTCGCCCAGCAGCGTGGTGCCGGTGGTGTTGCGGCCGATCAGGCTGGCGCAGGTGACCAGCGTGACCAGCGTGAGCAGCAGGCCCGCGATGACGGCGCAAGCCTGTGCGAGGAACTTCAGTGTCTTCAAAACGTCTCCCGTCCAAAAAACAAGCCGATCCTCCCCCTGGCACAGAGGCAGCATCGGCGGGGGTGACGGCCAGGCGCGGCCCGGGCCGTCAGGACGCGCGCATTATCGCGAATGCTTGGCGATCAGGGCACGCGCCTCCGACACCAGTTTGGCGCCGTCGATGTTCTTGCCCTTCATCTCGTTGATCCAGTCGGTTTCCACCGAGCTGGCGGTGCGGCGCCAGCGCTGGGTTTCGGCCACGTCCAGCTCGATGATGTTGTTCTTGGCCTTGACCGCGATCTCGCGGCCGGTGCGGTCGCCTTCGTCCATGGCGCGCCCGAACATGGCAGCCGTCTCGATGCCCGAGTTCTTGTCGATCACGGCCTTGAGATCGGCCGGCAGCTTCTCGTAGGCGGCCTTGTTCATGGAGAACGCGAAGGTCTGGGTGTAGAGGCCATCCTTGCCGGCGAAGGTGGTGTGGTTCTTCACCAGCTCGGTCACCTTGAGCGAGGGCGTCACTTCCCAGGGGATGGTCGTGCCGTCGATGGTGCCCTTGGACAAGGCATCGGTCACGGCCGGCACCGGCATGCCCACCGGCGTGGCCCCGAGCTTGACCAGCATGTTGTTGATGACACGCGAGCCACCACGGATCTTCATGCCGCGCAGGCTGTCCAGCCCGGTCACGGGCGCCTTGGTGTGAAACAGGCCGGGGCCGTGGGTGTGCACCGCCAGCAGCTTGACGTCCTTGAATTCGTCGGCCGCGTTGGCCTGCACGTATTCCCAGAACGCGCGCGAGGACTGCTCGGCCACACCGCTCATGAAGGGCAGTTCGAACACCTCGGCCTTGTTGAAGCGCCCAGGCGTGTAGCCCAGCACCGTCCAGGTGATGTCGGCCACGCCGTCCTTGGCCTGGTCGAACAGCTGCGGCGGTGCGCCACCGAGCTGCATGGCGTGGAACAGCTGGATCTTGATGCGCCCGCCCGAGTCGGCCTCGACTTTCTGCGCCCAGGGAATGATGGCCTTGGCCGGAATGACGGCCTGCTGCGGCAAAAACTGGTGCAGGCGCAGGGTCACGGTCTGCTGCGCCATCGCGGTGGAGGCGGCGGTGGTGGCCAGTGCGGCCACCGCCGCCAGGGCGGCGCGTCGGGAAAGGGATGTCATGTCTGTCTCCTGTCTGTGTGCTGTAAGAATGCCCGCAAGCGGGTCAGGCCCACGCAATGTGCAGCTTGGGCCGCCCGAACGCAAGCGCAATTTCACTCATGTAGATATGCCGTTCTGCTATAGCCTGGCAAATGCCTTCATGCCGGGGTGGTTTCGCCGCGTTCGCGCGCCAGCCAGCGGTCGATGACCTTGCGCGCCTGCACGCCGCCGGCGTCAATGTTGAGCTTGAGCAGCGCGCGCTCGGGCCAGGCCAGCAGGTTGAGCTGCTGGCGCTCCAGCATCTCCAGGTCCTCCGAGAAGATCTTGCGCTGGCCCTCGCGGATGGCATCGGTCAGCGCGCCGTCCTGCGGCTGGAACTTACGCGCCATGCCCCAGAAGTAGTGGATGGAGGTCTCGGTCTCGGGGGTGATGAAGTCCACCACGATGCTGTAGACCTTGCGCTCGGGTGGCGCTTCAACGCCGCCATGGCCGGCGTGGGCCACGCCGACCTCGATCATCACGTGGCTGGGCGGCGTGAAGCGGCAGATCTGCCAGCGGTCCACCGGCACATCGTCGGCCAGGCCGTGGCCGCGCAGCGCCATCTTCCAGAACGGCGGTGCCTCGATGCCCTGCATGAAGCGGCTGGTCACCACCTCGTCGCCGTCCACGGTGGTCTTGCACGGGGTCTCGTCTATTTCCTTCTGACCGATGGTGCCGGCGTGCACATAGGTTTCGTGGGTGAGGTCCATCAGGTTGTCCACCATCAGCCGGTAGTCGCAGCGGATGTGGAACAGCCCGCCGCCATAGGCCCACTCGGGGTGGTCGTGCCAGGCCTGCACGGGGATGTCGTCTGCATTCGCCAACGCCGCGTCGCCCGGCCACACCCACACAAAGCCGTAACGCTCCACCGCCGGGTAGGCGCGTATCGGCGGGAAGCCACCGACACGCTGCCCGGGCATGGCCACGGTCTTGCCGTCGCAACCCATCTCCAGGCCGTGGTAGCCACACACCAGCTTGCCCTCGCACACCCGGCCCAGCGACAGCGGCGCGCCGCGGTGCGGACAGTAGTCCTGCAACGCGGCCACGCGGTCGGGCTCGGCGCGGTAGAACACGATGCGCTCGCCGCAGACCATGCGGCCCAGGGGTTTGTCTTGGATTTCATCGGACGTGGCCGCCACGTACCACGCGTTTTTGGGGAACATCGACAGGTCTCCTGCAGGGGATGCGCGCCTCAGGCGGGCGCGGTGTTGTTGTTGCGGGCCGCGGGGCTGGAAACCACAAGCATAGCCTCCACGTCCACCTCGTCGACCAGCTCGGGCGCCATGAAGCGCCGGGCGTAGGCCAGGTGCACACCCTGGCGCAGAAACACCTCGAACAGGTCGGGGTCGATGTGGTTCTGGTCGCGCAGCCGGGCCATGATGCCCACCGCCTCCGACAGCGTCTTGCCCTTTTTGTAGGGCCGGTCGGTGGCGGTCAGCGCCTCGAAAATGTCGGCCACCGCCAGCATGCGCGCCTCCAGGCTGAGCTGCGCCTTGCCCAGTCCTTTGGGGTAGCCGGTGCCGTCGAGCTTTTCGTGGTGACCGGACGCAATTTCCGGCACCCGGCGCAGGTGGGGCGGAAACGGCAGCTGCGTCAGCATCACCTCGGTCTGCACGATGTGCTCGTTGATCTTGTAGCGGTCCTCGTCGGTCAGCGTGCCGCGTTCCACCGTGAGGTTGTGCAGCTCGCCCTGGTCGTACAGCAGGGCCGGCACCTTCATGTTGAAGCCCCATCGGTTGTCTGTCGGCAGCATGTCGCGCGGCTGTCGCTCGATGTGGTGCCAGGGCTGGTCGGCCAGCAGCGGTTCGGTCGCTGGCAGCGCCTGCTGCACCTTGTCCTTGCGCCGCAGCCGCTCCTCCTGCGACAGGCCCAGCGTGTCGTCCAGCGTGCGCTGCCAGGTGCGCGTGGCGATCTTTTGCAAACGCGCCCGCACCCCGGGCGAGCTGGCCTCGCCGCCCTGGTTGCATGCCGCCACAAACGCGAAGTCGGCGTCCAGCGCCTGCCATTCGGCCAGCAGCTGCGCGCGCGACTCGGCCTCGGGCTGCCCGTGGCCCAGGCGCCGCAGGTGGGCGATTTCGGCGTCGCGCTTGAGCACCTCGAAGCGCATGCGCACCTCGTGGATGCGGTTGTAGATCAGCTCCAGCTTGGTGGCCTTGTCCACCACATGCTCGGGCGTGGTGATCTTGCCGCAGTCGTGCAGCCAGGAGGCCACGCGCAACGTCTCCCAGCCGCTGTCGTCCAGCGTGTAGCCCTGGTAAGGCCCGGTGGGCGTGTCGCACAGGGCCTGCGCCAGCATGCGGGTGAGCTCGGGCACCTTGGCACAGTGGCCACCGGTGTAGGCGCTTTTGGTGTCGATGGACTGCGCGATGAGCTGGATGAAGGCCTCAAACAAGGCCTTCTGCTGCGCGATCAAGGTCTGCGCCTCCAGCGCCACCGCGGCCGTGCCCGACAAGGCGCCGACAAAGGACATGTGCTCGTGGCTGCTGTGGGTGCTGGCCAAGAGCACCATGGCGCCGGTCAGCTCGCCTTCGCGGTTGAGCAGGGGCGCCACCGTGGCGGTGGTGGGCAGGTCGGCGGAAAACAGGGCCGCCATGCCCAGCACGCGCCAGTCTTCGTCAGACAACAGCGCCGCCTGCACCTGGCCCGCGCGCAGGGCCTTGGCCAGCAAGGGGCCGCAGCGCGCGGCCAGATCGGTCTGCGCCGCCGGCGCATGGCCGTCGAAGGCCAGCGCATGCAGGCCGGCCAAGGCCGGGCCGGCCAGGCTCTGACCGCCGGCGGTGAGCGCGCAGGCCGGCGTGAGCCCTGTGCTGTCGCGCAGGTAGAGCACACCGGCCGACGCCTCCACCACCGACACCGTTTCCTGCAGCAGCTGGGGCAGCAGGCGTTCAAAGTTGCGCTCGCCCGAGATGGTGGCACTGATGTCCAGAAAGCGCCGGATGGTGCGTTTCATCTTGCCTATGGTCTCGGCCAGGGCACTGACCTCGGTGACGTAGGAGCGCAGGCGCACGGGCGCGGCAAAGTCGAAGTTGCCGATCGCATCGGCCTCTTTGACCAGCTGTTTGAGCGACTGTGAGATGCCGCGCGCCAGCAGCCAAGTGACCGGCACCGACACCAGCATGATGAGCAGTGTGACCAGGCTGGCGGTGCGCACCTGCGCCTGCGCGTTGGCCAGCAGCTCGCTGTCGGGAATGGCCATGACCAGCAGCAGCGGCGCGATCTTGTCCACCGCCAGGCGGCTGACCGCGACCTGCCAGCTGCCACCGTCCCGTTGCAACACCACGTGCTGCCGGCCATCCCGGGCCACCTGTGGCAGATCGACCTGCGCCCCCACCGCCGCCAGGATAGGCACCCCAAAACTGGCCAGTGTCGCCAGCTCGGGGCCGCTCCGGCCTTCCACGCCAAACTGCACCAGCTGAAAGCTGTCCTCGTGGGCAAACAGGGTACCGGCGGCATTGGTCAGCGCCACCTGGGTGTGTGGCGTCACCTTCTGCCGGGCCAGGCTGGCGCCCAGCGTGCGCAGCTGGATGTCGGCACCGATCACCACACCCCGCGCCCGCGCGGCGGTTTTGGCCAGCGTGAGGCCCACCTCGCGATCGGAGAAAAACAGGTAGGGCGGCGTCACGATGGTGCCGCTGGCCGCGCTGGCCTGCGTGTACCAGCCCCGGCTGCGCGGGTCGTAGGCGCCCGCGTAGTCGGCCCGGTTGTCGGTGCGCAGCAGCTTGGCGTCGGCGTCGAGGTACAGGTAGCGGCCGCGCGCGGGCTGGCGCCGCCGTTCGATGCTTTGCACCACGTACTCGGCACCTTCGGGCGCGCGCAGACGGATCATTTCGGCTTCGGTGCGCAGGCGGCGCACCAGAAAAAAGTCGCCATTCGGGTAGCCGACGTAGAAGGACGTGACCGCCACCGAACTGTCGAGCGCGGAGCGCACCAGCGGCAACAGGTTCAGGCGTTGCTCCAACGAGGCTGCCCTGGCCAGGTCGCTGTACTGGATCAGATCGACCGCCGTTTCGACGGGGGTGATCAGGTTGTTGAGCTCGGCCAGCGTCTCGCGGCTGATGCGCTCGGTCAGGTCGTTGGCCACGTCGGTCATGACCTGGCGCGACATGCGGTGGTTGACCGTGGCCAGCAGCGCGCCAACGATCAGGATCAGCACCAGAAACAGGGTGGAGACGTGAACGTGGAGCGGGAAGCGCCGGGTCATGAACCCATGCTAGCAGACAATTTTTGACGTTTGCCGCGCCTTTTGCGGGCAGCTTCAGCGCCCTTCGAAACGCGGCGTGCGGCGCTCGGCAAACGCCGCCCGCCCCTCGGCGAAATCGGCGCTGGCCTTGGTCGTGGCCTCGCGTTCGCGCCAAAGCGCGGGCTGGTCCCAGCCCAGCGCAATTTCATTGAGTGTCTGCTTCATGCCCTGCACCGCCAAGGGCCCCATGGCCAGCACCTGGGTGCACCAGGCTTGCACGGCAGCCGGCAGTTCGCTGGCGGGCAAAAGCTTGTCGAGAAAACCCAGCGCCAGCAGGTCGCGGTCGGGCACGGTTTCGGCCAGCAGAAACAGCTGGCGCGCCACACCCAGGCCCAGCCGCGCCACGTAACGCTGCATACCACTGGGGTAGTAGTGCAGGCCCAGCGCGCCGGCGGGCATGCGCAGCTCCATGCCCTCCACACCAAAGCGGAAATCGCAAGCCAGGGCCAGGTCGGTGGCGCCGCCGTACACGCTGCCGGGCAGCGCGCACAGGGTGAGCGGCCGGGCCGTGGCCAGGGCATCGGGCACGGTCTCGAAAGGCATGGGGCCGGTCTCGCCGTCGTCGCGAAAGGCCCCCAGGTGGTAGCCCGCGCTGAACACCGGGCGCGGCTGGTTGGGTTGCGCGGTGAGCACCAGCGCGCGCACCGTGGTGTCGGCGTTCACCGCAGCGATGTGCTCCAGCAGGGTCAGCAGGTCGCCGTCTTCAAGGCGGTTGCGGTGCTGCGGGCGGTGGAGCGTGATGGTGGCCACGCCTTGTGCGACGTGCAACACCGGGGGTGTGGATGGGACAGGTGGGTTCATGGGCTGGCTGCGCAAAACGCCATTGTTCACCAAGGCGAACCGGGCGCTGCAATCGCCACCCGTGCGGCGCGCCATCAGGGTAAACACTGAGCAAATGAGTGCACCTCACCCATTGATATCGTTATTTTTTATAACCATAATTGCTCACCATACGGAGCACCAACACACCATGGCCACCACCGACCTGACCCTCACCCTGCAAGGCGACCAGCAGCAGATCGCCGTCATCAAGCTGACGAGGGCCGCCAAGCGCAACGCGCTGAACGACGCCCTCATCCTGGCCCTGCGCGACACCTTCCAGAACCTGCCCAGCAGCGTGCGCGCCGCCGTCGTCGACGGCGACGGCGAACACTTCTGCGCCGGCCTCGATCTGTCGGAACTCCAGGAGCGCGACGCCGGCCAGGGCCTGCACCACTCGCGCATGTGGCACGCCGCACTCGACTGCGTGCAAAGCGGCCCGGTACCGGTGATCGCCGCCCTGCACGGCGCGGTGGTGGGTGGTGGCCTGGAGCTGGCCAGCGCCTGCCACATCCGTGTGGCCGACGAGACCACCTTCTTCGCCCTGCCCGAAGGCACGCGCGGCATCTTCGTCGGCGGTGGCGGTTCGGTGCGCATCCCCAAGCTGATCGGCGTGGCCCGCATGACCGACATGATGCTGACCGGCCGCGTCTACAACGCCGCCGACGGCGAGCGTGTGGGCCTGGCCCAGTACCTGGTGCCCGCCGGCACCGCGCTGGACAAGGCCCTGGCCCTGGCCACACAGATTGCCACCAACGCACCACTGACCATCTACGCGCTGATGCACGCCCTGCCCCGCATTGCCGAGGAGCCGGCCGACCACGGCTTCTTCACCGAAGC
>JAUYSB010000013.1 GCA_030696525.1 Hydrogenophaga sp. | reverse complement strand
GAACCGCCTGCCCTGCATCTACCTGGTGGACTCGGGCGGCGCCAACCTGCCCAACCAGGACGAGGTGTTTCCCGACCGCGAACACTTTGGCCGCATTTTCTACAACCAGGCCAACATGAGCGCGCAAGGCATTGCGCAGATCGCGGTGGTCATGGGCTCGTGCACGGCCGGCGGCGCGTACGTGCCGGCCATGAGCGACGAGACCATCATCGTCAAGAACCAGGGCACCATCTTTTTGGGCGGCCCGCCGCTGGTGAAGGCCGCCACCGGCGAGGTGGTCAGCGCCGAGGACCTGGGCGGTGGCGACGTGCACACGCGCCTCTCGGGCGTGGCCGATCACCTGGCGCAGAACGACATGCACGCGCTGGCGTTGGCGCGCCAGATCGTGAAAAACCTCAACGTGGCCAAGCGCCCCAACATCGCCACCCACGCGCCGGTGCCGCCGCGTTTTGCGGCCGAGGAGCTGTACGGCGTCATCCCCACCGACACCCGCAAGCCCTTTGACGTGCGCGAGATCATCGCCCGCATCGTGGACGACAGCGACTTCGACGAATTCAAGGCCCGCTTTGGCAGCACCCTGGTGTGTGGCTTTGCGCGCATCGAAGGCATTCCCGTGGGCATCATTGCCAACAACGGCATCCTGTTTTCCGAGTCGGCCTTGAAGGGTGCGCACTTCATCGAGCTGTGCTGCCAGCGCAAGATTCCGTTGGTCTTCCTGCAGAACATCACCGGTTTCATGGTGGGTCGCAAATACGAAAACGAAGGCATTGCCCGCAACGGCGCCAAGCTGGTCACGGCCGTGGCCACCGCCGCTGTGCCCAAGTTCACCGTCATCATCGGCGGCAGTTTTGGCGCCGGCAACTACGGCATGTGTGGCCGCGCCTACAGCCCGCGTTTCCTGTGGATGTGGCCCAACGCGCGCATTTCCGTGATGGGCGGCGAGCAGGCTGCCAGCGTGCTGGCCACGGTCAAGCGCGACGGCATCGAACTCAAGGGCGGCCAGTGGAGCATGGAGGAGGAAGAGGCCTTCAAGGCGCCCATCCGCCGCCAGTACGAAGACCAGGGCCACCCTTATTACGCCACCGCCCGCTTGTGGGACGACGGTGTCATCGACCCGGCCGACACGCGCCGCATGCTGGCGCTGGGCTTGAGCGCGTCGCTCAACGCGCCCATTCCCGAGACGAAATTTGGACTTTTCCGCATGTGATGTGTATGATTTTGTGATTTCATACACATCAAAGGAGGGGTCATGCGCACCAACATCGAAATCGACGACAAGCTCATGGCCGATGTGCTGGCCGATGGCGAGTTCAAGACGAAGCGCGAAGCGGTGGAGGAGGGCTTGCGTTTGCTCAAGCGGCGCAAGGCCTATGCGGCCCTGCGCGCAGCACGCGGCACCTTGTTCTGGGACGACTCGGATGAGGCCTGGGCGGCACGCCGAGCCGAGCTTGCGCGCGAAAGCGCAACGTCCACCGAAGCCGCCGCCGTGCACGAGCCAGCCGCAGCGGTCTACAGGGCAGGAAAAAAGCCATGACCTTGGTGGATTCCAGCGTCTGGATCGACTAGTTCAGAGGCATCCAGCACCGTCACACCGAACGCCTTGACGCATTGCTGGGTCAAGCCGAAGAAGAGGTGGGTGTGGCCGATCTGGTGGTGTTTGAGGTGATGCGTGGCTTCACCGCGCCCAGGGCACAACAGCAGGCACAGGCCATGCTGTTGAGTGCCTCCGTGGTGGACATCGGCGGGTTGGACAACGCGTTACAGGCCGCCGCCCTGTACCGTCGCCTGCGGGAGTTGGGCCGCACTGTGCGCAGCCCCATCGATGTGCTGCAGGCCAGCTGCTGCATGACACATGGCCACACCCTGCTGCACCGCGACGCCGACTTCGACGCGCTCAAGACCCTGGGAGGGCTCACGACATGGCCGCACTGAGCGCCTGGCATTCACACTTATTGCAACTGGCACGCTACAACGTCTGGGCCACGCGCCGCCTGCTCGACGCCGTGGCGACCGTGCCCGAGGCCGACTACCGGCGCGACCTGGGTCTGTTCTTCAAAAGCATCCACGGCACGCTCAACCACCTGCTGGTGGGCGAGCACCTGTTGTGGTTCGCGCGTTTTGCCAAAGGGGCGTCGCCCAAGGTGGCGCTGGACAGCGAGGTCGAGCCCGACCGTGAGCGCCTGGCCCAGGCGCTCAAAGGCGGTGCGGCCAACTGGTTGCCCCTGATCGAAAGCTGGCCCGCCGAGCGCTTTGACGGTGTGCTCAGCTACACCACCCTGCGCGGTCAGCACGCCACCTTGCCGTTTGCCGCCACGCTGGCCCATGTGTTCAACCACGGCACCCACCACCGGGGGCAGATCACCGCGGCGCTGACTGCGCTGGGCCGGCCCTGCCCCGAACTGGACCTGGTGTACTGCCTGCAAGAGGAAGCCCGCGCATGACCACTGCCCTGACCCTGGACGTGCAGGCCTCTGTCGCCCGCATCACCTTGAGCCGCCCCGAGGTGCGCAACGCCTTCAACGACGACGTGATCCAAGAACTCACGCAGGTGTTCACCGACGTGGGCCAGCGCGACGATGTGCGTGTGGTGGTGCTGGCGGCGCAGGGCCCCGCCTTTTGCGCTGGCGCCGACCTGAACTGGATGCGGCGCATGGCCGACTACACGCGCGCCGAAAACCTGGCCGACGCCGGTGCGCTGGCCGCCATGCTGCGCGCCATTTACGAATGCCCCAAACCCACCATCGCCCGCGTGCAGGGCGACGTGTACGCCGGTGGCATGGGCCTGGTGGCCGCGTGCGACATGGCGGTGGCGGTGGACACGGCGGGTTTTTGTCTGAGCGAGGTCAAGCTCGGCCTGATCCCGGCCACCATCAGCCCCTACGTGATCCGCGCCATGGGGGCTCGCGCCGCCCATCGCTATTTCCTGACCGCCGAGCGCTTCGGCGCGACCGAGGCGCATCGCATCGGCTTCGTGCACGAGGTGGTGGCCGCCGACGAACTGGACGCGCGCGTGGGCGTGCTGACGCAAGCCCTGGTGAACGCCGGCCCCGCTGCGGTGAAAGCCTGCAAACGCCTGGTGCTGGACGTGGCCGAGCGCGCGATCAACGACGCACTGGTCGCTGCGACCGTGGAGGGCATTGCCGACATCCGCGCCAGTGCCGAGGGCCGCGAAGGCGTGTCGTCCTTTCTGCAAAAACGCAAGCCCGGCTGGTTGCTGCCATGATGTGCAAAACATCAGGGAGCGCTCATGGAAAGCACATTTCAAGCCGTTTTGCAACAACTCGCGGTCTGGTGGCAGGCCGCCTTCGGGACGGTTGCTGGCACCGTGGGCAGTGCCACCGCGCACCTCGACATGACCAGCCTGCTGGCGCTGGCGGCGGCCCTGGGTTGGGCCAGCGGCCTGCACCTGTACCTGGTGGTGTTTGTGGTGGGCCTCAGCGGCGCGCTGGGGCTGTGGGCGCTGCCGGGTGGGCTGGAGGTCTTGCAGCACCCGGCGGTTCTGGTGGTCAGCGGCGCGTTGCTGTTCGTCGAGTTTTTTGCCGACAAGATTCCGGGCCTCGACTCGCTGTGGGACCTGCTCAACAGCGTGTTGCGGGTGCCGGCTGGCGCGGCCTTGGCGGCGGGTGTGTTTGGTGCCGACAGCGGCACCATGGCGCTGGTGGCGGCTTTGCTGGGTGGCACGCTGGCGGCCAGCAGCCAGGTGGCCAAGACCACCACACGCGCGGCCATCAACACCTCGCCCGAGCCCTTCTCCAACGTGATGGCCAGCCTGGTCGAGGACGGCCTGGTGCTGGGCGCCCTGTGGTTGTCCACCCACCACCCGCTGATCTTCGCGGCCGTGTTGACCGTGGTGGTGATCCTCGCAGCGTGGCTCACCTGGGTCTTGTTGAGTTTTCTGCGGGCCGCCTGGGCGCGCCTGTCCCGTTTGTTCTCCGGTTCTGAAAAGGTGGCTTAGATGTTCTCGAAAATCCTGATCGCCAACCGCGGCGAGATCGCCTGCCGCGTGGCGGCCACCGCACGTCGCCTGGGTGTGCGCACCGTGGCCGTGTGCTCCGACGTGGACGCCCACGCCAAACACGTCGCCCTGTGCGACGAGGTGGTCAACCTCGGTGGCGCCGCGCCCAAGGACAGCTACCTCCGGTGGCAGGCCATCATCGACGCCGCACGCGCCACCGGCGCCCAGGCGGTCCACCCCGGCTACGGCTTCCTGAGCGAGAACGATGCCTTTGCCGACGCCTGCACCCAGGCCGGCCTGGTGTTCATCGGCCCGCCGTCCTCGGCCATCCTGGCCATGGGCCTGAAGGCCGAATCCAAGCCGCTGATGGAGAAGGCCAGCGTGCCGCTGGTGCCGGGCTACCACGGCGCCAACCAGGACGTGGCTTTGCTGCGCGCCGAGGCCGACCGCATTGGCTATCCCGTCCTCATCAAGGCCAGTGCCGGCGGCGGTGGCAAGGGCATGCGCGCGGTGGACAAGGCCGAGGACTTCGAGGCGGCGCTGGCGTCGTGCAAACGCGAGGCCATCAACAGCTTCGGCAGCGATGCCGTGCTGATCGAAAAATACGTGCAACGCCCGCGTCACATCGAAATCCAGGTGTTTTGTGACGCCCACGGCAACGGCGTGTACCTGTTCGAGCGCGACTGCTCGGTGCAGCGCCGCCACCAGAAGGTGCTGGAAGAAGCGCCGGCACCCGGCATGACCCCCGAGCTGCGCCAGCAAATGGGCGAGGCGGCGGTGGCGGCCGCCCGGGCCGTGAATTACGTGGGGGCGGGCACGGTGGAGTTCATCGTCGAGCAAAAACCCGATGGTTCCATGATTTTCTTTTTCATGGAGATGAACA
>JAUYSB010000229.1 GCA_030696525.1 Hydrogenophaga sp. | reverse complement strand
GAGTACTTCTTCGACGCCACGCCCATCCGCGAGATCGCCGAACTCAACATCGGCTCGCGCCCGGCCTCGCGCAAGGCCTCGCAAAAAATCGAAGACCTGCGTGCCATCCCCTGGGGCTTCAGCTGGGGCCAGTGCCGCCTGACGCTGCCGGGCTGGTACGGCTTTGGCTCGGCGGTGGAGGCCTTTGTGAAGGCGGGCGGCGCGGGCGACGTGAAAAAACGCCAGGCCCTGTTGCAGCGCAAGTACCGCCAGTGGCCGTTCTTACGCACCCTGCTCTCCAACATGGACATGGTGCTGGCCAAAAGCGACCTCGCCCTGGCCTCGCGCTACGCCGAGCTGGTGGACAACACGCGCCTGCGCAAAAAGGTGTTCAGCGCCATCGAGGCCGAGTGGCAGCGCACGGCGCGCGCACTGGCGCTGATCACGGGCGAAAAGCAGCGGCTGTCCAACAACGCCGCGCTGCAGCGCTCCATGCGCCACCGTTTCCCCTACATCGATCCGCTGCACCACCTGCAGGTGGAACTGATCCGCCGCCACCGCGCCGGGGTGGGCGACGAGCGCGTCAAGCGCGGCATCCACCTGTCCATCAACGGCATCGCGGCCGGGCTGCGCAACACCGGCTGAGCGGCGCGCGCAGTTTTCAGTGCGCGGTCTGCTGCAGCACTTCGCGCAAGGCCGCAAGCTGGCGGCGCGACACCGCCAGGCGCTCGTCCACACCGTGCAGCGCCACCTCCCAGCCGTCGGCATCGGTGCCGCCACCGTGGTGGCGCTCCAGCGCGCGCAGGCAGGGCCGCGCCACCAGCGCGTTGCGGTGCACGCGCACAAAACGCTCGGGGTAACGGGTTTCGAGGTCGCTCAGCGAGCCGTCGTAGATGTGGCTGCGCTCGCGCGTGCGCACGGTCACGTACTTGAGTTCGGCCTTGAGGTAGACCACGTCGGTCACCGGCACGCGTTCCACGCGCCCACGGTCCTGGATCAGCAAATGGTCGGCCGCCTCGGCCCCGGCGGCATGGCGTGTGGCGTGCCAGCGCTGGGCCTTGTCCAGGGCCTGTTGCAGCCGGTCGCGGCGCACCGGTTTGGTCAGATAGTCCAGCGCCTCCAGCTCGAAGGCGTCCACCGCGTGTTCGGCGTGGGCGGTGACGAACACCACCGCTGGCGGCTGCGGCAAAGCCTTGATGGTTTGCGCCAGGCGCAGGCCGTCCATGCCGGGCATGTGGATGTCGAGCAGCACCACGTCACACGCGGTGTGGCCCAGCAGTTCCAGCGCCTGCTGCGCGTGAGCCGCCTCGCCCACGAGTTCGGTGGCCGGCTCGTTGCAGTCGGCCAGCAGATCGCGCAGGCGCATGCGGGCCAGGGCCTCGTCGTCCACCAGCAGTACCTTCAGCGACATGAGTTGCTCCTTTGCATGCCCTTCCTCCCTTTTTTCTGTCTTTTCAGCCGTTCAGGCCGGCAGTTCAAGCCGCACCTGGAACACCCCGTCACGCAGCGTGTGGCGGAACTGGCCCTCCACATCATGCAGCAAAGCCAGCCGTTCGCGCACGTTGGCCAGCGCCAGCCCGTGGCCGGTGGCGCCGCTGCCGGCCGGCACGGTGTTGGTCACCTTGACCACCACCACCGAACCCCGGCGCTGGGTGCTGATGCGCAGTTGCGCGCCGTCCGCGCTGGGCTCCACCCCGTGTTTGACCGCATTCTCCACCAGCGGCTGCAGTATGAGTGGCGGCAGCCGCGCGGCATCGGCCGCCGGGTCGATGTCCCACTCCACCCGCAGCCGTTCACCAAAACGCACCTGCTCGATGGCCAGGTAGCGCCGCGCCAGATCGATTTCCTGCGCCAGCGGCACGGCCTGGCCCTGGTCGGTCAGCGCCGAGCGGAACAGCTCGCTCAAGTCCTCCAGCAAAGCCTCGGCCCGTTTAGGCTCGGCGCGCACCAGGGCAATGGCGCTGTTGAGCGTGTTGAACAAAAAGTGTGGCCGTATGCGCGATTGAAGCTCCACCAGCCGGGCCTGCGTGCCGGCCGGCATCATGGCCTTGGCCCGCCACACCAGGCCGGCCAGCAGCACCAAGGCCATGAGCGCACCACCTGCGGCGCTGCCCGCCCAGGGCACCTGCACCAGCAGGCCCGACCACGCCAGCAAACCGCAACCGGACACCCCGGCCAGGGCGCCCAGCGCACCGGCCGTGAGCCACTGGGCCGGCATGGGCCAACGCGAAAACAGGCGCCGCCCCCCGCAGGCCAGCAACAGCCACAACAGGGTGGCGGGCAAGGTGCCGGCGGTGAGCAGCGCCGTCTGCATCAACCAGGCTTGCATGGCCGGCGCCACAAACATCACGCCCACCGCGGTGACGGCCTGCACGAACAGCACAGCCCGCAGCACCACGCCCAACTGGCAGGCGTCCCACACCATGGGCCGGGCCGGCGCATCCTGACCCGGAACCGATGCCGCCACCCCCGGCAGTGGCAGATCGGCGAAGGTCGATAAAATTTGCGAATCGTTCATCCGGGCCTACACAGGTTTTTTTCAGTGGGCGCGCCCCGCTTGCGGCTTGCGCGCAACCCCAGCACACACCATGTCCTCCAACCAACTCGACACCAAATCCCAAGCCTGGTCCGCCCTATTCTCAGAGCCGATGAGCGAATTGGTCAAGCGCTACACCGCCAGCGTGTTCTTTGACAAACGCCTGTGGCTGGCCGACATCACCGGCAGCCTGGCCCATGCCGAAATGCTGGCCGCGCAAGGCATCATCGCCGCCGCCGACCGCGAGGCCATCGAACGTGGCATGGCGCAGATTCGCCAGGAAATCGAATCGGGCAGCTTCGAATGGAAGCTGGACCTTGAGGACGTGCACCTCAACATCGAGGCCCGCCTGACCCAGCTGATGGGGGATGCCGGCAAGCGCCTGCACACCGGGCGCAGCCGCAACGACCAGGTGGCCACCGACGTGCGCCTGTGGCTGCGCGACGAGATCAGCCTCATCATCGGCCTGCTGGCCGATTTGCAGACCGCGCTGCTGGATGTGGCCGAGAACAACGTGGATGTGATCCTGCCCGGCTTCACCCACCTGCAGGTGGCGCAGCCGGTGAGTTTTGCCCACCACCTGCTGGCCTATGTGGAGATGTTCGCCCGCGACGCCGAGCGCATGCAGGATGTGCGCCGCCGTACCAACCGCCTGCCGCTGGGCGCCGCCGCGCTGGCCGGCACCACCTACCCGTTGGACCGCGAACGCGTGGCGCGCACCCTGGGCATGGTCGATGAAAACGGCGTGCCCCAGGTCTGCCAGAACAGCCTGGACGCCGTGAGCGACCGCGACTTCGCCATCGAGTTCAACGCCGCCGCCGCGCTGTGCATGGTGCACATCAGCCGCTTCAGCGAAGAGCTGATCATCTGGATGAGCCAGAACTTCGGCTTCATCAGA
>JAUYSB010000109.1 GCA_030696525.1 Hydrogenophaga sp. | reverse complement strand
CCCAGCAGGCATGGATGGAGTGGCAGAAGTTGCAGACGATGCTGATCAACGAGAAGCAGTTGAGCATGATGAATGCCGATCACCGGCGTTATCTGCAGGACGAGATGGACAAGTTCTTCGCGAACGAGCAACACGATGTTGCCGAGGGTTACGTGGCACCGGATCAGTAGTTACTGGCAGTCGCACTCTTGACTCGGACAGGCTTGACTCGGAGAGCGCTCTCCGGGTTTAATACGCGCCTGCCAAAATGGCAGCCCCGCAAGACCCGCAGTACCCCTCAAGCCCAGGTAGCTCAGTCGGTAGAGCAGAGGATTGAAAATCCTCGTGTCGGTGGTTCGATTCCGCCCCTGGGCACCAATCACAAATCCCAGCACTTCCCAGATCGTCCAATAACCCCCTGTATTTTCAAGACGTAAAGGGCTATTTCGTCCAACAGCATCTTCAATTATCCCGTGCCATCCAACCGAATTTGGGGGTACTATTGGGGGTATCTGACAAAGCTGACTTGGAGATACCCCCAAATGCCACTTACAGACGTCACGGCAAGGCAAGCACTCCCGAAAGACAAGGACTACAAGCTCAGCGTGGAGAAGGGTCTGTATTTGCTCGTCAGAACCACTGGGGCAAAGTATTGGCGAATGAAGTACCGCTTTGCCGGAAAGGAGAAGACACTGGCACTGGGGGTTTACCCCGATGTCAGTCTCAAGTTAGCGAAGCAGGATTGTGAAAGGGCCCGCGTAAAACTGTCGAATGGCATTGACCCCAGCCAGATCAAGCAGACCCAGAAATCCCTCCTTAAAGAGACGCACGCCAACAGCTTTCAAAGCGTCGCCACCGAATGGTTTGCAATGACCAAACCGCGATGGACAGCCAGCACAGCAGGGAAACAGCTCTGGATACTTGAGAAGAACCTTTTCCCATGGATCGGCTCTGTTCCTCTGACAGAACTGAAGCCCACTCACATCCTCACGGCACTACGGCGCATTGAAAGCCGTGGCGCCATGGAAACCGCGCACAGAGCCAAGCAAGTGACTGGCCAGGTTTTCCGTTATGCGGTCGCTTCCGGCCTCATAGAAAGCGACCCTACACGCGATCTGTCGGGCGCGCTTGCTCCAAAGCAAACCAGACATCACCCAGCCCTCACCGATCCGATAAAAGTCGGCAAACTAATGCGTGACATAGATCGCTATCAAGGCACTTATATTGTCCGGGCTTTGCTGGCGATTACTCCCTTGGTATTTCAACGGCCAGGCGAAATCAGGCAAATGGAGTGGCAGGAAATAGACTTCGAAAAAGGGCTTTGGGAGATTCCGGCAACCAAGATGAAGATGAAAGAGCCTCACATTGTTCCTCTGTGCAAGCAGGCAATCAACATACTGAAAGACATTCACCCGCTGACAAGTTGGGGACTGTTTGTTTTCCCCAACGAGAGAAGCAGGAAAACACCCGTGAGTGACGGCACTGTCAACAAGGCTCTTCGCAACATGGGCTACACCAGAGACCAGATGACCGCGCACGGCTTTCGAGCGATGGGGCGAACCATTCTTGATGAAGTCCTCGAATTCCCTCCGCACCTGATCGAGCAGCAAATCAGTCACGCCGTGCGCGACCCACTTGGCCGCGCCTACAACCGCACTTCGCATCTGCCCCAGCGAATCAAGATGATGCAAACTTGGGGAGACTACCTGGAGAAGCTGAAAAGCGGTGCGGAGGTACTGCCACTTCGGCAGAGTTCGCTGTAAAGTCCAACCCCAACGGAACCAGAATAAAAAATCAGGATGCCCACGATGTCAGCTCTTCAGTCACTGCTTGACGCTTTTCGCAACAACGCCATCACTGAGCGCGAAAAAGGAAACTATTTCGAGCAACTCGTCAAAACCTACTTGCTGAACGAACCCTCTTATAAAGACCTGTTCAATGGCAAAGTGTACCTCTGGGAAGAGTGGCGCAGGCACTGGATGCAGCAGGGGAACACCGACCCCGGTGTCGATGCAGGTATTGATCTTGTCGCCGTGGAAGACGTCTCTGATGCACCACGGGTATTTGCCATTCAAGCCAAGTTCTATGCGGAAGACTCGAAGATCCGCAAGAACGATGGCATCGACTCCTTCCTCAGCGCCATGGGGAAACTCCCTTACACCAACGGCCTGTTGTTTCTCACCACATACAAAGCCACGCACCATGTTATCGACCTGATGAAAAAACGGGACAAGCCCGTGAATATCGTGTCGCTCAGTGATCTGGAATCCAGCCAGATTGACTGGACCAAGTATCAGCCCAACAAGCCCCCGGTGCTGAAACAGAAGAAGACACTGCGACTACACCAGACCAATGCATTGGCAAAAGTGCAGGCGGGCCTGCAGCAGGCAGATCGCGGCAAGATGATCATGGCCTGCGGTACGGGAAAGACATTCACGGCACTGAAGGTAGCAGAATCCATTGCTGGCAAAGGCAAGCGCGTCTTGTTTCTGGTGCCCAGTTTGTCACTGCTGTCGCAAACCCTCACTGAGTGGACACAAGAAAGCGAAACTCCGCTGCATAGCTTTGCCGTGTGCTCCGATGGCGATGTCGGCAAGAAGAAATCCGATGACGATGACTTCAAGATGCTGATACACGAGCTTCGCTATCCCGCCACTACCGAACCCAAGCGCCTGGCGGTGGAGATGTCCAAGCGCCACGATACAGATCATATGACTGTCGTGTTTTCCACTTACCACTCGATTCAAGTAATCAGCGACGCACAGCAGCAGTTCAAGCTGGACGATTTCGATCTGATTATTTGCGACGAGGCGCACCGCACCACAGGCGCCACTTTTGGTGACGATGACGAAAGCGCCTTCGTGAAGGTTCACGATGGCCAGTTCCTGCGAGCAGCCAAACGTCTTTACATGACAGCTACACCCCGAATCTATGGCGAGAAGGCAAAAGCGCAAGCCGACCAGGACGATGTTGCGCTGTGCTCAATGGACGACAAGGTACTTTATGGCGATGAACTGTATGTCATCACGTTCTCGGAAGCCGTAAAACGCGGATTGCTATGCGATTACAAGGTCATTGTGTTGGCAGTCGAAGAAACTCACAT
>JAUYSB010000103.1 GCA_030696525.1 Hydrogenophaga sp. | reverse complement strand
CGCGGCGCGTGATCAGCATCATCTTGGCGTGAGTCTTGAGGCCGACCACGCCCTACACCACCTGCGCGCCCACGGATTCGAGGAGCTCGGCGTAGTTGATGTTCGCCTCTTCGTCGAAGCGGGCCTTGAGCTCCACCACCGCCGTCACTTCCTTGCCGCGGCGCACCGCTTCGCGCAGCAGCTCCATCAGCTCGGAGTTGGAGCCGGTGCGGTAGATGGTCTGTTTGATGGCCAGCACGTCGGGGTCGTGCACCGCCTCGCGCAGCATGGCGAGCACGGCGTCGAAACTCTCATAAGGCTGGTGGATCAGCACCTCGCCCTGCTGCAGCCGCTCAAAAAACGATTGGCCCGGCGTGAGCTGCGCCGGCCAGCCCGGCGTGTAGCGCTCAAAACGCAGCGCGGGCGCGTCCACCAGGTCGATCAGCTGCGTCATGCGCACCAGGTTGATGGGGCCGTGCACGCGGTAGAGCGCCTGCGGCGGCAGCTCGAACTGCTGCAGCAGAAAGTCGGACAGGAACTCGGAGCAGCCGGCCGAGACTTCCAGCCGCAGCGCCTGGCCGTAGTGGCGTTGCTGCAGGCCCTTGCGCAAGGCGGTGCGCAGGTTTTTCACTTCCTCTTCGTCCACCGCCAGATCGGAGTGGCGGGTGACGCGGAACTGCGCGAACTCCGTGACCTGACGGCCCGGGAACAGATCGGCCAGGTGGGCACGCACCACGCTGGAGATGGAGACGAAATGGCTTTGTTTGGAGCCCTTGACGGCCGGCATGCGGAAGAAGCGCGCCAGCACACGCGGCACCTTGACGATGGCGACCTCGTTCTCGCGCCCAAAAGCGTCGCGCCCCGACAGGCGCACGATGAAGTTGAGCGACTTGTTGGCCACCTGCGGGAAGGGGTGCGAGGGGTCCAGCCCCACCGGCACCAGCAGCGGCTGCACCTCGCGCACGAACAGCTCGCGCACCCAGCGGCGCTGGCGCGGGTTGCGTTCGCTGTAGGACACCAGCTTGATGCCGCGTTTTTCCAGCAGCGGCAGCACCTCGTTGTTGTAGATGGCGTACTGCTCGTCCACCAGGCTTTTCACCCGCTCGGTGAGGGCCAGGTAGGTGGATGCCGTGGCCGGGCCACGCTGCTCGTTGGTCTGGTAGGCGCTCAGGTGGGGCGCGGCCCGCACCTCGAAAAACTCGTCGAGGTTGGACGACACGATGCACAGATACCGCAGCCGCTCCAGCAAGGGCACCTCCGCGCGGCGCGCCCAGTCCAGCACCCGCAGGTTGAAGGCCAGAATGCTGTGGTCGCGGTCCAGGAACGGGATCTTGTGGTGTGGCGAAGGGGCGGTGTGTGTCATGGGCTGGCGTGGACCGGATACGAGCCGCATTATTTAACGTTCAGATGACGTTTATGTGACATCACCACGACAGCCCGTCATTCGACCGTCGCGGCACTGTCACACAGCCGCGGCCACGCCCGATGCCACCGTTGCCGTGGCCAGCAGGCCCTGCGGCGCCCAATGCAGCAACTCCAGCCGGCCGTCCGCGTGCTCCACCAGCGCGCTCAGGCTCTCCACCCAGTCACCGTCGTTGCAATACAAGGTGCCATCGATGTGGCGCATTTCGGGCCGGTGGATGTGGCCACACACCACGCCATCCAGCCCACGGCGCCGGGCCTCGGCCGCCACGGCGGCTTCGAACTGCATCACGTAGTTGAGCGCCTGCTTGACCTTGTGTTTGAGGTACTGCGACAGCGACCAATACGGCAGGCCCAGCCGCGCCCGCAGCGAGTTGAGGTGGCGGTTCAGCCGCAGCGTGAGTTCGTACAGGTTGTCGCCCAGGTAGGCCAGCCATTTGGCGCACTGGATCACACCGTCGAAGTGGTCGCCATGCACCACCCACAGACGCTTGCCGTCGGCGGTGGTGTGCACCGCCTCGTGCACCACCTCCACGCCACCAAAGTGGTGGCCGGTGAAGTGGCGGGCAAACTCATCGTGGTTGCCAGGCACAAACACCACACGGCAGCCCTTGCGCGCGCGCTTGAGCAGCTTTTGCACCACGTCGTTGTGGCTTTGCGGCCAGTACCAGCGGCGGCGCAGTTGCCAGCCGTCGATGATGTCGCCCACCAGGTACAGGGTTTCGCTGGGGTGCTGCTTCAGAAAGTCCAGCAGCGGCCCGGCCTGGCAGCCCGGCGTGCCCAGGTGCAGGTCCGAGATGAAGACCGTGCGCAGCAAGGGCTTGCCCGGCTCGTCGCCATCCGCAGCGCCCTCGCTCGTCGCTGGCCCTGGGTTGCCCGGTTGGAACGTTTCGCTGTCTGTGACTTCAAAGTGGGCCCACGTGCGGGCCATGGCCTCGAAGGCGTGGGGGCCCGCGCGCATCAGGCGCCCAGAAAATGCTTGCGGTAGCGGGCCGGCAAGTCCTGAATGCGCATCATCATGGGCAGGTCGGCAGCGTTGAAATCGGGGTCCCAGGCGGGTGCGCCCAACACCTTGGCGCCCAGGCGCAGGTAGCCCTTGATGAGGGCCGGCGGCTCCACATCGAGCGTGTCGTCGAGCTGCTCCACCGGCAGCGGCAGGCGCGGGCGCACGTGGTGTTCGATGGACGCCAGGTGGGTGCTGCGCAACTGGCGCCAGATGCTGGCCGCCGCGTGGCCGCCGCCCACCATGCCGTGCGGGCCTTCGTGTTGCATGGGGATGCTGGCGCAGCCGATCATGGTGTCGAGCTGGTTGCGCACCATGAACTCCGCCAGCGCGCCCCACAAGGCCATGATCACGCCGCCGTGGCGGTGGTCCTTGTGCACGCAGCTGCGGCCCAGCTCCACCATGCGTTCGCGCAGGGCGCGCAGGCGGGTGAGGTCGAATTCGGTGTCGCTGTTGGTGCTGCCCACACGTTTGGCCTGGGCCGGGGTGAGCTCGCGGTAGGTGCCCACCACCTGGCCGTGGGTGGTTTCGCGCACCAGAAGGTGTTCGCAGTAGTCGTCAAACAGGTCCACGTCGTGGCCGGGCACGGTCTTGGGCAGGCGCGCGCCCATCTCGTCGGCAAAAACGCTGTGCCTCAGACGCTGCGCCGCACGAACTTCATCCAGATGGCGCGCCCACGAGACTTCAATCCCGGCAGCGGCGCGAACGGGCTGAGCCCCGGGAACGAGCGCTTGGAACGGATGAAGTGACCCCCGTGGCAGTTGCAGGGGCGAAAAATCCATGGTGGGGGTGGGCAGCTCTTTCATCGCGGGCTCCAGTCAGATGTGTGTTGTCCTTGGTCTCCCCACATTCTTGAAAGCCGCCATGACCCGCACATGGCAATCGCATGACATCAGCGTGACAACAACCCCTGGCAGACGCCGCGCATGAAGGCCAGCGGTCCGTTGGGCACCGCCAGCCGCTCCAGCCACAGCACACACTGGCGCAGGTCGCGCTGGCGGCCTTCGTCCAGTTGGGCCTGGCCCGCGTCCTGCTGCCAACGGCGGGCGCGACGTTTGGGCAAAACGCTGGCAAAGGCCTCGGCGCCGTAGCGCAGGCGCTTGGCGCGCAGGCGCAGGGCGTGCCGTTCGGCGTCTGTGTGGGCCGATTGGCCGAGTTGTTTCAGGCGCGCGTGTTGGCGGTCCAGCCGCTTGGCCACCCACACGGGCCAGTCGGCGGCCTTGGCATGCACAGGCTGCTCGGCCAAAGCCGTCAGCCATTCGCCCCACGCCAGCCAGCCCTGGCCGGTGGCGGGTTGGGCCAGTTGCACACGCATCGCAGTAGCAGCTTGTGTGCGGGCGCTTCGCACCGCATCCAGCATCGTGGCCCATTCGGCCTGGCGTTGCGGGTCGCTGCCCGCGTAGGCCTGGGCCCAGGCGGGCAAGGTGTCGGTGAGCATCACGTCAAGCTCGCGCACCGGGCCGGTGGCTTGCCAGAAGGCGCGCAAGGCCGGCGTGGCGGGCGGCGTGCCCCACAAGGGCCGCAACAAGCGCGTGACGCTGCGCAGCCGGCGCCAGCCCACACGCGCCTGGTGCAGCAGTTCCGCGTCATCGCTGTGTGGCAACCAGGCGCTGTTGCGCAGGGTCTGGTCCCACATCTCGGCCAGCACGCCCGTCAAGGCCGCCGACACAGGCATGGTCGCCACCAAAGTCACCGGCCGGGCGCGGGTGGGCAGCGCGGCCTCGTTGCGGGCCAGCGCATAACCGCGCTCGGCCTTGCTGGCCTGGCCGGGCAAGACGGCCACCGTGTCGGCCAGGCGGCGCGCCAGCGCGTGCAAGGCCTCGGGCGGGCCGGCCTTGAGTTCCAGCTCCAGTTCACAGATGGTCTCGCGGCGCCCGCCGGCCAGGATCTCGCCCACGTCCAGCGCCACCTCGATCACGCTGCCGCCGCGCTGGCGCAGCAACCACAGCGTGCGGGTGCAGGTGGTGACGAAAGCCGGCGCCAGTTGCGGCCACAGCGTGCCGTCGGGGTCCAGCGTGGCCCAGGGCGTGCCTTGCAGCGCCGACAGACGAGGCCTTGCATTGGGGAGCAGGGACTCCCACTCGCCGCGCTGGCTCAGGCCGCCCACCGACGTGCCTGCGGTCTTGAGCGTGAGAATCCATTGCGCCTTCGGCGGTTCACCGCTGGTCTGGCGGCGCACCCGCAAGGCCACCTTCTGCCGCCGCAAAGCCTGGTCGGGCGTGTCGTAATAGACGTTGTGCAAGCGTTGCACCTGCCGGGGCCGGCGGCGCAGGGCAGGATGGCGCGCCAGTTGTTCGGCGATGTGCGCCACATCGGCACCAGGCAGCAGCAGCTTGAGTTCGGTTTCAGACATGGCCGGCATTGAACCACCATTCGGTGGCGAAGCGGATGACACAGCGCCCTTCGTTATAGTTCCCAGGCATGAACCTGTCCGACTCCCTCAACCTGGGTTGCGCCTGCAAAACACTGGACGCCGGCCAGTTGCGCCGGGAGCTCGAACGCAGCCCCGGCCTGTCGGGCCTGGGTGCCGGCCTGCTGGACAGCCACCCCCACCTGTTTGCCGAAACCGCCGTCTTCATCGACGCCGCCACCGCCGACACCCTGGCACGTGCCGTGGCCGCCATCGAGCGCGTGGCCGCCCTGCCCTGCTACCAGGCGCTGGCGCTGGGCCGTGCCACGGCCATCGCACAACACGCGTGGGGTCCATCGGGCGTGTTCATGGGCTACGACTTCCACCTCGGTGCCGACGGCCCGCGCCTGATCGAGATCAACACCAACGCAGGCGGCGCCCTGCTCAACGCGGCGCTGGCCCGCGCTCACCGCAGTTGCTGCGCCGCCATGGACGAAGCGCTGCAGCTCGGCCCGCAGGCGCCCGATCTGGACGCCACCTTTGCCGACATGTTCCGCGCCGAATGGCGGTCGCAACGTGGCGATGCGCCCTGGCGCACGGTGCTCATCGTGGACGACGCGCCGCAGACCCAGTACCTGGCGCCCGAGTTCGCCATGGCGCGCGCCTGGTTCCGTGCCCAAGGCCTGCTGGCCGAGGTGGTCGACCCGACCGAGCTGGTGTGGCGAGACGGCGCGCTGTGGCACCCGGCGCTGCCCGCCGACCAGCCGGTGGACCTGGTCTACAACCGGCTCACCGATTTTGACCTCAGCGAGCCCGGCCACGCCGCGCTGCGCCAAGCCTATGAAGTTGGCGCGGTGGTGCTGACACCGCACCCGCGTGCCCACGCGCTGCTGGCGCACAAACACAACCTCATTGCGCTGAGCGCCCCCAATCGCCTGGCCGAATGGGGCGCGAGCGAAGCCGACCGGGCCCTGTTGCAAGAAGTGGTACCCCCCACCGAAACCGTGACACCTGACAAGGCCGAGGCCTTGTGGGCGCGGCGCCGGCAGCTGTTCTTCAAACCCGGTTCGGGCTACGGGGGCAAAGCCGCCTACCGGGGCGACAAGCTCACCCGCCGCGTGTGGGACGAGATCGTGGCCAACGGCAGTTACGTGGCCCAGGCCCTGGTGCCGCCCAGCGAGCGGCTGGTGACGGTGGACGGCGTGGAGAAACACCTCAAGCTCGACCTGCGCGCCTACACCTACCAAGGCCAGATCCAGCTGCTGGCCGCGCGCCTGTACGCGGGCCAGACCACCAATTTCCGCACCCCCAGCGGCGGCTTTTCGCCCGTGGCCGTGTTGCCGGCCTGAGACAATCGGCCTCTGTGACCACCCCTACCTTGTCTTTGCCACTGCTGTGCCACCCGGCCACCCCCTGCCCGCTGGCGCTGAACCTGTCGGTGACGCTGGACTGGCAGATCGATGGCCTGGTACTGCGCTACGAGGTGACGGGCCAGGTCGATGGCATCCGGCTGCCGCCAACCGCCCCGCCCGGCCCGGCCGATGGCTTGTGGCAACACACCTGCCTGGAGGCCTTTGTGTCGCCGGTGTTGGCGGCGCACTACCGCGAACTCAACTTCTCGCCTTCGCAGCAGTGGGCGGCCTATTGTTTCAGCGCCGAGCGCCAGCGCGATGTGGATGCGGAGACCTGCCGGCCCGCCCAGCCCGACATCCAGATAACGCACCGCCCGCAACGGCTTGAGCTCCGGGCCACGCTGCCCGAAGCCGCCCTGCCGCCCGGCCCCCGCCTGTGCCTGGGCCTGAGCGCCGTGATCGAAACCCAGGGCGGCCACCTGAGCTACTGGGCGCTGCAACACCCGCGCGCCGAGCGGCCCGACTTCCACCACCGGGGCGGCTGGCGCGAGCTGCCGCGCCTGGCCCCCACAGCTTGAAGAAGATCTGCATGAAATTTGGCACAAAATTTGGGGTAGAGCGCCTGATCGAAGACCCCGCGCTGCGCGCGCCCTTGAAGGGCAAGCGCGTGGCCCTGTTGGCCCACCCGGCCTCGGTCACACGCGACCTCACCCATTCGCTGGACGCGCTGGCCGCCTTGCCCGAGATCGAGCTGACCGCCGCCTTCGGCCCACAACACGGCCTGCGCGGCGACAAACAGGACAACATGGTCGAGTCGCCCGACTTCCTCGACCCGCGGCTGGGCATCCCGGTGTTCAGCCTCTACGGCGAGGTGCGCCGGCCCACGCCCGCCATGATGGACAGCTTCGATGTGCTGCTGGTGGACCTGCAGGACCTGGGCTGCCGCATCTACACCTTCATCACCACACTGCGCTACGTGCTGGAGGCCGCTTCCGCCCATGGCAAGGCCGTCTGGGTGCTGGACCGCCCCAACCCCGCCGGCCGTC
>JAUYSB010000072.1 GCA_030696525.1 Hydrogenophaga sp. | reverse complement strand
CACGGGGCGAATTCCATCAATCAATCCCTCGCGGACCAGGGAGGCCCTGCTCGGTGGTTTGCGTTTCTGGGTTTCGGTGATCAAGGCTTCAAGACGGGCACGCAACTCAGCATCTGGCACCGCACCTTGCGCGCTCAAGGTGCGTATTCCGCCTGGTCGCGGGCGCGATTCCACGCTGATGGCGGGCGGCATTCCAGCCGATCGCGGGCAGCAGTCCAGGCCATCGCGGGCAGCGTTCCAGACGATGGCGGGCAGAACTCCATTCTGATCGCGGGCAGCTGCAGCTGCGCCGGGTGACTTCGCAACCGGGCATAGGCTCGCCGGCTTCTGTTGAACAGGAGCCACCGAGCCGATGCCCACACCGAGAGTCCCTATGAGCAAGATCAGACGAGTTCTTCAACTTCTTCACGAGGCAAAGTTGAGCCAGCGCGAGGTGGCTCGCGTCACCGGCCTGAGCAAGTCCGGCGTGGGTGAGATCGCCAGCTACGCGCGTGCCGCCGGCCTGGCGTGGGAGCAGGCCCGCCAGCTGGATGACCAGGCGCTGCAGGCACGGATGCACCCGCCGCCTGCGCCGCGCAGCGCGCGCCATCTCGAGCCCGACTGGGCTCAGGTCCACCAGCAGCTGAAGCAGCCCGCGGTGACGCTGCAACTGCTGTGGGAGGAATACCGCCAGGCCAATGGCGAGCAGGCGTACAAGTACAGCGCCTTCTGCGAGAAATACGCCCGCTGGGCGCGGCACCTGAAGCGCTCGATGCGCCAGGTGCACAAGGCCGGCGAACGCCTGTTCGTGGACTACGCCGGCCAGACGGTCGCGATGGTCGACGCGTTTACCGGGGAGATCACCCGCGCGCAGATCTTTGTGGCCGTGCTGGGTGCGTCGAACTACACCTTCGCCTGCGCCACGCGCACGCAGCAGGCGGTGGACTGGGTGCGCTCGATCATCGCAACGCTGGAGTTCATCGGCGGCGTGCCGCGCCTGCTGGTGCCCGACCAGCCCCGGGCGCTGATGATCCGGCCCGATCGCTATGAGCCCACCAGCCACCGCCTGCTGGAGGAGCTGTGCAACCACTACGGCATGGCGGTGCTGCCGGCGCGGCCTGCGCACCCCCAAGACAAGGCCAAGGTGGAGGTGGGCGTGCAGGTGGTGGAGCGCTGGATCCTGGCGCGGCTGCGGGGGCGGACCTTCACGACCCTGGGCGAGCTCAATCGGGCCATCGCGGTGCTGCTGGAGCAGCTGAATGCGCGGCCCTTCAAGAAGCTGCCGGGTTGCCGGCACACCGCCTTCGAGGAGCTCGATCGCCCCGCTCTCGGGCCGTTGCCAGCCACGCCGATGCAGGTGTGCCAGTTCAAGCTCGCGCGAGTCAGCATCGACTACCACGTGGAGCTGAACGGGCACTACTACAGCGTGCCGAACGCGCTGGTGGGCCAGCAGGTGGAGCTGCGCATCGGCGAGCGCACGCTGGAGGTGCTGCACAAGCAGCAGCGGGTGGCCGCCCATGCGATCGACGGCCGCCGCGGCACGCACACGACGCTGGCCGAGCACATGCCGGCGTCGCACCGCGCGCACGCCCAGTGGAGCCCGGCGCGGCTGATCGCCTGGGGCGAGCGCATCGGCGCTGCCACGGCCGCCGTGGTGCGCTGGCAGATGGAGCACCGCCCGCACCCCGAACAAGGCTACCGCGCCTGCCTGGGGCTGATGCGCCTGGAGCGCGAGTACGGCACCGAGCGGCTGGAGGCCGCCTGCGCCCGGGCGCTGTCGATCCGGGCGCCGCACTACAAGAGCGTCAGCTCCATCCTGGCCAGCGGCCTGGACCGCCAGCCAGTGATCACCGCCAACGAAGCGCCCCTGATGCCCACCCACGAGAACGTGCGCGGGCCCGGCTACTACCACTGAACAACGAATCCAAGGATAAGACATCATGCTCAACCAACACACCCTGGAGCAGCTGCGCTCCTTGCGCCTGGACGGTTTCATCGCCGCGATGCAAGACCCGGCCTGCGCGCGCACGGTGGCCGAACTGGACTTCGACGCGAGGCTGGCGCTGCTGGTACAGCGGGAGATCGACTGGCGCGATGGCAAGCGGCTGGCACGGCTGCTCAAGGCGGCGCACCTGAAGGTCAGCGGCGCCTGCATGGAGGACATCGACTGGCGCGGATCACGGGGCCTGAACCGCGATCTCATCACGGAGCTGGCCGGCTGCAACTGGCTGCGCGACGGCCGCAGCGTCCTGCTCACCGGCGCCACCGGATGCGGCAAGACCTGGTTGGCCTGCGCCTTGGGACGGCAGGCCGCGCGGCAGGGCTACAGCGTGCTCTACACGCGCGCGTCGCGCCTGCTGGAGGAGTTGCACGTGGCGCACGGCGACGGCAGCTTCACGCGCCGACTGGCCCAGCTTGCCCGACTGGACCTGATCATCCTGGACGACTTTGCACTGGCGCCGATCGCCCCGCACGAGCGCAGCGACCTGCTGGAGCTGCTGGACGATCGGGTCGGCACGCGCTCGACCATCATCACCAGCCAGCTGCCGCTGGCAGCGTGGCACGAGTGGCTGGGCGAGCCCACCGTGGCCGACGCCATCCTGGACCGCATCGTGCACGGCTCGCACAAGATCGCTCTGAAAGGCGAGTCGCTCAGGCGAAGCCGAACCGACGCAAGCGCCTGAGTCCAGCGCTTCGCGCATGACGGCTGGCGCACCACTGCTGCCAGCGGTCACGCCGCCTTGCCCACCGCGTCGGCGTTCGTCGCAAGCGACGCCGCCGCCGTGGACAAGGCTCCCCCCAGGACTCCCGACCTCATCGCCTCCGGCGCACCGGTTACCCACCCGGCGCTGCGCGCCGCGTGGATAACCGGCAGGCCATTCCACGCTGATCGCGGGCAGTGCCGGTACCATCCGAGCGTCACCCAGCGCTTCGCGCAGCTGCCCGCCATCGGCGTGGAACGCTGCCCGCGATCAGCCTGGAATGCTGCCCGCCATCGTCTGGAATGGGTGCCCGCGATCAGTGGAATACGCACTCAAGGCAACAAGTTCGCCGAGCAGCGTTTTGTACATTGCGGCCCAATTGACGGTAGCGGGGACATCGGCGGCAGCCTGACGCCACAGATCGGCGATCCGGCGCTGCACCATAAGGATCAACTGGTCTGTGGTGGTGAA
>JAUYSB010000001.1 GCA_030696525.1 Hydrogenophaga sp. | reverse complement strand
GCGCAGGAACTGCTGGAACAGGACTGGGGCGTGTCGGCCGATGTGTGGAGCTGCCCGAGCTTCAACGAGCTGACCCGCGACGGCCAGGACGCCGACCGCTGGAACCTGCTGCACCCGCTGGAGACGCCGCGTGTGCCCTTTGTGGCCGCGCAGTTGGGCCAGTCCACCGGTCCGGTCATCGCGTCCACCGACTACATGAAGGCCTATGCCGAGCAGATCCGCCCCTTCGTGCCCAAGGGCCGGACCTACAAGGTGTTGGGCACCGACGGTTTTGGCCGCAGCGACTTCCGCAGCAAACTGCGTGAGCACTTCGAGGTCAACCGCCACTACATCGTGGTCGCCGCGCTCAAGGCGCTGAGCGAAGACGGTGCCGTGCCGGTGGCCAAGGTGGCCGAGGCCATCACCAAGTACGGCATCAATGCCGACAAGGTCAACCCGCTCTACGCATAAACACCTCCGGAGACACACATGGCATTGGTAGATATCAAGGTCCCGGACATCGGTGACTTCGACGAAGTGGCGGTCATCGAGCTGCTGGTCAAACCTGGCGACACGGTCAAGGCCGAACAGAGTTTGATCACGGTCGAGAGCGACAAGGCTTCGATGGAAATTCCCTCGTCGCACGCCGGCGTGGTGAAAGAACTCAAGGTCGCGATCGGCGACAAGGTCAAGCAAGGCTCGGTGGTGTTGCTGCTGGAGGCCGAGGGGTCGGCCGCTGCAGCGCCCGCGCCTGCCCCTGCGCCGGCTGCGCCACCTGCAGCGGCTCCCGCAGCCGCACCCGTGGCAGCGCCGGTTGCGGCACCCGCAGCGGTTGGTCCGGTGCAGGTGTTTGTGCCCGACATCGGCGACTTCAAGGACGTGGCCGTCATCGAAGTGTTCGTCAAGCCCGGCGACAGCATCAAGGTCGAACAAAGCTTGATCACGGTCGAGTCCGACAAGGCGTCGATGGAGATTCCTTCGTCGCACGCGGGCGTGCTCAAGGAACTCAAGGTCAAGATCGGTGACACGGTCAACATCGGGGACCTGCTGGCGATTCTGGAAGGCAGTGTTGCTGCGGCTCCAGCGGCTGCAGCGCCGGCTCCTGCAGCCGCTGCCGCCCCGGCCGCAGCGGTGGTGGCCGCCAGCGTGTCGGCACCTGCCGCCCCCGCACACAACCCCACCACCGCCCCGGTCGGCCTGCCGCATGCCTCGCCCTCGGTGCGCAAGTTCGCCCGCGAACTGGGCGTGCCGCTGGACGAGATCAAGGGCAGCGGCGCCAAGGGCCGCATCACCGCCGACGACATCCAGAACTTCACCAAGTCGGTGATGGCAGGCAGCCTGCAGACCAAGGCGCAGGCGGCCAAGGCGCCGGCGGCCACCGGCGGTGGCGGCTCCGAACTGGGCCTGATCCCCTGGCCCAAGGTGGACTTCACCAAGTTCGGCCCCATCGAACGCAAGGAGATGGGCCGCATCAAGAAGATCAGCGGCGCCAACCTGCTGCGCAACGCGGTCATGATCCCGGCTGTCACCAACTTTGATGACGCCGACATCACCGACCTCGAAGCCTTCCGCGTGGCCACCAACAAGGAGAACGAGAAGAGCGGCGTCAAGGTGACCATGCTCGCCTTTCTGATCAAGGCCTGCGTGGCCGCGCTCAAGAAATTCCCCGAGTTCAACAGCAGCCTCGACGGCGATGCGCTGATCTACAAGCAGTACTTCCACATCGGCTTCGCGGCCGACACGCCCAATGGACTGGTCGTGCCCGTCATCAAGGATGCCGACAAGAAGGGCGTGCTGCAGATCAGCGTGGAAATGGGCGAACTCGCCAAGAAGGCACGCGACGGCAAGCTGGGCCCGGCCGACATGTCGGGCGCCTGCTTCACCATTTCCAGCCTGGGCGGCATTGGCGGGCGTTATTTCACGCCCATCATCAACGCGCCTGAAGTGGCCATCCTGGGCGTGTGCAAGAGCCAGACGGAACCGGTGTGGGATGGCAAGGCCTTCCAGCCGCGCCTGATGCTGCCGCTGTCCCTGACCTGGGACCACCGCGTGATCGACGGCGCCGCTGCGGCCCGCTTCAACGCCTATCTCGGCCAGATCCTCGGCGACTTCCGCCGGGTGTTGCTGTAAAGGAACCCGAACATGACAATCATGGACATTCAGGTTCCCGACATCGGTGACTTCGACGAAGTGGCGGTGATCGAGCTGCTGGTCAAACCCGGCGACACGGTCAAGGCCGAACAAAGCCTCATCACGGTGGAGTCCGACAAGGCCTCGATGGAGATCCCCTCCAGCCACGCCGGCGTGGTCAAAGAACTCAAGGTCAAGCTGGGCGACAAGGTCAAGCAAGGCTCGGTGGTGCTGACGCTGGAAGCCGAGGGTGGCGCTGCCGCTCCGGCACCGGCGCCTGCTGCGGCACCCGCTGCCGCTGCCGCTGCCGCAGCCCCCGCACCCGCTGCCGCACCCGTGGTCGCCCCCACCGCCGCCAGCTTCGGCGGCAGTGCCGACCTAGAGTGCGACGTGCTCGTCCTCGGTGGCGGCCCCGGTGGTTATTCGGCCGCCTTCCGCGCCGCCGACCTGGGCCTCAAGGTTGTCATCGTCGAGCGCTACGCCACTTTAGGTGGCGTCTGCCTCAACGTGGGCTGTATCCCCTCCAAGGCGCTGCTGCACGTCGCCGCCGTCATGGACGAAGTGTCACACCTGGGCGATCTGGGCGTCGAGTTCGGCGCGCCGGTGGTCAACATCGACAAGCTGCGCGGCCACAAGGAAAAGGTGATCGGCAAGCTCACCGGCGGCTTGGCTGCCATGGCCAAGATGCGCAAGGTCACCACCGTGCGCGGCTACGGCGCCTTCGTCGGCCCCAACCACCTGGAAGTGGAAGAAACCAGCGGCGCCGCGCAGGAAAAGACGGGCAGCAAGAAGGTCGTGGCCTTCAAGAAGGCCATCATCGCCGCCGGCAGCCAGGCCGTGCGCCTGCCCTTCATGCCCGACGATCCGCGCGTGGTCGATTCCACCGGCGCGTTGGAGCTGAAAGAAGTCCCCAAGCGCATGCTCATCCTGGGCGGCGGCATCATCGGCCTCGAAATGGGCACCGTCTACAGCACGCTGGGCGC
>JAUYSB010000028.1 GCA_030696525.1 Hydrogenophaga sp. | reverse complement strand
ATGATGCCGATGGGGACGGCGGCCAGCACAGCGCGCTCGTAGTCCAGCCCGCTCATCAGCACCTTGGCGCCGATGTTGAGGCCGCCCAGGATGTTGGCCGCCGGCACCTCGACGTTCTGGAACACCATCTCGCCGGTGTGGCTGCCGCGCATGCCCAGCTTGTCCAGCTTCTGCGCGGTGAAAAAGCCCTTCATGCCCTTTTCGACGATGAAGGCGGTCACGCCGCGTGCGCCCATCTCGGGCTCGGTCTTGGCGTACACCACCATGGTGTCGGCGTCGGGGCCGTTGGTGATCCACATCTTGCTGCCGTTGAGCAGGTAGTAGCCACCTTTGTCCTCGGCTTTCAGCTTCATGCTGATGACGTCGGAGCCGGCGCCGGGCTCGCTCATGGCCAGCGCGCCCACGTGCTCACCACTGATGAGCTTGGGCAGGTACTTCTGCTTTTGGGCGTCGTTGCCGTTGCGCTTGATCTGGTTGACACACAGGTTGCTGTGGGCGCCGTAGGACAGGCCCACGCTGGCCGAGGCGCGCGAGATTTCCTCCATGGCGATCATGTGCGCCAGATAGCCCATGTTGGCGCCGCCGTATTCTTCGGACACGGTGATGCCCAGCACGCCCAGTGCGCCCATCTTGGGCCACAGGTCCATGGGGAACTGGTCGCTGCGGTCGATCTCGGCCGCGCGTGGCGCGATCTCGGCTTGGGCGAAATCGCGCACCGCGTCGCGCAGGGCGTCGATGTCTTCGCCGAGTTGGAAGTTCAGGCCGGGCAGGTTCATGTTCGTGTCTCCAAAAAAATCAGGATTGAATGCCGTCGCGGCCGGTCACGGCCATCAGGGTGCAGCCCATGGTGGCGGCCAGTTTTTCGCGGCCATGGTCGATCGCGTAGAGGTGGCCCTCGCACACGGTGATGGTGCGCCCGGGTTTGATGACCGTGCCGACGGCGCGGAAGTGCTGGCCCTTGGCGGGCGCCAGCAGGTTGATCTTGAACTCGATGGTCAGCACGGCGGCGTCCGCCGGCATGAGGCTGAAGCCGGCGTAACCACAGGCCGAGTCGAGCGCGGTGGCCACCAGCCCGGCATGGATGAAACCATGCTGCTGGGTCAGGGCCTCGGCCCAGTCGAAGGCGATCACCACCCGGCCGGGCTCGACCGCCTCCAGGCGCGCGCCCAGCGTGGCCATGGCGCCCTGGCGGGCGAAACTCCCGCGCACTCGTTCAACGAATTCGGGCACGGCGGGCACAAAGGCGGGGGGGTGCATGGGCGGCAAGGAGTTGACGTTTGCAGTTGACGTTTACGTAAACGTCAATTATGACCCAGGCCACCCACCGCTGCCAACTGGGGTTTGCCACAAGACCGGCGGCACATGGGGTTTCACCGGCGCGGCTAGGATGCCGGTTCCGTCGATTTTTAGAACCATTCGCATATGAAGCTGTACTACTCGCCCGGCGCCTGCTCCCTGGCCAGCCACATCGCCATCGAAGAAGCCGGCCTGCCCTATGAAGGCATTCCCGCCCCCACCAAAACGCACAAGCTGCCCGACGGCACCGACTACTACACCATCAACCCGCTGGGGTATGTGCCCCTGCTGCAGCTGGACGACGGCACCAAGTTGACCGAAGGACCGGCCATCATGCAGTTCATTGCCGACCAGGCACCGGCCAAACAGCTGGCCCCGGCCAACGGCACGCTGGCCCGCTACCAGTTGCAGGCCTGGCTCAACCTGATCGCCACCGAAGTGCACAAGGGCGGCTTCAGCCCCCTGTTCAACCCGGCCACGCCGGCCGAAGTGAAAGCCGCCACCGCCGAGCGCCTGCAAGGCCGGCTGAAGTGGATCAACAGCCAGCTCGAAGGCAAGTCCTACCTGATGGGCGACCAGTTCACCGTGGCCGACGGCTACCTGTTCGTGGTGTGTTCGTGGGCGCCGCGTGTGGGGGTCGATCTGTCGGCCCACGCCCACATCCAGGCCTTCTCGGCCCGGGTGGCCGCGCGGCCTGGCGTGCAAGCGGCGATGCGCGCCGAAGGTCTGCTGGCCTGAGTGGCGCTCAGGCCTTCTCGGTTTTTTCGGCCTTTTCCGTCTTCTCGACCTTGGCCAGGAGGCTGCGCGCCTCCTTTTCGTGCACCTTGACCTCGTCCAGGTTGGCCTGCAGGTCGGCCAGTTGGTCCTCGATCTGCTGGCGGTGCGCGGCCAGCACCTGCAAGAACTTGCGCAGCTGCGGCCCGGTGTCGCGCGGGCTGTCGTACATCTCGATGATGTCCTTGGCCTCGGTCAGCGAAAAGCCCAGGCGCTTGGCGCGCAGCGTGAGCTTGAGGCGGGTGCGGTCGCGCGAGGAATACACCCGGTTGCGCCCGCCCGGGCCTTCGCGCTGCGGCAACAACAGGCCCATGTCTTCGTAGAAGCGTATCGCGCGGGTCGTGAGGTCGAATTCCCGTGCCAGGTCGCTGATGGTGTAGGTCGGGTTCGTGGCCATGTGTGCGTTGTACTTTGACGTTTACGTTAACGTCAAGTGCCGCATCTTAACGCCGCCCCCCGATCGACCGGGTGCCGGTCAGATTTCGATCTTGGAGCCGAGCTCGATGACCGCGTTGCTGGGCAGGTTGAGGAAGTCGGCCGCCGCGCCGGCGTTGTGGTGCATCTGGGAGAACAGCTTTTCGCGCCAGGGCGCCATGCCGCTGCCCAGGGTCGGTATCACGGTGTCGCGCGACAGGAAGTAGCTGGTGGTCATCGGTTCGAGCTCGCAGCCGCGGCCCCGCAGCAGCTGCAAGGCCTTGGGCACGTCGGGGTCGTTCTTGAAGCCGTAGTGGATCGCCACCTGCCAGCAGTCGTGGCCCAGCGGCTCCACCTCCAGCCGCTTGTCCAGGCCAATCCAGGGCACCTCGTGGTTGCGCACGGTCACAAACAGGTTCTGCTCGTGCAGCACCTTGTTGTGCTTGAGGTTGTGCAACAAGGCGTTGGGCACCGAACCGCGTTCGGCGGTGAGGAACACCGCCGTGCCGGCCACCCGCAGCGGCGGGCTCACGAACACCGCCTCCAGAAAACTCGGCAGGTCGATGGCCTCGGCCATGTGGGCTTGGGTCAACAGGCTGCGACCCTGTTTCCAGGTCATCATCAGCGTGAACACCACCCCGCCAATCAGCAGCGGGAACCAGCCGCCGGCAAACAGCTTGAGCAGGTTGGACGAGAAGAACAGTATGTCCACCACAAAGAACCAGCCCGTGGCGGCCAGGCACAGCCACAGCGGGTACTTCCAGCCGTAGCGGATGACGAAAAAGGTCAGCACCGTGGTGATCAGCATGTCCAGCGTGACCGCGATGCCGTAGGCCTCGGCCAGGTTGCTCGACGACTTGAACATGACCACAGCCAGCACGATGGCGGCATAAAGTCCACAGTTGACGTAGGGTATGTAGATCTGGCCGGTGTCGCGCACGATGGTGTGCTGTATG
>JAUYSB010000027.1 GCA_030696525.1 Hydrogenophaga sp. | reverse complement strand
CGCGATGCGCCATGCAACACCGCACCCGAACGGCCAGCCGAGCGCGCCCGGTTGCGCTGCGCCTGCCCCGCGCGCAAGGCGGCCAGCAGGCCGGCCGGTATGGCGGCCTGAGCGGCCTGCAGCAAGACGTCGGCCAGGGGCGCGTCGGGGGTGGCGGGCGCTGTGGGGTCGGTGCTGTCAGCGGCCTCGTCGGCAGGCGGCGGCGGGTCGGTCTCGCCATCGGTCGGTTCGGTGCTCGGGGGCGGCGGCTCGGCGTCGGCCGACGGCTCATCGGGCGCCGGGCAGCGGGTGGCGCGCGGCGCCAGCACCAGGGCCACGGCCAGGGCCGCGTGTTCGGGCGCCACGGCGTCGTCTTCGGCCAGCGCGGCGGCAGCGCGTGCCGCGCGCAAAGCCAGCAGCGGCGCCCGCAGCGAGGTGATGCCCAGACCCAGCGCGGTGGCGCACAGCGCGTGCAGCACCTGGTCGTCGGTGTGCACCTGCGGCAAGCGCGCGCGTGCCTGGGCAATGTCGTCGGCGTTCCAGGCCGGCGCATCCGTCAGCGGGGCGCCATCGAGCAGCAGGTGGAAGGCCAGCCGGTCGGCCAGCGCGGTGGGCAGCTGTTCGTCATCGCTGACGCCTTCGTCCAGCGCCAGCACGCCGATGTGCAGCGGCTGTTCGTGGCGCAGGCCGTCGCGCTCCACCCGCAGCGCCCCGGTGTCCAGCACCTGGGCAAGGCGGGCGGCGGTGCCGGCCGACAAACGCTCGGCCATGGGCAGCAGCACCAGGCCGCCGTGGGCCTGCGCCAGCACACCCGTCTGCATGACGGGGCGGCCGGCCTGCAGTGTGGCGCCGAGGTCCAGCCCGCCGAGCAAGGCACCGTCCTGGATGTTGAGTGGCACGCGGCGCAGCGGGGTGTGCGGGGGCAGCAGGCGCTTGAAACCGTCCAGCCAGGCCTGGCGGGCCGCGCCAGCGGGGCCACGCAGTGCGGCGCCGCCCAGGCCGGCCGGGTCGATGGCCAGCAGCGCGGCCGCCAGCTCGGGCAGGCCGGCGCTGTCGTCGGCCGTGGCGGGATCGGCGGGGGTCATGCGCCCATGAGTTCGGCCACGGCGCGCAGCACACGCGCGCTGGAGCCGGCGTCGTCGAGCGGGTTGCGGCGCAGGCGGTGGCGCAGCGCGGGGCCGGCCACGCGGCGCAGGTGGGCGTCGCTCACGGCCTTGTCGCCTTGCAGCGCGGCCAGCGCGCGCGAGGCACGGATCAGCGTGAGGTCACCGCGCAGGCCGTCGGTGCCCAGCGCCATGCAGAGCTGGGCGGCGCGTTCGCGCGCGGCGTCGGGGATGTCCACCTCGTCCAGCCGCTTGCGGCCGCCGACGATGCGCTTGCGGACCTTCTCGTCCTCGGCATGCCACTGGTCGAGAAAGGCCTGCGGCTGACGTTCGAAGGCATCGCGGCGGCGCACCACCTCCACGCGCGAGGCCAGGTCGTCGGGCGTGCGCACCTCGACCGAAAGGCCGAATCGGTCAAGCAGCTGCGGCCGCAGTTCGCCTTCTTCGGGGTTGCCGCTGCCCACCAGCACAAAACGCGCGGGGTGGCGCACCGACAGGCCTTCGCGCTCGACCACGTTTTCGCCCGAAGCGGCGACGTCGATCAGCAGATCGACCAGGTGGTCTTCGAGCAGGTTGACTTCGTCGATGTAGAGAAAGCCCCGGTGCGCGCGCGCGAGCAGGCCGGGCTCGAAGGCCTTGATGCCTTGCGACAGCGCGCGCTCCAGATCGAGCGCGCCGACCACGCGGTCTTCGGTGGCGCCCAGCGGCAGGTCCACCACCGGCACGGGCACCAGGTGGCTTTTGGGTTTGGTCTTGCCGGCGGCGCGCAACGCGGCACATTCTTCACAGACGTTGCGGCTGTCGTCCGGGTCGCAGCCGTAGCGGCAGCCCACCACCGCTTTCATGGGCGGCAACAAGGCGGCCAGCGCGCGCACGGCGGTGGACTTGCCGGTGCCGCGGTCGCCCAGCACCAGCACGCCGCCCAGGCTGGGGTCGATGGCGGCGATCAGGATGGCGAGTTTCATCTCGTCCTGGCCGACGATGGCGGAAAAAGGGAAGGTGTGTGCCATGGCGTCAGTATGTCAGACGAACTGGACGGTCGCAGGCCGTCGGACTTGGGTACACACCCAGGCAAACCCGCATCAGGTGGGTTTTTCCTGCGCGGCGGCGGCACGCGAACGCAGGCCCCAGGACCACAGGGCTTCCGACGGCAGGGGCAGCACCATGAAGGCGTGCTCCAGCAAGGCCAGGCTCAGCAGGATGGCGGCGAACACGCGCGCGCTGACCTCGAAGGGGCTCAGCGTGGCATCGCCGGTCTGCCACCACAGCCACGTGGCCACGGCGCCGCCCAGCAGCACCGACCACGGCATCAGCGCGTTCATGGGCCGGCGCCGGAAGTAGCTGTGCAGGTAGGTCAGGTGTGGCGGCAGAAACGACTCGGACAGGTTGCGCACGCCCAGAAACAGGTTGAGCTTGGCGCTCTGGCGCATCACATACAGCACCACAAACGTCCACCAGCCGGTGGGGTTGGCGCCGTCCGCGCTCAGAGTCCACACCGCTGCGCCCAGCACCAGCAGGGCCAGTTCGTGGTGCCACACGGTCTGAAACGCCAGGCGCACCCGCAACCAGCCGCGCACACCGGGCGGGCAAGGCTCGCGCCGCGAGCCGGTGACCAAGCCGAGCAGGAAGGCCACCTCCTGCCAGGCCCACACCAGCAGCGCAAACGTGAAGCCCAGGTAGGCACCGGTGATGCGGGTGTCGTCGCGTGTGGCGTACAGCCCGATGAGGGCCAGTGCCAGCAGGAAACTGCTGCCGGTCAGCGTCCACTTGAAGGTCCAGCGCGGCAGGCCGTTGAGGTAGAGGATCAGCCCGGTGCTGAACCACCACAGGAACAGCACATAGAGCACGGGCAGGACGTAGGACGACATGGCGCGGGCGTGGGTTCAGTGCGACACCGTGGCGTGGTTCACCAGCTGGGCGCCACGCGCATCTCCTGCGGCAGGGCGTTGGGCACGGTGGGCAGCAGGTACAGCCCCGCAAACGTGACCGCGGCACGCGCGGCCAGGCCCACCCGCAGCACGCCGCCCCACAGCCCGCCACGCGCCTTGGCGGCTTCGGTGGCCACCGAGATCTCGCGCATGCGCTCCAGCCCGGCGCGAAAGCGCGGGTTGTCGATGTCCAGCGTGAGCGGGAACACCTGCTTGGTGATCTCGGAGGTGATGCGAAAGACCTGGTAGTCGTATTCGGTCGGGTCCATGTTCATGGCCTGGTGCATCTCGGGGCGGGTGTGGTCACGCACGTACATGGTGGCGTACACGGCCAGCAGGAAGAACCGGATCCAGAGCTTGTTGCGGCCTTCGAGCAGGTGCGGCTGGGCGCGCAGGATGAGCGCGAAGGCCTCACCGTGACGGAATTCGTCGTTGCACCAGCGCTCGAACCACTTGAAGATGGGGTGGAAACAGGTCTCGGGGTGGCGCTCGATCTGGCGGTAGATGGTGATGTAGCGGGCGTAGCCGATCTTCTCCGACAGGTAGGT
>JAUYSB010000228.1 GCA_030696525.1 Hydrogenophaga sp. | reverse complement strand
CTCGTGGGCGAGATGCAGACCATGGCCACGCCGCTCACGCGTCGGCTCGACCAGTTCGCGCGCCAGATCACCGCCTTCATTCTGGGCGTTGGCGTCCTCACCATGGCCTACGGCCACTGGGTGGCGCAGATGCCGCTGATGGACCTGTTCCTGGCGGTGGTGGGCCTGGCCGTGGCCGCCATCCCCGAGGGGTTGCCGGCGGTGGTCACCATCGTGCTGGCCATGGGCACCCGCGTGATGGCGCGCAACAAGGCCATCGTGCGGCGCCTGCCGGCGGTGGAAACGCTGGGCTCGGTCACGGTGATCTGCTCCGACAAGACCGGCACCCTGACCCGCAACGAAATGACCGCCGTGCGTGTGCTGCTGCCTGGCAGCGGTCGGGAAGGCACCGAGCTGACCGTGACCGGCACCGGCTACGCGCCCGAGGGCGGCTTTCACCACCAGGGCCAGCCGCTGGACCCGGCCACCGATGCCCGCCTGATGGACCTGGCGCGCGCCGCCTTGTTGTGCAACGACGCCCGCTTGCATCAGACACCCGATCAAGGCTGGCAGCTGGTGGGCGACCCGACCGAAGGCGCGCTGCTGGCGCTGGCGCTCAAGGCTGGGCTGGACCTGCCGCAGACACTGGCGCGCTGCCCCCGGCTGGATGCGATTCCCTTTGAATCGGAGCGCCAGTACATGGCCACGCTGCACCACGACCACGAAGGCCACCACCTGTTGCTGCTCAAGGGCGCGCCCGAGCGGGTGTTGGCGCTGTGTGCCACGCAGGCCGGTGGCGCGCCGCTGGACGCCGTGCACTTGCACGCAGCGGTGGAGCGCGCGGCCGGCGCGGGCGAACGGGTGCTGGCCCTGGCCCAGCGCCAGGGCGACACGGCCCGCCACGAGATCGACGTGCAGGACATGGTGCCCGGCTTCGAGCTGCTGGGGCTGGTGGGCATCATCGACCCGCCGCGCGAGGAAGCCATCGCCGCCGTGGCCGAGTGCCAGCGCGCCGGCATACGGGTGAAGATGATCACCGGCGACCACGCCGTCACGGCAGCGGCCATCGGCCGGCAGCTGGGCCTTGCGGGCGGTGCCGCGCTCACGGGCGACGTGATTGAAAGCCTGAGCGACGCGCAGCTGAAACCCCGCGCGCTGGACACCGACGTGTTTGCCCGCGCCAGCCCCGAACACAAGCTGCGGCTGATCGCGGCCTTGCAGGCACAAGGCCACCTGGTGGCCATGACCGGCGACGGCGTGAACGACGCGCCTGCGTTGAAGGCGGCCGACATTGGCGTGGCCATGGGCGGCAAGGGCACGGACGCGGCGCGCGAGGCCTCGGACCTGGTGCTCATCGACGACAACTTCGCAACCATCGCCCGCGCGGTGCGCGAAGGGCGCGTGGTGTTCGACAACATCAAGAAGTCGCTCATGTTCATGCTGGCCACCGATGGCGGCGAGGCCGGGGTGATTTTGCTGGCCATTTTTGCCGGCCTGCCCCTGCCGGTGACGGCGGCGCAGATTCTGTGGGTCAACACCGTCACCGCCGTGACGCTGGCGCTGGCGCTGGCCTTCGAGGCGCCCGAGCGCGGCGTGATGGACCACGCGCCTCGGCCGATGATTGAACCCATCGTCACCGGCGCATTGGCACGGCGCATCCTGTTTGTGGTGCTGCTCATGGTGGCCGCCACCTTCTGCGTCTTCAACTGGGAGCTGGCGCGCGGCAGCAGCCTGGAGACCGCGCGCACCGCCGCCGTCAACATGATTGTGGTGAGCGAGATGTTCTACCTGTTCAACGTGCGCCGTTTCACCGACCACGCCTTCCGGCTGGAAACCCTCACCGGCAACCGCATGGCCGCGCTGGTGCTGGCCATCCTCGTCGTGCTGCAACTGCTGTTCACCTACGCGCCCACCTTGCAGTTGCTGTTTCACAGCGTGCCGCTGGACGCCGCTTCTTGGGGTTTGATCCTGTTGCTGGGTGCGCTGCTGTTCTGCGCCGTGGAACTGGAAAAAGCCTGGCTGCGGCGTGCGGGTGCGCACCGGCTGTGAGTGGCTGTCAGCGCGGCGGGTTGGTCTTGAGCCAGCTCAGCACCGCCAACGCGCTCAGCCCCAGCGCCGTGGACACCCACATGGCACCCGCGCCCCAGCGCGCCACGCAGGCGCCAAACAGCAGCGGTGCCAAAGCCTGTGCCAGCCGTGAGGGCGCCATGATCCAGCCCTGGCGCTGACCATAGCCTTGCGGCCCGAACAGCGCCAGCGGCAGCGTGCCCTTGGCGATGGTCAGAATGCCGTTGCCCGCACCGTGCAACACCACAAACACCGGGCTGACCACCGGCCCCAGCGCCAGCCAGGTGGTCGCGCCCAGCGGGTGGGCCAGTGTCGCCATCCGGGCCGACCACAGCGGGTGCCAACCCTGCATCAACCCGTATTCGGCCAGGCGGCCGGCCACCTGGGCTGGCCCCACCAGCGCGGCCGTGGCCACCGCCGCCGACAGGCTGGCGCCTTGGGCCATGAGCAGTTGTGGCAGGTGGGCCGCCATGGCGGTGCTGACGAACCAGGTGGCGGCAAACACGTAGGCCAGTGCCCAGGCCACACCGCGTGGCGGCTGGGCGGGCGCGGCGGTGGTCGCCTGCACAGGCGCCGGCGCCGGTTGACGCTGCGGTTCGGTGGTGCGCCCCTGCGGCAGGCTGGCATTGAGCGGCAGGCCCAGCACCAGGTGCAGCACGGCCCAGGTGGCGCAGGCCTCGCGCCAGCCCCAGGTGTGCGCCAGCCAGGCCGTGAGCGGCCAGCCCACGGTGCTGGCAAAGCCCGCCAGCAGGGTGATGCCGGTGATGGCCGAACGGGCTTGGCTGCCCTGCAGCCGCACCAGGGCGGCAAAGGCGGCGTCGTACAGTCCGCAGCCCATGGCCACACCCAGCAGCAGCCAGCCCACAAACAGCGTGGCCGGGTTGGGCGCCAGGGCCAGCGTCAAAAGGCCGGCCGCAAACAGCAGGCTGACCAGGCTGAGCACGCGGCGCCCGCCGTGGTGGTCGATGGCGCGACCGCTGAACGGCCCCAGCAGGGCCGACACGCCCAGCGCCAGGCTGAAGCCCAGCCACACCTCGGTGGTGGCCATGCCCAGTTCGGCCGCCATGGCGCCGGCCAGCAGGGCGGGCAGGTAGTAGGACGAGGCCCAGGCCAGGGTCTGGGCCGTGCCCAGACGCAGCACCAGCGAGGTGGTGTTCAGGCGCGCACCCAGCCCGATTCGACAAAAGCGGCGGCGGTGTCCCGCGCCAGGGCCGCGACACCGGCCACAGCGGCGTCGAGTTCGGCACTGCTTTGGCCGGTGGCGGCCAGCTTTTCGATTTGTGCGGCCAGTGCGCCGAGTTGCTGCGCACCCATGCTCACGCTGCTGCCCTTGAGGCTGTGGGCACTGCGGCGCAGCGTGGTCAGGTCGTCCGCGGCCAGCAGCGTGGCCAGCGCACCGCTTTGTTCGGCCAGCCCGTCCACGTACAGCTTCACGATGTTGTCGAGTTCGTCACCCAGCGCTTCGCGCAATTCGTTCAGGGTGGCGTGGTCGATCAGCTGTGTCATGGGCGTGGCGCTCAGGCGACGTCGAGGGTGTGGAAGGCGAAGTGCCCGGCGCGGCGGTCGGCAAAGTAGCACAGCAGCGTTTCGCGCACGGTGCGGAAGGCGATCTCGTCCCAGGGGATCTGGTCTTCGGTGAACAGGCGCGCTTCCTGGGTTTCGTGGCCGGGGTTGAACTGGTCGCTCAACAGGCGGGCGCGGTAGTACATGTGCACCTGGCCCACCCGCGCCACATTGAGCAGGGTGTAGAGCGGCCCCATCTCGATCTGGGCGCCGGCCTCTTCGTCGGTTTCGCGGGCCGCGCCTTCGGCGGTGGTTTCACCCAGCTCCATGAAGCCGGCCGGCAGCGTCCATTTGCCCAGGCGCGGTTCGATGTTGCGTTTGCACAGCAGCACCTGCTCACCCGTGTCGCCCCAGACCGGCACCGTGCCCACCACGTTGAGCGGGTTTTCGTAGTGGATGGTGTGGCAGGCCGGGCAGACGGCGCGCACCCGCGTGTCGCCGTCGTCCGGCACCCGGTGTTGCACCGAGGTGCCGCACACGCGGCAGTGGTTGACAGGGAAACGCGACAGCATGCGACGAGTGTAGCGTCGCCGCAAGGTCGTCAAGCCTTGGCGGGTTTGGTCGCCTTGGTGTGTTTGTCGATCAGGCTGCGGGCGGTGTCGAGCAGTTTGCGGCCGTCGAAGCCGCGCTTGTTCATGTCGTCCACCCACTCCACCTCCACCTGGCGGGCCTTGCGGCGGAATTCCTGCGCATCGGCCTGGGGGATGGTGTAGATGGTGTTGCCCCGGTCGGCAGCGGCCTTGCGGCCGGGCACGTCGCCGGCTTGCTGCACCTTGCCCAGGTAGGCGGAGGTGGCCATGCCGGAGTTGGCGTCGATGATTTTTTGCAGGTCGGGCGGCAGCGATGCGTACTTGGCCTTGTTCATGCCCATCACGAAGGTGGTGGTGTAGAGCGCGCCACCGGCCGGGTCGAACTCGCTGTGGAACTTGGTCAGCTCGTGCACCTTGACGGCTGGCACCACTTCCCAGGGGATGGCGCAGCCGTCGATGACGCCTTTGGACAGCGCGTCGGGAATCTGCGGCAGCGGCATGCCCACCGGCGTGGCGCCCAGGTAGCCCAGCATCTTGGTGATCTGGCGGGTGGGGCCGCGCAGCTTCATGCCGCGCAGGTCGTCGGGGCGCTGAACCTGCTTGTTCTTGGTGTGGATCATGCCGGGGCCGTGCACCTGCAGGGCGATGGGCTGGATGTCCTTGTACTCGTCGGCCGCCATGGTCTGGATGTATTCCCAGAAAGCCTTGGAGGTGGCCTCGGCGTTGGTCATCATGAAGGGCAGCTCGAACACCTCGGTGCGCGGAAAACGTCCGGCGGTGTTGCCCGGCAGCGTCCAGACGATATCGACCACACCGTCCTTGGCCTGGTCAAACAACTGCACCGGCGAGCCGCCCAGCTGCATGGCGGGGTAGGCCTCGAACTTGATGCGCCCGCCCGAGTCCTTCTCGACCTTGTCCATCCACCACTTGTGCATGTTGAGCCACACGTTGGATTGCGGCGCCATGAAGGTGTGGAATTTGAGCGTGACGCTTTGCTGGGCAAAGCCCACCAGGGCGGGTGCGCCCAGCGCCACGGCGGCGGTGGACTGGAGCAGGGTGCGGCGCTGGATCATGGCAGGTCTCCGGGGGGGCTGAGGTGGGCGCGAGTGTAGTCCCGGGTCTGGCCTGGGTTCAATCCTCGTATCTACTGAACCAGGGCGTCAGACCACCGCCACGCGGATGGGCGTGAGGCCGCCCACGCCGCCTTCCATCACGTCGCCCGGTTTCACCGCGGCCACGCCTTCGGGCGTGCCGGTGTAGATCAGGTCGCCGGGCTGCAGCTCCCAGGCGGCCGAGAGGTGTTCAATCGTTTCGGCGATGTTCCAGATCAGCTTGGACACGTTGCTGCGTTGGCGATCTGCGCCATTGACCTGCACCCAGATCTCGGCCTGCGCGATGTCGCCGGCTTGTGCTTTGGGGGTGATCGGGCCGATGGGGGCCGACTGCTCGAAGGCCTTGCCGATGCACCAAGGGCGGCCCTGCTTTTTCATGTCGTTCTGCAGGTCGCGCCGGGTCATGTCCAGGCCGACGGCGTAGCCGTAGATGTGCTTGAGGGCGTCGGCCGCCACGATGTTTTTGCCGCCGGTGCCAATCGCCACCACCAGCTCGATCTCGTGGTGCAGGTTGGCGGTTTGGCTGGGGTAGGCCATGGTGGCGGTCTGCCCGGCATCGGCCACCACGATGGCGTCGGCCGGCTTGAGGAAGAAGAAAGGCGGCTCGCGGCCAGTGAAGCCCATCTCCTTGGCGTGCTCTTCGTAATTGCGGCCCACACAGTAGATGCGGTGGACCGGAAAACGGGCGGGCTGCCCGAGCACGGGGACCGACACGGTGGCCGGGGGGGTGAACACAAAAGCGTCGTGGGACATGGGCTTGATCCTCAATGTGCAAGCGAACCGAGGCGCGCAGTGTGCCATGAGACCGATGGCCTGGCGGGCTGCGGCAGCCCCGGGCTGGGTTTATCCTAGCGCCCATGAAGCTCTACAACTTTTTCCGTTCGGGCACCTCGTTCCGGGTGCGCATCGCCCTCCACCTCAAGGGCCTGCCTTTTGAGTACCTGCCGGTGGCCCTGTCCAAGGGCGAACACAAGCAGGACGCCTACCGCGCCGTGAGCCCCGACACACTGGTGCCCGTGCTCGACGTGCAGGGCGACCCGGACCACGCGCTGCTGAGCCAGTCCATGGCCATCATCGAGTACCTGGACGAGACCCACCCCAACCCCCCGCTGTTGCCGGCCGACCCGCTGGGCCGCGCCCGCGTGCGCGCCCTGGCGCAAACCGTGGCCTGCGAGATCCACCCGGTCAACAACCTGCGCATCCTCAAGTACCTGGGCGGCACGCTCAAGGTCACCGACGAGCAGCGCAACGACTGGTACAACCACTGGACCGTGGAAGGCCTGCAGTCGTACGAGCGCCGCCTGCAAGACCTGGCCGCGCAACGCGCCGCCGCCGGGCTGCCGCCTTCGGTCTATTCCTACGGCGACACGCCCACCCTGGCCGACTGCTGCCTGGTGCCGCAGATCGTCAACGGCACGCGTTTTGGCCTGGTCTACCAAGACCTGCCGCTGACCATGGCCGCGTTCGATGCCTGCATGAAGCTGCCAGCCTTTCAGCAGGCGCAGCCGTCCAACTGCCCGGACTTCACGCCCTGATGTTGCCCGCCGACTGGCTGCGGCCAGACTGGCCGGCGCCGGCCCACGTGCGGGCGGTGTTCACCACCCGCGCCGGCGGGGTGTCGTTGCCGCCGTTTGACGGTATGAACCTGGGCGACCACGTCGGCGACGTGCCCGACGCGGTGGCGGCCAACCGCGGGCGCCTGCGCACGGCCATTGCGGCGGAGCCGGTGTTTTTGCAGCAGGTGCACGGCGTGGCAGTGGCCGAGCTGGACCGGCCTGCCACCAGCGCCGTTGTGCCGGTGGCCGACGCCTGCCTCAGCGCCGCCACCGGTCAGGCCTGCACCATCATGGTGGCCGACTGCCTGCCGCTGCTGTTCACCGACACACAGGGCCGCTGGGTGGGCGCGGCCCACGCCGGCTGGCGCGGCCTGGCCGGGCAAGGCGGTGTGGGCGTGATCGAGTCGGTGCTGGCCGCGTTGCGCCGCCGTGCGGCCGATGAGGGCGACGCCGACGCCGAGTGGCTGGTGTGGCTGGGCCCGTGCATCGGGCCGGCCGCGTTCGAGGTGGGGGCCGAGGTGCGTGCGGCGTTTGTGGCCACACATCCTGAGGCCGCTGCGCTGTTTGCGCCGCAGCCCAGCGGCAAGTTTCTGGCCGACCTGGCGGGCCTGGCGCGCCAGCGCCTGCGCGCGGCCGGTGTCACGTCGATCTGGGGCAACGACGGCACGCCGGGCTGGTGCACCGTCGGCCAGGGTTCACGTTTCTTTTCCCACCGGCGCGATGCCGGGCGCCTGGGCAGCACCGGGCGCATGGCCGCCTGCATCTGGCGCGCCTGATGTGGCCGCTGCGGCCGGCGCCGCGGCCGCCTGCCGCGCCAGCCAGGCTTCGTGCTCGGCGGCCTCGCGCGCCTTGATCTTTCGCTTGCGCGCCGGCGTGGCCATCAGGTAAACCACCAATGCCATGGGTGCGAGGCCGTACAGCAAAAAGGTCACAATGGCCCCGAGCACACTGCCTGTGGGGTTGGTGGCCTCGGCCAGAGCCATCATCAGGGTGACGTACAGCCAGGCTATAACGATGAGGTACATGGTGGTGAGTCAGTGGGAGGTAAGGGATTGCCCCGCATCATCGGCGTTTGATCGGGCACCGGATGCATCCTGTTGCACTGCGATAATGTCCTATCACGTTGGAGACATGCATGAGTTCAGAACCGAATTGGCTGGCCGCCGCGCAACAGTTCCAGCATCAGCTGGTGGAGCAGTGGACAAAGATAGCGCAAGGCACGGCCAAGCTGCCTGACCTCGCTGAAAACCCCTTGATGGCGGCCATGCAGGCCGCCGTGCCGGCCGCGGGTGGCGCCAACGGTTGGGGCTTGCCTGCGGGCGCAACCGATTTGTTCAAAGCCGCCAACGGGCAACCCGTGTCGTTTGACATGGGCAAGCTGCTGGAGATCCAGCGCAACTACCTGACCGAAGTGTCCGAGCTCTGGAACCAGGGCTTGCAAGCCAAACCCCTCGCCGACCGCCGCTTCTCCAGCGAAGCCTGGAGCAAGAACCCGGTCTCGGCCTTCTCGGCTGCGGCCTACCTGCTCAATGCGCGCACCCTGATGGCCATGGCCGAGGCGGTGCAGGGCGACGCCAAGACCCGCAACCGCGTGCGCTTCTCGGTGCAGCAGTGGATCGACGCCAGCTCCCCCAGCAACTTTCTGGCCTTCAACGCCGAAGCCCAGAAGAAGGCGGTGGAGACCCAGGGCGAGAGCATCGCCAAAGGCATGCAAAACCTGCTCAACGACATGAAGCAGGGCCACGTGTCCATGACCGACGAGAGCGTGTTCGAGGTGGGCAAAAACGTGGCCACCACCGAAGGCGCGGTGGTGTTTGAGAACGAGCTGTTCCAGCTCATCGAATACAAGCCGCTGGGTGCCAAGGTCTACGAGCGGCCGTTCCTGATGGTGCCGCCCTGCATCAACAAGTTCTACATCCTCGACCTGCAACCCACCAACTCCATGATCCGCTACGCGGTGGAGCAGGGCCACCGCACCTTTGTGGTGAGCTGGCGCAACCCCGACGAGTCCATGGCCCAGGTCACCTGGGACCAGTACATCGAAGACGCCGTCATCCGCGCCATTGACGTGGTGCGCGACATCACCGGCGCCGACACCATCAACGCCCTGGGCTTCTGTGTCGGCGGCACCATGTTGTCCACCGCGCTGGCGGTGCTGGCCGCACGTGGCCAGCACCCGGTGCAAAGCGCCACGCTGCTGACCACGCTGCTGGACTTCACCGACACCGGCATCCTCGATGTGTTCATCGACGAGAACTTCTGCAAGTTCCGCGAGATGCAGTTTGCCAAGGGCGGCCTGATGCCCGGGCGCGACCTGGCCACCACCTTCAGCTTCCTGCGCCCCAACGACCTGGTCTGGAACTACGTGGTGGGCAACTACCTCAAGGGCGAAACCCCGCCGCCCTTCGACCTGCTCTACTGGAACAGCGACGCCACCAACCTGCCCGGCCCCTACTACACCTGGTACCTGCGCAACACCTACCTGGAAAACAGGCTGGTCAAACCCGGCGCGGCCACGGTGTGTGGCGAGAAGATCGACTTCCGCCAGGTCAAGCTGCCGGTCTACATCTACGGTTCGCGCGAAGACCACATCGTGCCCATCGGCGGCGCCTACGCCAGCACCCAGCACCTGCCCGGCCCCAAGCGTTTTGTCATGGGTGCATCGGGCCACATCGCCGGTGTGATCAATCCGCCCGCCGCCAAGAAGCGCAGCCATTGGATTGGTCCGGCCAATAAGTTCCCGGCCGACGTCAACGACTGGATCGCCAGCGCCAAGGAGCAGCCGGGCAGCTGGTGGACCGACTGGTCCGATTGGCTGGGGGGCCACGCCGGCAAACAGATCGCTGCGCCCAAGACCTATGGCAGCCGCGGCTACAAGGCCACCGAACCGGCCCCTGGCCGTTACGTCAAAGCAAAAGCTTGAAACTCTGATTCCCAACAGGAGATACACATGGAAGACATCGTCATCGTTTCGGCCGCCCGCACCGCTGTGGGCAAGTTTGGTGGCACGCTGGCCAAGACGCCCGCGACCGAACTGGGCAGCATCGTCATCAAGGAACTGCTGGCCCGCACCGGCCTGCCGGCAGATGCCATTGGTGAAGTCATCATGGGCCAGGTGCTGGCCGCTGGCGTGGGCCAGAACCCGGCCCGCCAGGCCATGATGAAGGCCGGTGTGGCCAAGGAAACCCCGGCCCTGACCATCAACGCCGTGTGCGGCTCCGGCCTCAAGGCCGTGATGCTGGCCGCGCAGGCCGTGGCCTGGGGTGACAGCGAGATCGTGATCGCCGGCGGCCAGGAAAACATGAGCGCCAGCCCGCATGTGCTCAACGGCAGCCGCGACGGCCAGCGCATGGGCGAGTGGAAGATGACCGACACCATGATCGTGGACGGCCTGTGGGATGTGTACAACCAGTACCACATGGGCATCACCGCCGAGAACGTGGCCAAGGCCCATGGCATCACCCGCGAGATGCAGGACGCGCTGGCCGCCGCCAGCCAGAGCAAGGCCGCTGCCGCCCAGGCCGCCGGCAAGTTCAAGGACGAGATCGTTGGCGTGAGCATCCCCCAGCGCAAGGGCGACCCGCTGCTGTTCAACAGCGACGAGTTCATCAACGCCAAGACCACGGCCGAAGTGCTGGCCGGTCTGCGCCCCGCCTTCGACAAGGCCGGTTCGGTGACCGCCGGCAACGCCTCGGGCATCAACGACGGCGCCGCCGCTGTGATGGTGATGAGCGCCAAAAAAGCCGCAGCCCTGGGCCTGACGCCGCTGGCGCGCATTGCCGCCTTTGGCACCAGCGGCCTGGACCCCGCCACCATGGGCATGGGCCCGGTGCCGGCATCGCAGAAGGCCCTGGCCCGCGCCGGCTGGAAGGCTGGCGATGTGGACCTGTTCGAACTCAACGAAGCCTTTGCCGCCCAGGCCTGCGCCGTCAACCAGGCGCTGGACATCGACCCGGCCAAGGTCAACGTCAACGGTGGCGCCATCGCCATTGGCCACCCCATCGGCGCGTCCGGCTGCCGCATCCTGGTGACGCTGCTGCACGAAATGCAGCGCACCAACGCCAAGAAGGGCCTGGCCGCGCTGTGCATCGGCGGCGGCATGGGGGTTTCCCTCGCTGTCGAGCGCTGAGAAGCGCACTAGCATCAAATTTTCCACAACGACGACAGAGGAACATACACATGAGTCAAAAAATTGCCTACGTGACCGGCGGCATGGGTGGCATCGGGACCGCCATCTGCCAGCGCCTGCACCAGGAGGGCTTCAAGGTCATCGCCGGCTGCGGCCCCACACGCGACCACGCCAAATGGATCGCCGAGCAGGCGGCCCTGGGCTACACTTTCTACGCCTCGGTGGGCAACGTCGGTGACTGGGATTCCACCGTGGAAGCCTTCACCAAGACCAAGGCCGAACACGGCAGCATCGACGTGCTGGTCAACAACGCCGGCATCACCAAGGACCGCATGTTCATGAAGATGTCGCGCGACGACTGGGATGCGGTGATGAACTCCAACCTCGTTTCCATGTTCTACGTGACCAAGCAGGTCGTGGGCGACATGGT
>JAUYSB010000018.1 GCA_030696525.1 Hydrogenophaga sp. | reverse complement strand
GAAGATCGGCGTGATGTTCGGCAGCCCCGAAACCACCACCGGTGGTAACGCGCTCAAGTTCTACGCCTCCGTGCGCCTTGACATCCGCCGCACCGGCACCATCAAGAAGGGCGACGAAGCCATCGGCAACGAAACCAAGGTCAAGGTGGTCAAGAACAAGGTCTCGCCCCCGTTCAAGACGGCCGAGTTCGACATCCTGTTCGGTGAAGGCATCAGCCGCGAGGGCGAGATCATCGACATGGGCGTGACCAACAAGATCATCGACAAGTCGGGCGCCTGGTACGCCTACCAGGGCGAGAAGATTGGCCAGGGCCGCGACAACGCGCGCGAATTCCTGCGCGAAAACCCGGCCCTGCGCCACGAGATCGAGAACAAGGTGCGCGAAGCCGTGGGCGTGCCCCTGCTGCCGGCTTTTGACCCGGCCAGCGTGCCGGTGGTGGCAGCCGAAGACGCCGAATAAGACATGGGCGAGACCTTGGGTTTCAGTGAGCCATCGCTCAAGGGCCGCGCCATGCGCTTGTTGGCCGCGCGCGAACATTCACGCGCCGAACTGGAGCGCAAGCTGCAGGCCCATGAAGCCGAGCCCGGCCAACTGGCCGCGGCCTTGGACGAGTTGCAGGCCAAGGGCTTCATCAACGAAGCCCGCGTGGTGCAAAGCGTGGTGCACCGCCGCGCCGAGCGCCTGGGCACCCAGCGTGTGCGGGCCGAACTCAACGCCAAGGGCCTGCCGCCCGAGCTGGTGGCCGAGGCGGTGGACGACCTGCGCGCCACCGAAGAAAGCCGTGCCCGCGAGGTCTGGCGCCGCAAGTTCGGCCAGCCCGCCAGCGACCCGCGCGAACGCGCCAAACAGATGCGTTTTCTGGCCGCGCGCGGCTTCTCCAGCGAGGCCATCCGGCGGGTGGTGCAAGACGCGGACGAGGACGACTGACGCGCCGACCCACAAATCCGACCAAATACAAGGGTTAACCCTTTGCCACAGCCCCAGGCGCGATCCTATAATTTGCACATCGTTTCAATAAAGAAACTATGTTTTATAGATGAATCACCCAAGTCCGGGCTTCATCGCAACCAAGGACGGCGGCCATGAGCGTGGAAGGTATCGACGAGGTGAGCTTCGGAACCCAGGACCTGGCGGCCTGCCAGCGTTTTTTTGGTGACTGGGGCCTGGCCCAGGTCAGCGCGTCGGCGCAGGAGCTGGTGTACGAGTCGCTCAACGGCTGCCGCGTGATCGCTGCCGCGTCCGACAAGCCCGGCCTGCCACCGGGCATCGAGCCCGACCCGACCTTGCGCGAGGTGGTGTGGGGTGTGCAGTCGCAGGCCGATCTGGACACCATCCGCGAGAAGTTCAAGACCCAGCCCGGTTTTGTGGACAGCGGTGACCGCATCGGCTGCACCGACCCCAACGGCCTGGCCGTGCGGGTGCAGGTCAGCCGCAAGCGGCCGGTGGCACTCACCGCCGCCCAAACCAACACCTGGACCGAGCGCGTGCGTGTCAACCAGCCCGCACCCGCTTACGACCGCGCCACGCCGGTCGAGGTCGGCCATGTGGTCTTCTTCGTCAAGGACCTCGCCGCCACGACCGCGTTCTACGAACAGTGCCTGGGTTTTGTGGTGTCCGACCGCTACCCCAACCGCGGGCACTTCATGCGCTGCGCGCCCAACGGCGGCCACCACGACCTGTTCCTGCTGGAAACCCCCGACAAGCGCGTGGGCCTCAACCACGTGGCCTTCACCGTGCGCGACCTGCACGAGGTCATCGGCGGCGGCCTGCACATGTCGCGCGAAGGCTGGCACACCGAACTCGGCCCCGGCCGCCACCCGATTTCGTCGGCCATGTTCTGGTACTACGAGAGCCCGGCCGGCGCGTTGTGGGAGTACTACACCGACGAGGACGAGCTGACCGCCGACTGGCAGCCGCGCGAATTCACGCCCGGCCCCACCGTGTTCGCCGAGTGGGCGATCAAAGGTGGCATCGACGGCCACACCCGCCGCCAGGTGAACGCCGGCGCGCCCAGCGGCAAGTTCATGACCGACAAACCCAAGGCCTGAAGGAGACTTCCATGTTGAACCGCACCCTCTACAACGAAACCCACCAGAACCGCACGGCGCCGCCCACGGCGTACGAGAGCCTGTTGGGCGACAGCATCGAACGCGCCTTCGCGGCCGGCATCCACGACCTCGAAGGTCTGGTGGCGTTTCTGAACGAAGGCGGCCCGGCCGGCCCCAACGGCCAGCCCTGGACTACCGCCAGCTACCAGCAGGAAATGGCCCGCCTGGGCGCCTGAAGCACAAGGAGCAGACCATGAACACCCAAACCATCAACGTGATGCTGGACCCCGTCGAACAGGCGCTGGAAGCGGGCCTCAAAGACCTGTGGTACCCCGTGTGCCCGTCGCATTTCCTCAAGGAAAGCCCGATCTCGCTGCGCCGCCTGGGCTACAAGATCGCGCTGTGGCGCGACAACACAGGCAAGGTGCACGCGCTCGAAGACCGTTGCCCGCACCGGGGTGCGCCGCTGTCGCTGGGTGTGATCCTGGGCGACCGCATCGCCTGCCCCTACCACGGTGTCGAGGTCTGCACCGACGGCGTGGCCGTGCGTGTGCCGGGCAGCCCCGGCTGCAAGCTCGAAGGCTCCCAGGCCACGCGCCGTTTCCACGCGGTCGAAGCCGCCGGCGCCATCTTTCTGTACAACGCCACCGACCCCTTCCTGGCCGAAGCGCCGCCGCTGAACCTGCCCGAGCAGCTGACCTCGCCCGAGTGGTCCAGCTTCCTGTGCTACGTGGAATGGGCCGGCGACTACCGCTACGTCATCGACAACGTGATGGACCCCATGCACGGCGTCTACCTGCACAAGCAGTCGCACACCATGGCCGAAGGCGAGAACACCGCCGAATTCCAGATCCGCGACGTGCCCAACGGCTTCATCTTCGAGAAGAAGGGCCAGCGCGATGTGAACTTCGACTGGACCGAGTGGACCGACACCGGCATCCACACCATGCGCCTGGAAATTCCCTACCCCAAGACCGGCGGCCCCGGCGGCAACTTCACCATCATCGGTGCCTTCTCGCCGGCCGAAAAAAACGTCACCGCCGTGCTGTTCTGGCGCTGTCGCAAGGTGTCCGGCTGGCAGCGCGACACCTGGCGGTTCCTCTACAAGAACCGTCTGGAAAAACGCCATTGGGACGTGCTTGAGCAAGACCGCGTGGCCATGGAAAACATGGAGCCCGATGCCAACCAGCACGAGCACCTGTACGCACACGACATGGGCATCGTGCGCCTGCGCCGCCACATGAAAAAACTGGCCCAGGCACAATTGGAACGACAAGCCGCCACCGCCTGAAAGCGCCCCCATGAGCCAGACCCAGACCCTGCAAGCCTTTGTCCACACCCTGCGTTTTGAAGCCGATGACATCGTCGGCATCGAGCTGCGGCCGGTCGATGGCGTGGCGTTTCCGGCTTTCACCGCCGGTGCCCACATCGACTTGCACCTGCCCAACGGCCTGGTGCGCAGTTACTCGCTGCTCAACACGCCGGGCGAAACCCACCGCTACGTGGTGGCGGTGCTCAAGGACAAGGCCAGCCGGGGTGGCTCGCGCTGCGTGCACGAGCAGTTGCGCATCGGTCTGAAGCTCACCATCGACGCGCCGCGCAACAACTTCCCGCTGCACGAAGACGCCGGCCACACCGTGTTGGTGGCCGGCGGCATCGGCGTCACCCCCATCCTGTGCATGGGCCGCCGCCTGCAGCAGTTGGGCAAGTCTTTCGAGGTGCTGTACTTTGCGCGTTCGCGCCAGAGCGCTGCGATGCTGGCCGAGATCGAGGCCTTGGGCGTGCCGGTGCACTGGCACTTCGACGTGGAAAAAGGCGGCCCGCCCGACCTCAAGGCCTTGCTGGGTGCGCGGGGTGGTGTGGCCAACACCCATTTCTACGCCTGTGGTCCCTCGGTGATGCTGGACAACTTTGTGGCCACCTGCGAGGCCCTGGGCCACAGCAACGCCCACATCGAACGGTTTGCTGCCGTGGAAGTGGCGGCGTCCGCCGACGCCAAGCAGAGCTACACGGTGGAGCTCAAACGCTCGGGCAAGGTCATCGAGATCACGCCCGACAAGTCCCTGCTGCACACGCTGCTGGCGCACAAGATCGACGTGGACCACAGCTGCGAAGAAGGTATTTGTGGCGCCTGCGAAACCCGCGTGCTCGAAGGCGAGCCCGACCACCGCGACTCGGTGCTGAGCGCCTCCGAACACGCCAGCAACAAGATGATGATGGTGTGTGTGTCGGGCTGCAAATCGGCCCGCCTGGTGCTGGACCTCTGAGTTTCTTCTTTTCGCACTCTCCGCCCCGGCGGCACCTTGACATGGCACTCTGCAAACTGGTGATGTTCGACCTCGATGGCACGCTGGTGCAAACCGCCGGCGAAATCAGCGACGCGGTCAACGACACGCTGCGCGCTTTCCACCGCCCGACCGTGCCGGAAGAACAGGTTGAGCGCTGGATTGGCCACGGCACCCGCGAGCTGATGGTGCAGGCCCTGGCCAAGGTCGACGCTCGGCCGGTGGAGGCGGTGCGCGCCTCGGCCGAATTCGCTGACATCATGGCCGCCTTCGACCCCTTCTACGAAAAGCGCTGTGGCACCCGCAGCGTGTTGTACCCCCACGCCCTCGACGTGTTGGGTGCGCTGCGCCAGCGTGGCATCAAGCTGGCGGTGGTGACCAACAAAGAGGGCCGCCACACCCGCAGCATCCTGAACGCCCATGGCCTGCCGGCCCTGCTGGACCACGTGATCAGCGGCGACACCCTGCCCCAAAAGAAGCCCGATCCGGCCGGCATCCACGACTGCCTGTTGCGTTTTGATGCCACGCCTGCGCAGGCCTTGTTCGTCGGCGATTCGTCCATCGACGTGGCCACCGCGCGCAACGCCGGTGTGCCGGTGTGGGTCCTGCCCTACGGCTACAACATGGGCGAACCCATTGCCAACAGCCAGCCCGACCGGCTGATCGACGACCTGTCTGCGCTGCTGGAGCTGCAGCCCGCCTGAACCCCCCTGTTCAGGCTCAGGCCGGCAGGCCCCAGACCTGGCGCAACACCGACAGCGTGGCCACCAGCGCCGGGTCGTGTTCGGCGCTTTTGGGGTAGATGAAACTCAGCATGGCGGCCACCCGCGCGTGCGGCCAGATCAGCAGCTCGCCGCGCTCGCTGGCCGGCACCGCCACGTCCTCGCGCATCAGGGCCAGGCCCACGCCCGAGCGGATCAGGCTCAGCGGCGCCGCCGCCTCGTCCGATTCAAGTGCCACGTTGGGCAGCACGCCCTGGCGCGCGAACAGCTCGCGCAGCAGCGTGTGCACATGGTGCTGAGGCGGTGCCACGATCCAGGGCAGGGCGGCAATCTGCTGCCAGCCGGCCAGGCGCAGGCGCTCCTCCATGGCCACGGGCGCCACGATGCGGTAGCGCACGGTTTGCAGCGGCAGGCCCGACACCTCGCGCGGGATGTGGGGGCCGATGTAGAAGCTGCCCTGCAGCGCACCTGCGGCCACCAGCTCACGCAGTTCTTCGGCGTTGCCGCTTTTGGTTTTGATGTCCAGCAGGGGCAGCGTTTTCACGAGCGCCGCCACCAGGGCGCCCAGGCGCAAGGCCTCGGGGTCGCCCACCGTCCCCAGGCCCAGGTGGCCGCTGACCTCGCCCTGCAGCTCGCGCGCCTTGCCCATCAGCTGGGCGGCCGCGCTCAGCACCCGATCGGCCTCGCTCAGCAAGGCCTCGCCGGACTTGGTCAGGCTGATGCGCCCCGGGCGGCGGTCGAACAAGGCCACGCCCAGCTCTTCTTCCAGCGCCTTGATCTGGGCTGTGATGGCAGGCTGGGTGACGTGCAGCACCTCGGCCGTGCGCGTGAGGTTGCCCAGCCGGGCGGCGGTGACAAAGGCCTTGAGCTGGTAGATCTCCATGCGGTGGGCGGGTGGTCGGTGTCAGCGGTCGAGGAAGCGCACCTGCGTCGGGTCAATCCCCAGGCGCACCGGCGCACCGGGCGCGAACATGGCCAGGCCCGCGTAGTGTGCCTGGTCTGCCACCATGGCCACCTCGCCCACGCGCACGCGGTAGCGCGAGAACTCGCCCAGGAACTCGGCGCTTTCCACCAGCCCATTGACCCACACGCGCGAGGCGTCCACCTGCTCGTCGCCCACGGTGATGTGCACCTGGTGCGGCCGGAACACCATGGCCGCCGCGCCTTTGGCGGGCGTGTTGTCGGAGCGCGGAAAACGCAGCTCGCCCAGGCCGGTGGCGCGGAAGGCCAGCGCGTCACCGGGCGCGGAGACCACCTCGCCGTCGATCAGGTTGGCCGTGCCCACAAAACCCGCCACAAAGCGGTTGCTGGGGAAGTCGTACAGCCCGGCGGCCGAGCCCACCTGCTGCAGGATGCCTTTGTCCAGCACGGCCATGCGGTCGGCGGTGGTCATGGCTTCTTCCTGGTCGTGGGTCACGAAGATGGTGGTCAGGCCCAGCTTGCGCTGCAGGTTTTTCAGTTCCTCGCGCATCTGCACGCGCAGCTGTTTGTCGAGGTTGGACAGCGGCTCGTCGAGCAGCAGCAGCTTGGGCTCGATGACGATGGTGCGCGCCAGCGCCACCCGCTGTTGTTGCCCGCCCGAGAGCTGGCCTGGGCGGCGTTGGCCGTAGTCCTGGAGGCCCACGAGTTCGAGCGCCGCGCCCACCTTGCGTTGGATGGCGTCGCGGCTTTCGCGCCGCTCCACCAGGCCAAAGGCCACGTTGTCCCACACCGTCATGTGTGGCCACAGCGCGTAGTTCTGGAACACCATGCCCACGTTGCGCAGGTGCGGCGGCGTGCCGGTGATGTCCTGGCCGTCCACCAGCAGCTCGCCGCGCTGGTGCTGGTTGAAGCCGGCGATCAGGCGCAGCAGCGTGGACTTGCCCGAACCCGAGGGGCCGAGCAGGGCGAAAAACTCGCCCGGTTCGATCTTGAGGGTGATGTCGCGCAGCACCTCCGTGCTGCCGTAGCTCAGGCTGATGTGGCGGGCTTCGAGGGAGGCTTTGTTCATGTTCATGGTCTGGCCTGCGGACTCAGTGGGAAGTGGGTTGCGCCTGCACGGTGGCGCGCGATTGTTCGACGAAGCGGTGCGAGAAGTAGGTGCCCAGGCCCACCACCACCACCGCCAGCACACCGAGTGCCGCGCCCGGGCCGCGGCCCGAAATGCTTTGCATGTAGAGGTAGATGCCGTAGCTCATGGGCGCCTGGCTTTGTGCCGAGGTCAGCAGGATGGTGGCCGACAACTCGACCGCCGCCGTGATGAAGCTGGTGACAAAACCGGCCAGGATGCCGCCCATCATCAGCGGCACCATGACGCGCTTGATGGTGCTGGCGCGCGAGGCGCCCACGCTCTGCGCCGCTTCTTCGAGCGAGATGTGCACCTGCTGCAGCGCCGCCATGCACGAGCGCAGCGCGTAGGGCAGGCGGCGCACCGCGTAGGCCAGCATGATGAGCACCCAGGTGGTGACGATGGGCGTGTCGGTGAAGGGCACGTTGATGCCCTTGAACAGCCGCAGGTAGCCAATGGCCAGCACCAGGCCGGGAATGGCCAGCGCGGCCGAGGCAAGGTAGTCCAGCCACTGGCGCGCCGGCAGCTGGGTGCGCAGGATGAGGTAGGCGATGGCGGTGCCGATGACCACGTCCAGCCCGGCGGCCGTCAGGCAGTAGAGCAGGGTGTTGCCGATCATGCGGCTGGAGTCGTTGAAGATGGTGGCGTAGTGTTCCAGCGTGTAGGCGTCGGGCAGCACCGAGAAGCTCCAGACCTTGGAAAACGACATCAGCAAGATGCCGATGTGCGGCGCCAGCGTGACCAGCAGGATGAACACGATCCAGCCGTAGGCCAGCACCGATTCCCACGCGCTCAGGCGGCGCTTCTGCAGCGAGCTGCCGCCCTTTTGCAGCGTGGCGTAGTCCTTGCCCTTCATCACCCGTGCGGCCATCCACAGCGCCAGGATGGAGAAGGCGATCATGATCACGCTGATCACGTAGCCCAGCGGGTCGTCGATGCCCACCGAGGTGATGCGCAGGTAGGCTTGCGGCGCGAGCATGTTGGTCACGCCCATCACCAGCGGTGTGCCCAGGTCGTCGAACACCTTCACGAACACCAGCGCCGCACCGGCCAGAAAACCCGGCATGGCGAGCGGAAAAATCACGCGGCGGAACAGGCTCCAGCCCTTGGCGCCCAGGTTGAGTGCCGATTCCTCCATGGCGCCGTCGATGTTGCGCATGGCCGCGACCAGGTTGAGCAGGATGAAGGGAAAGTAGTGGATGCTCTCGACGAAGGTCACGCCCACCAACCCGTCCATGATGGGGATGGTGAAGCCGAAATGTTCGTTCAGCAGCAGGTTGACCGAACCGTTGCGGCCGAAGATGAGTTGCAGCGCCACCGCCCCCACAAAGGGCGGCATGATCAGCGGCAGCACGCCCAGCGTCTGGATCAGCAGCGCACCGCGAAACTCGAAACGCACCGTGAGGTAGGCCAGCGGAATGGCGATCAGCGAGGCGAAGAACACGCTGGCCAGCGCCACAACCAGGCTGTTGAAGAAGGACTCGCGGAACACCGAGGTGCTGAAGAAGGTGCCGAAGTGGCCCAGCGTCAGCGCGCCGTTTTCATTGACGAAGGCGGTGTAGATCACGGTGCCGATGGGCACCAGCAAAAACACCAGCAAGAAGGCCAGCACCAGGCCAAAGGCCAGCCAGGGGCCAAAGCCCACCAGCGGGCGGGCCGGGCGCGGGCGTGCCGCCGGCTGGGCCGGCGCAAGAGCAGCAGACATGGGGTATCCCGGTGAACGTCAGTGGGTGGCCGGGGTGCGCGGCGACAGCCCCGGCCGAGGCATCACTTCAGCAGTGCAATGGCCTGGTCGGCAAGTGCACGCGCGCGCTCGTAGTTGCCGCGCGATTTGCTGCCCCACATTTCTTCCAGCCCGGTCAGCTCCTTGGAGACGGCGACCTCGCGCCGGTTCTTGCGGAAGAGTTCGAGGAACTGCTCGTTCTTGACGTTGGCCTCGCCCACCAGCGGCGCGTAGGCGTGGCTGCGGGCCTGACGCACGAGGTCGGCGGCCTGGGCGTTGGGCTTGGCCTTGAGGCGCTTCTCGGCGTCGTGGATGGCCTTGGTGGCGGCCTGCAGCTCCTTCAGGCGGAAGGTCACCATCTGGTCGAACAGGCTGACCACCACCTGGTAGCGCGCCCCCGAAAGCTCGGAGTCGAACTGCACCTTGGCGCGTTTGGCCACGGCGTGGATGTCGGGGTACCCGGCCGGCACCTTGAGCTGGTTGTAGGGCAGGATGGGCATGCGGCTGATCTTGGGGTCGAACAGCAGCTCCTGGCCTTCCTTGGTCAGGGTGTAGGCCATGAACTTCTTCGCCTCATCGATGTTCTTGCCACCCGCCACAAGGGCGATGTTGGCCGGCACCACGGCGGTCACGCTGGGGTAGACGAAATCCACCGGGAAACCCGAGTACTTGCCGGCCAGGCCAAAGAAGTCGATCACGATGCCGATGCCGTACTGGCCGTTGTTCACGCCATCGGGCACGGCGAAGCTGCGGTCGGTCACGGCGGCGGCGTTGCCCATGATTTCCAGCATCTGGCTCCAGCCCTTGTCCCAGCCCTCGCCCTGCAGGATGGTTTCCACCGTCAGGTGGGTGGGGCCCGAGCGCGAGGGCGATGAAATCGCCACGTGGCCGAAGTATTCGGGCCGGGCCAGTTCCATCCACTCCTTGGGCGCGGGCAGCTTGTTGGCGGCCATGTAGCGGGTGTTCCACATCATGCCGTAGCCGGCCAGCGCCTGGCCGTAGTACAGGCCGCCCGGGTCGTTGATGGGGTAGTTGCCGATCTTGGCCGGTGTGGCCGGGTTGACCACCTCGGGCGCGCTCTGCAGCAGCTTGTCGCGTGCCAGCACCTCGAAGGCATCGGGCGCCGAGGCCCACATCACGTCGGGCCGCTGGCCCGCCGGCAGCTCCTTGATGTAGGCGATGGAGGCGGTGGTGTTCTTGTTCAGGATCTCGATCTTGATGCCCGGGTGTTTGTCTTCGAAGGCTTTTTTGTAGATGCCGGTGAGCTCCTTGGGGAAGGAGGTCAGCACGGTGACCGTGCCGGCCTGGGCGGCGCCCACGGCGGCCAGCAGCGAGGCGAGCACAAGGGTGCGGGGGTGCAAGGGGTGGCGCATGGTTTGTCTCCTGATGTTGTTGTGGCCCGCAGGGTATGCCGAAATGCTGTTGCTGACCAATCAGTGTTTTTGATTCGCGCGATCAGCGGGCGCGCGGGACGGGTAATCCCTAGGCGCCCAGGCACACCGGTAAACCGCCCGTTTTGGGTGTGAAAAAGCGGTTTGATGCAGATCAACTTGCCAGCACATCGGCTCAAAAGTACGTGGTTTGGCGCTTGTTGTCTGGAATTGCCGGCGATGTAATGGCGATGCGTTTCACAAAAGAGTTGTTGTTTCGTTTGTGGAACAGCCAAACCACCACACCAGGAGTTGTTGATGAGCACCACCACCTACCAGCCGCCCGCCGGCATGGACCTCGGCCAATGGCTGAAAAGCCGCGTGGCCACCCGCGCCACCCGCCGCTACGACTGGGACGCCTTGAAGTTCCAGGCCGACCTCGACCCCAAATACCGCCGCGCCCAGATGCGCTACGTGGGCACCGGCGCCACCGGCGTGGCCAGCGACGAGAACACCGTGCCGGCCGAGCACTTCACCTTCTCCACCATGATCCTGCCGGCCGGCGCCGAAGGCCCGCTGCACATCCACACCGATGTGGAAGAGGTGTTTTTTGTGCTGCGCGGGCGCGTCAAGCTGATCGCCGAACTCAACGGCGATACCTGGGAGATGGAAGCCGGCGAGCGCGACCTGATCTCCTGGCCCGTGGGCGTGTACCGCGGCGTCATCAACATCGGCGATGAGGAGGCGCTGATGTGTGTGATCGTGGGCAACGCCAAGCCGGTCACACCCACCTACCCGCCCAGCCACCCGCTGGCCCAGGTCAAGCGTTGAAGGAGGCCCCCATGCGCACCCTGTCCAACGAAACCTTCCAGCACCGCGCCGCCGCGCCCACGGCCTACGAGAGCCTGCTGGGCGACAGCATCGAACGGGCCTTTGCCGCCGGCATCCACGACCTCGACGGCCTGGTGGCCTACCTCAACGAAGCCGGCCCCGCCGGCCCCAATGGCCAACCCTGGACCACCACCACCTACTGCGACGAAATGGCCCGTCTGGGCGCCTGAGCACGGAGACACACCCATGAACACCATCGCCATCAACGCCCAGCTCGACCCCGTGGACCAGGCCCTGGAGCGGGGCCTCAAGGATCTGTGGTTCCCGGTCCTGCCCTCGGCGCACGTGAAAGAAAACCCGGTGTCCATCCGCCGCCTGGGCTACAAGATCGCGCTCTGGCGCGACCAGGCCGGCACGCTGCACGCGCTGGAAGACCACTGCCCGCACCGGGGCGCGCCGCTGTCCATGGGCGTGGTGCTGGGCGACCGCATCGCATGCCCCTACCACGGGGTGGAGGTGCGCAAGGACGGCACCGTCACCCGCGTGCCGGGCAGCCCGGGCTGCAAGCTCGAAGGCAGCCAGGCCACGCGGCGTTTCCACGTCACCGAGTCCAACGGCGCCATCTTCCTGTTCAACGCCAGCCACCCGCACCTGGACACGCCCCCGCCGCTGGTGCTGCCCGAGGAACTGACCTCGCCCGAATGGTCCAGCTTCCTGTGCTACGTGGAATGGGGCTGCGACTACCGCTACGTCATCGACAACGTGATGGACCCCATGCACGGCGCCTACCTGCACAAGCAGTCGCACACCATGAGCGAAGGCGAGATCAGCGCCGACTTCCAGGTGCGCGATCTGCCCAGCGGCTTCATCTTTGAAAAGAAGGGCCAGCGCGACGTCAACTTCGACTGGACCGAGTGGCGCGAGAGCGGGCACATCCACACCATGCACCTGGAGATCCCCTACCCCAAGACGGGCGGGCCAGGCGGCAACTTCGCCATCGTCGGCGCGTTTGCGCCGGCCGAGAAAAACGTGAGCGAGGTGTTCTTCTGGCGCTGCCGCAAGGTGCAAGGCTGGCAGCGCGACACCTGGCGCTTCCTCTACAAAAACCGGCTGGAGCAGCGCCACTGGAACGTGCTGGAGCAGGACCGCGTGGCGGTGGAGGCGATGGAGCCCGATGCCAACCACCGCGAGTTCCTGTACGCGCACGACACCGGCATCGTGCGCCTGCGCCGCCGCCTCAAGGCACTGGCACAGGCGCAACTGGAGCGGGCCTGAGCGGCAGCGACCCGCGCACAAAGGCCAGAAACTCCTGGATGGGCAGGGCCGCTGCGAACAGGTGCCCTTGCCCGGTGTCCACCCCCATGCCGGCCAGGGTGGCCCTTTGTGCTTCGGTCTCCACGCCTTCGGCCACAAACCGGGCATCGTAGTGGCGCGCCGTGTCCAGCGCGATCTGGATGGCCGACTTCATGCGCGGCTCGTTGATCAGCGCCACCATGTGCTGGTCGATCTTGACCTCGGCAAACGGGTGGTGGGCCAACACGCTGAGGCCGGAGTAGCCCGAGCCGAGGTCGTCCAGCGACAGCGCGATGCCACAGGCGTGCAGGGTGCGCAGGTTGGCCTTGACCGAATCGACATTGGGCAAGGGGCTGGCCTCGGTCAGCTCCATGGTCAGGCAGCTCGACGGCAGGCGCGCGTCGTGCAGCAGCGCCTGCACCCGCTCGGCAAAGCCCGGGGTGGACAGCGACGCCCCCGAGATGTTGACCGACAGGCCCAGGCCCGGCGCTTCCTGCCAGCAGCGCTGGGCGTCGCGCACCACCGCCGTCACGGTGCTCCATTCCAGCGCGGGCAGCAGCTGATGGCGTGTCGCCACGGCCAGCACCTGCGACGGTGAAATCGGCTGGCCATCGACCTGCGGCGGGCGCAGCAGTGCCTCGGCGCCTTCGACCTGCAGCGTGGACAGCCGGCACTTGGGCTGGTAGGCCATCGGTGGGTGGCCGCTGTCTATCCAGTGCAACACGTTCGACAAGACCGTCGAGTCCAGCGCCGCCTGTTGTGCAAAACCACGGTGGAAAAAGTGCACCGGTTCGCCCATGTCCACGCGCTGTTGCAGCAGCAGGCTGGCGTCGCGCATGGCCTCGGCGGCGCTGTGGTGGTCGGCGGCATGGAGGTTGATCACGCTCAGGCGCAGCTGCGGCGCGGGGGTCTGGTCGGGCGCTGCGCGCCAGACCAGTTGCAGGCTGTGGTGCAGTGCCTGCGCCAGTTCCCTGTTGGCCACGTCCTGGCTGGACACACCGTGCAAGACCACCGCCAGCGCGGTGTCGGTGAACTGGAACACCTGCGGCCGGCAGGCCGACAACGGCACCGGCAAGGTGGGGCCATCGATGTGTGTGGCCACCTCGCACCACATGCCGTCGGCCCAGGCGTGGCCTTGGGCCAGCAGCATTTCCACGTAGTTGGCCGATTCCAGCAACACCAGCGCCTGGGCCTGGGTGGGGGTCTGGTCGAACAGGCGCTGCAGGTGGTCGAGCATGGCGCGGCAGTTGCGCAGGCCGGTCAGCGGGTGCAACAGGCCACGCTCGCGTTCGCGCTCTTGCAGTGCGTGGTGCTGGGCGTCCAGGCGCAGCAGGGTGTGCAGGCCGGCAAGCAGCGCCAGCGCCGGCAGGGCCGCGAACAGGCGCCGCGCGGCGATGGAGTAGGCAACCTCGACCGGCCCCCACGCCAGTGCGACGATGACCACCACCGCCAGCAGGCCCACGGCCACCCGCAGCAGCCACACCTGCAGCAACTGTGGCCAGCGCAGTTCGAGCAGCGGCTGGCGCCGCAGCAGGTGGTGGGCCAGCAGGCCGCCGGCACACATCATCAGCATGTCGAGCACCGCGCTGGGCAGGTGCCCGCCACCGCCAAACTGCACCCGCGCCAGCAGCATCAGCCCGAAGGTGATGCCGCCGCCGCGCCAGCCACCCAGCAGGCAGGCCAGGAACAGCAGGTCGTTGCGCACATAGGGTTTGGATGGCGACTGGATGAATTCGGCCACCAGCAGGGTCAGCAGGTAGCCGGTGACGCCCAGCACCAGCCCATACACCAGCTGGGTGCGCCGCAGCGACACCTGGCTGGCGCGGTAGGCAATCAGCACCAGACCCAGGATGCCCAGGATGGCGGTGTACTGCAGCAGCAGCAAAGGCAGATTGGAAAGCTCTTTCTGGCCTTCACTGATCAGCAGTGTCCACACATGTCCTCCCTCGGCTTGGCGCCTGTTGGCCTTGACGGTGGCTGTGTGGCTCGCGGGCAGCGGTCCCGCTGGGTGTCAAGGCCTTTGTGATGTTTCTGATTCTAGTGAGGCGCCTCGCACCGTGGCCGCACAAAAAAAAGCCCCGGACACACGCCGGGGCCAAAACCTTGGAACAACGGAATCAGAAGGCGGTCTGCAGTCCGATGTTGATGCCGGTCTGCGACGCGCCGGCCACCGGGTTGCTGCCCGGCGACCCGCCGCTGAGGGCCACGGCCGAGGCCTTGCTGTTCTTGATGTGGCCGATCTGGGCAAACACGTTGGTGCGCTTGGAGAGGGCGTAGGTGCCTCGCACGGCCAGCACGGTGGCGTTGAAGTCGCTGGCGTTCTTGTAGCGCAGCGTGACCACCTGTGTGGACAGCGTGAGCGCCGGCGACACCGGCATGGAGGCACCCAGGTGCCACATGTCGCTGTCGGGGCGTGTGGCCGAGCCCTGGTTGTCGCGGCGCAGCAGGCCGCCGCCGATCTTCACGTCGCCGACCTTGGTCCAGCCATTGATGATGAGGCGGCTGTCGGTCTTGTTGCTGCTGTTGAGGCCGCCGAACACCGCATCGGGCGCGGGGCCCAGGCTGCGGCCGTGCTGGCGGTCGTAGGCCAGTGCCGTGCCCCAGGTCTTGCTGTCGTACCTGGCCATCAGCGACCACTCGCGGCAGGCCTTGCTGTCCCCGCTTTGCATGGGGCAGTTGGTGCCGGCCGGGCTGGGGCCGGCGTTGACGCTGTCGCGCGCAAAGCTGTAGGTGGCGCCGGTCTGGAAACCATTGCCGAAGTTTTTGCGCCAGGCCACTGCGCTGTCGGCGCGCGCGTTGGGCAGGTAGGCGTCGAGCGAGCCGGTGCCGTAGATGCCACCACCGTGGATGTCGGTGCCCAGGCCGGACCAGAAGGTCATGGTGTACTGCCGCCCCAGCGACAGCGCGCCCAGCGTCGGGCTGCTCACGCCCACCAGCGCCTGCCGGCCAAAGGCGCGGCCGCCCTGGCTCAAGCCCCCGGTACCCATCACGATGCCCTGCTCCAGCGTGAAGAAGGCCTTCGTGCCGCCCCCCAGGTCTTCGCTGCCGCGAAAGCCCAGGCGCGACGGCGCGGTGTTGCTGCTGGTGGTCATGCGCTGCAGCGAATCGCCGGCTGCGCCAACGCCGGTCACGTGTTCGATGCCGACGTCGATCAGGCCGTAGATCTCGACGCTGCTGGCGTTCTGGGCCAGCGCGGTCTGGCAACAGGCGAGCGCGGCGGCGCAGGCGATCAGGTGTTTGTTCATGGGGGTCTCCTTGGGTGTGAAAAAAATCAGTCGGCGCGGATCTTGAGATCGCGTGCCAGCGCGCCGTAGCGCAGGTGGTCGGCCTTCATGAAGTCGGCCAGGCGCGCGGGCGTGCCGCCCAGCACCTCCAGCCCGGCGCCGGTGAAGCGCTCGCGCACGTCGGGCAGCTTCAGCGCGTCGTTGATCTCCTGGTTCAGGCGGTTGATGGCCGCCGCCGGCGTGCCGGTGGGCGCGAACACGCCGTACCAGGCCGCCACTTCCACGTCCTTCACGCCCTGTTCGGTGGCGGTGGGCACCTCGGGCAGCAGGCTGGAGCGCGACTTCTCGACCACCGCCAGCGGCACCAGCTTGCCGGCCTTGATGTGGGGCAAGGCCCCACCCAGCGACACGAACAGCAGCTGCACCTCGCCGCCCAGTGCGGCGGTGAGCGAAGGCGCCACGCCACGGTAGGGCACGTGCAGCAGGTCCTGGCCGGCGGACTTCTTGAACATCTCGCCCGCAAAGTGCATGGGCGAGCCGTTGCCGGGGCTGCCGTAGGTGAGGCCGGGTTTGCTGCGCGCCAGGGTGGCGAGCTCGGCCAGGTTCTTTACGCCCAGCTGCGGGCCGGCCACCAGGGCCAGCGGCGTGGTGGCGGGGGCGATCACCGGCACCAGGTCTTTTTGCACGTCGAGGTTGCCGCCGGCACCTGCCGCCAGCACATGCGGCGAGATGGCCAGGGTGTTGGGCGTGAGCAGCAGGGTGTGGCCATCGGGCGTGGCACGCGCCACCGTGCCGGCACCCAACAGCGCACCGGCGCCGGGCTTGTTCTCCACCACCACGGCCTGGCCGAGTTTGGGGGCCAGCTTTTCGGCCAGCACGCGCGCGGCCACATCGGGGCCACCACCGGCCGGGAAGGGCACGACGATGGTGAGGGTTTTGCTGGGGAAGGTCTGCGCCAGGCCCAGCGTGGGCCAGGCCAGGGCGGCGCAGGCGGCGAGGGCGGCGACCAGTGCGGTGCGCTTGTGGATGTGCTTCATGGGGTCTCCGAGTTGTGATGGGTGGGCTTGATCAGGCTTGGGGCAGCGGGGTGGTCCAGGCGTCGTAGCCATAGACCCAGTCGGCGTTGCCCTGGCCCTTCATCCACTGGTTGCCGCGCGAGCCGATCTGGATTTGCGCGGTGCGCTCCTTGCGGGCGTTTTCGTAGCGTTGCAGCGCCGCAGCGGCATCGGCGCGTGTGGACACGCCGGCCAGCGCGCGGCCCAGCACCACCGCGTCTTCGATGGCCATGCCCGCGCCTTGCGCCATGAAAGGCAGCATGGGGTGGCAGGCGTCGCCCAGCAGCGTGACCGTGCCCGCCGACCAGCGCGGCAGCGGCTCGCGCTCATACAGCGCGCTTTTCAGCGTGCTGTCGCAGGCGTCGAGCAGGGCCCGCGCGTCGGGGTGGAAGTCCTTGTAGAAGCCGCGCAGTTCGTCCACGTCGCCTTCGCTGGTCCACGACTCGTTGGTCCAGCTGTCCTGGCCGGTGGTGGCGAAGATGAAGGTCTCCCGGCCCTGGTTGAGCGGGAAGGTGACGATCTGGCTCTGCGGGTTGGGGCCCCACCACTTGGTGAAGGCCTCGATCTCGGGCACGTGCCTGACGCGTTCGGTGGGCACCACCGAGCGGAAGGACACCACGCCGGTGAAACGCGGGTACTCGTCGCCGAACAGCGCGGTGCGCACGCGCGAGTGGATGCCGTCTGCTCCCACCACGGCGTCGAAGCGGGCGTTGCTGCCGTCTTCAAACGCCAGCGTCACGCCGTCATCGGCTTGTTGCAGCGACTGCATGCGTTTGCCGAACTGGATCTGCTCGATCGGGAACTGCTCGGCCAGCGCGGCCAGGATGTCAGCGCGGTGGATGGTGATCTGGGGCGCGCCGTACTCGCGCTCGGCGGTGTCGCCCATGCCCAGCCGCGATGTTTCCAGGCCGGTGTCCCAGTCGCGGCTGATGCGGAAGGTGGGCCGTGCGCCGGTGCGGCGTATGGCCTCGCCCGCGCCCAGGCCGTCGATGGCGCGCACCACGTTGGGGGTGAGGTTGATGTCGGCGCCCACGCGCGAGAAGCCCTTGGCCTGCTCGAACACGGTGACGTCGTGGCCTTGTTGGCGCAGCGCGATGGCGGCGGCCAATCCGCCCACACCACCACCGGCGATTCCGATTTTCAATGAACCCATGTGTGCTCCTGGCTTTACGATGGCGTGATTGTTCAAGCGTGGGCCGTTGCGCTCAACCGCCGCGACGCCGCGATTGGGCACGATTCGTCCAGACTGTTTCACCACCTACACGGCCTGTTCCCGCATGGATGTTTTGAGCGAAATCCTGGCCATCTGCCGTGCCGAACGCGCGGTGACGGCACGCTTCCATCTGTTCACGCCCTGGGGCTTGCGCTCGGACGGCGTGGCCGGCAGCGCCATCATCCGCATGGCACGCGGCGCGCCCTGGTGGGTGGAGGTGGCAGGCAGCCCGCCGCTGCGGGTGGCGCCGGGCGATCTGGTCATGCTGCCGCTGGGCGCGGCCCACCGCATGGGCTCAGGCCCCGATGTGCCGGCCGTGCCCTTTGCCCAGCTGCTGGCCCAGCGCACGCCGGGCGCGCGCGACGAAGCGCCGCTGACCTTGCGCCACGGCGGTGGCGGCGAGGCCTGCGAGATGTTCAGCGCGCTGTTGTGGTTCTCGGCCTATTGCCGGCATTCGGTGCTGCGCATCCTGCCGCCGCTCATCCACGTGCGCGCAGATGAGCTGCCCATGGCCGGCAGCCTGGCCGGCACCATGGAAGCACTCGTGACGGAGACGCTCGCGCAGCGCCCGGGCTGGCGCCTGTCGGCCAGCCGCATGGGCGAGCTGCTGCTGGTCAACATCCTGCGCGAACACCTGCTGCGCGCCGTGGGCTCGCCCGAGGCCGGCTGGTGGCGCGGCCTGTCCGACCCCGCCATTGCGCGCGCCATCACCCACCTGCACCGCGACCCGGCACGCGCCTGGACGGTGGAGGCGCTGGCGCGCGAGGCGGCGATGTCGCGCTCGCGTTTCAGCGACCGCTTCAAGGCCTTGGTGGGCGACACGCCCATGGGTTACCTGAACGCCCACCGCATGGCACTGGCGGCCGAACAGCTGGAGGCCGGACGCCTGCCACTGGCGCAGGTGGTGCAGGACGCGGGCTACGACTCGGACAAGGTGTTTGCGCGCGCCTTCCGCCGCTGGGCGGGCTTGTCGCCCACGGCCTACGCCAAACGCGAGCTGGCGCAGCGCGCGGCCATGGGGGTGGCGCCGGCCGGGTCGCCAGGCGCGTGAGCGCTCGCGCCAAGGGCCGCTGTCCAGCACAAATGGGTTGGTGGCGAGCTCAAGATCAGCATGGGTGTCCCCGTCAATACGGACCTGCAGCGCGAATCAGCACATAAAACAGCCCGGCCAGAAACACCGTCTCCAGCACCATCAGCGCCACCGGTTTCCAGCCCACGGTGAGGATGTCCTTGAGGTGTGTCTTCATGCCAATGGCGGCCATGGAGGCGATCAGGCACCACTGCGAGGCGCTTTTGCCTGCGCCCACCAGCGCGGCCGGCAACCAGCCCGTGCTGTTGATGGCCACCAGCACCGCAAAGGCCACGGCAAACCAGGGCAGCAGCGGCGGGCGGGGGCCGCTCATGGCC
>JAUYSB010000012.1 GCA_030696525.1 Hydrogenophaga sp. | reverse complement strand
CACTTTGGCGGCCCGGTCACCCGACACGATGCGGTCCCACATGCGGGTGCGCTTTTGTGTGTCTTCGACCGGTTCAAGCCAGTGCAGGCGGGCGTCTGCCCGGTGAAAGGGCGACGGCGAGGTGGTGTTGGCCAGGCCCTGGCGCTGGACCAGCACGTCACCCGGTGCGGGTTCGAGCAGGTAATCTATCCAGCGGGTGGCCAGTTCGGGGTCGTGGGCGCTGGCGCTGATGGCCCAGCAGTCCAGCCAGGCCAGCGCGCCCTCGCGCGGCACGGTGTAGCCCACGTCCACGCCAGCCGCCTGCAGCAGCTTGACCTGCTGCGAGCCGTAGTTGGCAAACATCAGGGCGGCGCCACGCGAGGTGAACAGGCGCACCGATTCCTCAGGCTCGGTGTAAAAACCCAGCACATTGCGCCGCAGACCGATCAGTTGATCGACCACCCGGGGCCATTCGCCCCCACCGAGGCGGAACGGGGTGGGCAGGCCCAAGGCAATGGCCGCCAGCGAAAAATTGTGTGTGCCACCGTTGTAGGCCAGCACCTTGCCGCGCCAGCGCGGGTCCCACAACGCGGTCACCGAAGCGGGAGGCTGTGCGATCTGCCGACGGTCGTGCACCAGGCCCATCTCCGCATAGGTGTAGGGGACGGCGTAGGTGTTGCCGCGGTGAACCAGGCCGGGCACCTTGTCCAGGTCGCGAAAACGCGGCAGCTGTGCGGCGCGGTGTGGCAGGCGCTGCGCGTCCAGCGGAGCCACCAGGCCGGCCGCAATGTAGCGCTGCAACTCGGCGGTGTTGACCGCGAACACGTCGAAATCGCCACCACCGCGCGTGTTCATGCGTTCCCACAGGGTGTCGTCCGAGTCGACGACGCTGACCTCCACCTTCACGCCTTCGCGCCGCTCGAAGGTGGCCACCACGTCCGGGTCGGCGTAGCCGGGCCAGGTCAGCACGCGCAGCGTGTGCGCATGGGCCGCCCGGGCGGCCAGCGGCAGAGCCGCCGTTGCGCCCAGCAGCGTGCGCCTGCTGAAACCGGCTTGTTGTTTCATGTTTCACATTTTTTCACACTTCGCGTGAAATATGGGCAGCCCAGCGCGGCCGCGACTTGAAACAAATGGTGACGAGCGCGGGCTCAGCCCCGCATCAAGGCCTCGATTTCATCGGCCGCCACCGGCACGCCGCGTGTGATGAGCTCACAGCCGGTGTCGGTCACGATGGCGTCATCTTCGATGCGTATCCCGATGTTGTGGAAGGCCTCGGGCACGCCTGCGGCCGGGCGCACGTAGAGGCCGGGTTCGATGGTCAGCACCATGCCCGGGCGCAGGATGCGGCTGGGGCGGTTGGTGATGGTCTCGCCGCTCAACGGGTCGCGGCGCTCGCTGACCTGCCCCACTTCGCTGGGCTCCACGTAGCTGCCGCAGTCGTGCACGTCCATGCCCAGCCAGTGGCCGGTGCGGTGCATGTAGAAAGCGAAATAGGCGCGTTGCTCGATCACGTCCTGCAGCGTACCGACCTTGTTCTTGTCGAGCAGCCCGAGGTCGAGCATGCCCTGGGCCAGCACCTTGACGGTGGCCTCGTGCGGGTCGGTGAAACGGGCGCCTGATTTGGTGGCGGCCACGGCGGCGTCCTGGCTGGCCAGCACCAGGTCGTACAGCGCGCGCTGCGGCCCGGTGAAGCGGCCGTTGGCCGGAAAGGTGCGGGTGATGTCGGACGCGTAGCCGTCGAGCTCGCAACCCGCGTCGATCAGCACCAGCTCGCCGTCGCGCACCGGAGCGGCATCGGCGCGGTAGTGCAGCACGCAGGCGTTGGCGCCGGCGGCGACGATGCTGCCATAGGCCGGGTACTGCGAGCCGTGCAGGCGAAACTCGTGCAGCAGCTCGGCATCGAGGTGGTACTCGCGCACGTCCTGCCCGGCGCGCAGCATGGCGGCGCTGCGCTGCATGGCGCGCACGTGGGCGCGGGCGCTGATCTGCGAGGCACGGCGCATGATGTCTTGCTCGTGTGCGTCCTTGATCAGACGCATCTCGTCGAGCACGCCACACAGGTCGCGTTGCTGCTCGGGGCACAGGGCGCCAAAACGCACGCGGGCGCGCACCCGTTCCAGCCAGCCGCCCACACGCGCTTCCAGCCCGGCATGGATGGCAAAGGGGAACCACACGGCATCGCGGTTTTCCATCAGCTTGGGCAACTGTGCGTCCAGCTCGCCGATGGCGTGGGCGGCATCCACGCCCAGCGCGGCCGGCGCGGCGTCAGGGCCCAAGCGTATGCCGTCCCAAATCTCGCGCTCCAGGTCTTTGGGCTGGCAGAACAGGGTGCTGCGGCCATCGCCCGTGATGACAAGAAAGGCGTTGGGCTCGGTGAACCCGCTCAGGTAATAGAAATAGCTGTCGTGCCGGTAGATGAAGTCGGTGTCGCGGTTGCGCGGGCGCTCCAGCGCGGTGGGAATGAGCGCGATGCCGTTGGCGCCGATGGCTTGTGCCACGCGGGCGCGGCGTTGGGCATAGGGGGTGGTCATGGGGTCAGTTCCAGTCGGCATGCAGGTGTGCGAGATCTTGCAAAGGAATGGCTTGCACCGCCGGGCCTGTGGCGTTCAAGGTGTAGCGGCGCTCGCCGGAATAGACGACGTACAGGGCGTCGAGTTTGAGGTCGTTCAGCGCGACGTGCATGGATGGGGTCATTCGGGGCGCGTCCACGCGCTTGAACTCCACACCGACCCGCAAGCCGTGCTTGAACATCAGCAGGTCGAGTTCTGCACCCGCATGGGTGGCCCAGAAATAGGCCTCGTCGGGCTGTGCCACGTGCAACACCTGCTCCAGCGCAAAGCCTTCCCAGCTGGCGCCGCTTTTGGGGTGTTGCCACAGGGTTGCCAGATCGGCGGTGCCCCACAGGTGGTGCAGCAGTCCGCTGTCGCGGATGTAAATCTTGGGTGCCTTGACCTGGCGCTTGCCGAGGTTTTCATGCCAAGGCGGCAGCTGGCGAACCAGTTGCAAGCCCGTCATGAATTCCAGGTAGCGGCGGATGGTGGGCTCGCTCACGCCCAGGCTGCGGGCGGGTTCGGCGGCGTTCCATGTCTGCCCGTGGTAGTGGGCCAGCAGCCGCCAGAAACGTTGCAACACCGGGGCCGGCACGTTCAAGCCCAGTTGGGGCAGGTCGCGTTCGATCACCAGCGCCAGGTAGTCGCGCAGCCAGCGCATGGCAGCGCGATCACTGCCCGCCAGCAGCGCACGAGGGTAGCCGCCGCGCAGCCACAGGGTTTCGACTGGGGTTTGGGGTGCTTCAGACAGCGCCAGGCCGCCCATGTGAATGAGGCCCAAGCGCCCGGCCAGCGACTCACCCGACTGTTGCATCAAGGCCTGTGACGCACTGCCCAGCAGCAGAAATTGACCGTTGCGCTGGTGTCTGTCGATCAGGGTTCTCAAAAGTGGGAACAAGTCTGGCCTGCGCTGCACTTCGTCCATGACGACGGTTTTGCCCTGCGCAAGCAGAGACTGCAACACGGCCTGAGGCTGCTCCAGGCTGGCCAGCGATTGCGGGTCCTCCAGGTCAAAGTAGGCGCAGTCGAATCGCGTGGAGTAGGTCTGCGCCAAGGTGGTTTTGCCTACTTGGCGTGCACCCAAAAGCGCCACGGCAGGTGCTTCGTCCAGTCGGTCCTGCAACGCCTTGTAGAGATCGCTTCGATCAATCATGCGGCCATTCTAAGACCTTGAAAATCGAAAGTGGTACTTTCGATTTTCAAGGCAGTTAAATGCTGCTGTTGAGCATCTGAAGTCGCTCGGGCGTGCCCACGTCGGTCCAGGCACCGGTGTACAAGCTGGCTGTCACGCAGCCCGCGTCCATGGCCTTGCGCAACAGCGGCGCCAGCGCGGCTTTCAAGCCAGCCGGGTTGCCAAGTGGGATATCGCACCAGGGCGCTTCGAACAAGGCCCTGCGGTACAGGCCGATGGTGCTGTAGGTCAGGCGCGTGCCGTCGGGGCCGGCACCATTGAGGGCGTACCCGTCGGGCGTCAACCCGAAATCGCCCTTGGGGTTGTGGGCGGGGTTGGGCACCAACCAGATGTGGGCCAGTGCGTCGCTGCCGGAAAAGCGCGCGTGGGCTTCAGGTGCAAATTCGAAGTCGGGCGCAAACACATCGCCCGCCACCACCCAGAACACCTTGTCCAACCCAGGCAAGGCACGCGCAATGCCACCGGCGGTTTCCAGCGCGCCGCCGAAATCGCGGCCTTCGTGCGAGTAGCTCAACCGGTCGCCAAACGCGGCCTCGATCTGTCCGCCCAGCCAGGCGGTGTTGGTCAGCACACGGGTGAAGCCGGCGCGGGCCAACGCGTCCAGCGGGTAGCGCATCAAAGGTTGGCCCCGCACCGTCAGCAGCGGTTTGGGGCAGGTGTCGGTCAGCGGGCGCATGCGCTCGCCACGGCCGGCGGCCAGGATCAGGGCTTGGGCAGCTTGTGCGGGGATCTGCGACATGGGCAAGGAGCTTACAGCTTGTTGGCCCACCAACGCAGTGCTTGAGCTGCAAGCAGCCATGCCCGTAGCGGCCCAAGCCGCAATGTCCATGTGAACCTGAACCGCGCCATGGCGGCCGGTCGTCTCACAATTTTTGTGCATTCAACTCAACCCTGCTGGGGTGGGCCAGCAGCAGAATTTGCTACTCACCCCAACCAACAGGAGTTCACATGGCAGGCTGGTACGAAATTTCCAAGAACGACAAGGGCCGTTACCACTTTGTGCTCAAGGCGGGCAACGCGCAGACAGTTCTGAGCAGCGAACAGTACGAATCGCAGGCGTCTGCCCTGAACGGCATCGCATCGGTTCAGAAAAACGCACCCGCCGACGATCGTTACGAACTGAAGACTGCCGCCGATGGGCGCTTCTTTTTCAACCTCAAGGCAGCCAACCACCAGGTCATTGGTAGCAGCCAGATGTACGCCTCCGAGGCTACGCGCAATGCGGGTATCAACTCGGTCAAGGCCAACGGCGCGACCACGGACGTGCGCGGCATGTGACCGAACGTGCTGCATGAGCCCGACGCTTTACTACTCGCCAGGCAGTTGTTCACTTGCACCGCACATCGTGCTGGAAGAAATTGGCTTGCCTTATGCGTTGTCGCTCGCCTCGACATCCGATGGAACGACCCAGTCGCCAGCACACCTTCGTTTGAACCCCAAAGGTCGTGTTCCGGTTTTGGTCACTGGCGCCTCCGTCCTGACCGAAGCACCAGCGATTCTTCTCCACCTGGCAATTTCCAACCCCACAACCAATCTTCTTCCAAACACTGCCGATGGTCTGGTTCGGTCAATCGAATGGTTCAACTGGCTGTCAGGAACGGTGCACGCTGTTGCCATACGTCAGATTTGGCGACCTGCGTCGTTCTCGCGTGATCCGTCTCACCACAACGACATCATCGCCGTGGGCAAAACGAATCTCGAGGCTGCGTTTGCGCTCATCGAAGCTCGAATGAGCGGCTGTACCTGGGCTGTGGGGACTTGTTACACCACGGTGGACCCGTATCTGCTTGTCGTCTTCCGCTGGGGCAACCGGGTTGGATTCAATATGCGGAAACAATACACTGCTTGGACCCAGCACGCGCTACGGGTACTTGAACGCCCAGCGGTTGAACGTGCGCTGGAGCAAGAGGGCATTTCAGTTTGGGAGTAAGCGTCGCGTCCGAGCTATCCGCACTCGCCCGGCTTGAAGTAATCGCGTCCTGACGGCCAACGCACCTACCGGTTGCACATCGGGCAGAACGCCGGATCGGCCTTGCCTTTGATCTTGCGGTGCTCGATGTGCTGGCAGGCCTGGCATTGCCAGGCGGGGCCCGACGAAACCGAGGTGGGAAAGCCGCAAGCCGCGCACGGCAAGCCGGGGCGGGGCAGCGGCTCGCCAAAACCCGGTGCCTCGCACGCAGGGCAGCCGGTGCGCAGGCGGTTGGCCAGGCGCATGGCCAGGCGGCGGATGTGGCGCAGGCGGGTGGGGTTGAGGTGGGCGCGCAGCTCGGAGCGCAGTTCGGCCACCGGGTGTTCGCGCAGCACAGTGGCCACCGCCTCGGCGATCTGCTCGCGCGTGGTCAGGGCCTTGAAGAACACACCCGGCGAACCAGGCAGGCCCACCATCACCGCGTGTTCGGGCAGCCGGTAGGGTGCCACGGCCTGGTGCAGCTCGTCCAGGTGCGAGACCCGGCGCTCGTGGTTCTCCATGGTCGTGGTCATGCTCTGCACGGTGCACTCAAAACCGGTGTCCAGATCGGCGAACTTGAGCCACTCCAGGTTGACCATCTGCAGCGGCACCGTGGGATGTGGCCGGAAGCTGCCCTCGGACGCCATGAACAGGCGGCCGGCGGGCACCATCTCCTTGGCGGCGGCGATTTTGGTGGACAGGGCGAACAGCGGGCCGTTGGGCCGGTCCACCGCGCCGCAAAAGGTGCCGAGCTTGTCGGTGTCCACCGGCACTTCTTGCACCTCAGTGATGCCCAAGGCGGGCGCCAGCACCGAGGTGAGCGTGGGGCCCTTGCCATGCAGCGTGGGCAGATAAATGGTGTGGCCGGCCCAGGGGCTGGCGATGCGGGGGCCTAAAGCGCTCATCAGGCGATGGTGTCGAGCAGGCTGCCCGTCATCTCGCGTGCGGTCTTGAGCACCTGCAGGTTGGCCTTGAATTCGTAGGTAGCCATTTTTTGATCGACGATGTCGCGCAACATGTCGGGCCCTTCGGCGTCGGCCTTTTGCACGCTGACCGACACGCCGCCAACGGCCTGCGGCACCGCGCTGACCTCGTCGCGCCGGAAACCGGGCGTGTTCATGTTGGCGATGTTGTTGGCCGCAGCCGCCAGACGGGTCTGGGCCGAGTTGAGGCCGGACAAGGCGGTGGAGGACAACACGTTCATGGCAATCACTTTCATGTGAATTCGGCAGTTTACGCCGCCGGCTTGAATCCGCTTGTCGGGCGCGCGACGGCCAAGCAGATCGCGCCCGCATTCGTTCACAAAAAGTCATGGATAAATCGCGTTTGACACCATAAATGGATTGACAAGTATCGAATACAGTCCTGTTATGGAACATCCCCGCGCCGTCCTGTTTGATGCCTATGGCACGTTGTTTGACGTGTACAGCGTGTCGCTGCTGGCCGAACAGCTGTTCCCCAGCCAGGGCGAGGCGATTGCCGTGCTGTGGCGCGACAAGCAGATCGAATACACCCGGCTGGTGACCACCAGCGACCACGGTGCCCACTACCAGCCCTTCTGGGCGCTCACGCGTCAGGCCCTGACCTACGCCATCAAACGCCTGGTGCCAGTGGCCCGCACCGACTGGCCGGCTTTTGAAGCCCGCGCCACCCAGCTGTTGAACCAGTACCGCCACCTCTCGGCCTTCCCCGAAAACCGCGAGGTGCTGCAGGCACTCAAGGCACGCGGTGTGGTGACAGGCATCCTGAGCAACGGCGACCCCGAGATGC
>JAUYSB010000112.1 GCA_030696525.1 Hydrogenophaga sp. | reverse complement strand
TTTGCCAAGTCCACACCAACTCGTGTAATCTCGTTCATGGGGCTTCTCCTTCCAAGGGTTGCAGATTGACTTTTCCAAAACCAATCTTGGCACTCGATGCCGTTACCAGGAAGTGGGAAGTCCCTTCTTATTCACCTCGCTCTGCAGGACACACCGCCACCCCGATCCGAAGCGATGTTGGCACGAAGCCATGGCTGTGCCAGCATGGTGGTTGCCCGAGGGCATGGGGTGCCTGGCGCAGCGGCATAAAGGAGGAGCGGAGGCGCAAGCCGCAGCGGGGGACAGCCGCGGAGCCAGGCACCCCATGCCCTCGGGCGCAGCTAACATCGCAAAAAAACTTCCCAAACCTATGAGCGCGAAACCCCCGGCCCCCGACGTCCTGATCAGCGAAGTCGGCCCACGCGATGGCTTGCAAAGCGTGAAGGCGACGATGTCCACCGCACACAAGTTCGCCTGGATCGATGCGCTGCACGCCGCCGGCCTGCGCGAAATCGAGGTGTGTTCTTTTGTGCCCGCGCGCCTGCTGCCCCAGATGGCGGACGCAGCAGACGTGGTGCGACACGCCTTGCAAAAACCTGGTTGGACAGTGATGGCTCTCGCACCCAACCTGCGCGGCGCGCAGGCCGCCATCGAAGCCGGTGTGCACAAGGTCACCTTGCCCGTGTCCGCCAGCGAAGCGCATTCACTTGCCAACGTGCGCAAGACGCGTGCCGAGATGGTGGACGAGGTGCGTGCGGTGGTGGCGCTGCGCCAGCAGTTGGCGCCCAACACCCTGGTCGAGGTGGGTGTGTCCACCGCCTTTGGCTGCACCTTGCAAGGCGCGGTGCCGGAGGACGAGGTGGTGCGCCTGGCAGCCGATCTGGCCGCCTGTGGCGTGGACGAAATTGGCCTGTCCGACACCACCGGCATGGCCAACCCGGCCCAGGTGCGGCGGCTGTTCCAGCGCGTGCGCGCCGAGATCGGCGAACGCACCGGCGCAGCCCACATGCACAACACGCGGGGGCTGGGCCTGGCCAACTGCCTGGCCGCTTTTGACGTCGGCGTGCGCACCTTCGACAGCTCGCTCGGTGGGCTGGGCGGTTGCCCCTACGCGCCCGGTGCCTCGGGCAACGTGGTCACCGAAGACCTGGTCTTCATGTTCGAGGCCATGGGCGTGCGCACCGGCGTCAACCTGGAACGCCTGATCGCGGCGCGCGAATCCCTGCGCGCCGGCCTGCCGGGCGAACCGATTTACGGCATGACGCCCGAGGCCGGACTGCCGCACGGATGGAGCCAACATGCCTGACACCCCCAACACCTTGCCTTACGCAGGACTGCGCGTCGTCGAATTCACCCACATGGTCATGGGCCCAACCTGTGGCATGGTGCTGGCCGACCTGGGCGCCGAGGTCATCAAGGTCGAACCCGTGGGCCATGGCCGCCAGGGCGACGCCACGCGCCAGCTCATCGGCTCGGGCGCCGGCTTTTTCCCCATGTTCAACCGCAACAAAAAAAGTGTGGCGCTGGACCTGCTGACGCCCGAAGGCAAGGAAGCGGTGCTCAAGCTCATCGCCACCGCCGATGTGGTGAGCGAGAACTTCAAACCCGGCACCATGCAGAAGCTGGGCCTGGACCACGCCAGCCTCAAAACGCTGAACCCGCGCCTGATCTACGTGAGCCACAAAGGGTTTCTGCCCGGCCCTTATGAGCACCGCACCGCGCTGGACGAGGTGGTGCAGATGATGGGCGGCCTGGCCTACATGACCGGGCGCCCAGGCGACCCGCTGCGCGCCGGCACCAGCGTCAACGACATCATGGGCGGCATGTTCGGTGCCATCGGCGCCATGGCCGCGCTGGCCCAGCGCGAAAAAACCGGCCTCGGCCAGGAAGTGCAGAGCGCCCTGTTCGAAAACAACGTCTTTCTGGTGGCCCAGCACATGATGCAGTTTGCCGTCACCGGCAAGGCCGCCGCGCCCATGCCCGCGCGCATCTCGGCCTGGGCGGTGTACGACGTGTTCCAGGTCAAAAACGGCGAGCAGATTTTCCTGGCGGTGGTGAGCGACAGCGCCTGGAAAACCTTTTGCCACGCCTTCGGATTTGCCGATCTGCTGGACGATGAACGCCTGCGCAGCAACAACGACCGCGTGCGCGCCCGCGAGTGGATGCTGCCCGAGCTGCGCCAACGCCTGGCCCAACACAGCGCGGCCGAGCTGGCGGCCGTGTTCGAGGCCAACGCCCTGCCCTTCGCACCCATCACACAACCGCAAGACCTGTTCGACGATCCGCACCTCAACGCCACCGGCGGCCTGGCCCCCATCGAACTGCCCGATGGTCGGCCAGCCAAGGCGGTGTTGCTGCCCGTCACGCTGGACGGCGCGCGCCCACCGGTGCGGCTGTCGCCGCCCAAGCTGGGCGAACACAATGTCGAGGTGCTGACAGCGCTGGGCTACAGCGCCGAGCAGGCGCAGGCGCTCGGTGCGCCTCAGGACACGATGTAGGCGCCGCTGCCGGTGGACAGCAGCTTGCCGTCCGGCCCGCGCATTTCCATGCGGGTGGAACAGACCCGCGAGCCCAGGCGCAGCACTTCGGCATAAACGTCGAAATACTCGCCAATGCCGGGCCGCAGGTAATCGATGCGCAGGTCGATGGTGCCGAGCTTGGCAAAACGCAGGAGGCGCTGGGCCGGCGCCTCGTCCATGTGCCGGGCGCCGATGGCGGCCATGGATGCCAGGCCACCCATGCCATCGAGCACGGCGCTGTTGACGCCGCCGTGCAGGCGGTTGTAGGCATAGTGCCCCACCAGTTCGGGGCGCATCAGGATGCGGCCTTTGCACCACTGCGGCTTGATCTCGGTGATCTTCAACCCCAGGACCTTGTTGAAGACGATCTTCTCTTCGAAGATTTCGCGCACGCCTTCAATGAACTCCGGTTCGAAGTCCAGCGGCACGGTCTCGATCTTGCTGTTTTTGCTCATAGTCCCAATTGTCGTGCGGCCAGGTCCTTCATGATTTCCTCGGCGCCACCGCCAATCATCATGACCTTGACCTCGCGGTAAATGCGTTCGCTCACGATGCCGCGCATGAAGCCCATGCCGCCGAGGATTTGCACCGCCTGGTCGGCGCAGAACTGCATGGTTTGTGTGGCGTGATTTTTGAGCATACAAACCTCTGCCACCCAGGTGGGCGATGTGTCGCCCGCATCGGCGCGCGACGCGATGGTCTGCAGCCAGGCTTCGGTGGAAGCGATGCGCATCGCCATGTCCACCAGCTTGTGGCGCACCACCTGGTGCTCCACCAGGGCGGCGCCAAAGGTCTTGCGCTGACGCGCCCAGGCCAGCGCCTCGTCGTAACAGGCTTGGGCAAAACCCAGCGCGCCGGCCGCCAGGCCAAAACGCTCGGCGTTGAAGTTCTGCATGATGATCTTGAACCCGTCGCCCTCGCGCCCGAGCAGGTGGCTGGCCGGCACGCGCACACCGTCAAAACGCAAATGGGCAGTGTCCGAGCAATGCCAGCCCATCTTCTGCAACGGGCTGCGGCTCAGGCCAGCCGCGTCGCCGGGGATGAGCAGCATGGAAATGCCGCCCGCGCCCTTGCTGCCGGGCTCACCCGTGCGCACGGCGGCGGTGATCCAGTCGGCGCGCATGCCCGAGGTGATGAAGATCTTTTCGCCATCGACCACATAGTGATCGCCATCGAGCCGCGCCGTGGTGCGCAGCGCCGCCACGTCGGAACCGCCACCGGGTTCGGTGATGGCCAGGGCCGCGATCTGCTCGCCGCGCAACACGCCCGGCACCACCTGTTGTTGCAGCTTGGCCGAGCCGTGCGCCACCAGCGGCGGCAGGCCGATGTTGTGCGAGAACAGGCTGGCCAGCACGCCACCACTGCCACCGTGGCGGCACAGCGCCACCCACACCGGCAGGCGCATGGCATAACCGGCGGGCGTGCCGCCCAGGTGCTCGGGGTAGCCGATGGCCAACAAGCCCAACTCGGCCGCGCGGCGGTACAAGGCGCGAGGAAATTCGCCCGCTGCGTCCCAGTCGTTCACCTGCGGCGCGATCTCGTCGCTAGCGAACCGCGCGACGCTGTCGTACAGGTCTTGCAGCTCGGCAGCGCTCAATGTCTGCGGCGCGGCGGTGCTCATGCCACCTCCTTCGCCTCGGCCGCGAACCGCAGCAGCACCTGGCCGGGTGCTGCCTGCTGACCCGGCGCCACCAGCACCGCCTCCACCACGCCGCTGCGCGGCGCGGCCAGGCTGTGTTCGAGCTTCATGGATTCGAGCACCAGCAAGGGGGTGCCCTGGGCCACCACGTCACCGGGCGCCACATGCAGGGCCACCACCTTGCCGTTGAAGGGTGCGCGCAACTGGTCGGCCGCGCCCGCCGCCCCGCCCTGGCGCTGCGGCAGCAACGAGAGGTCGTCCAGCCACAGCGCCACACCATCCACCACCACCTGCCAGCGCGGTGCGCCGTCCGGCGCGGCGCTGCCGGAACGCACCACGGCCACGTGGCGGCGCACGCCGTCCACTTCCAGCATCCAGGTGCCTGTCGCCTCGCGCTGCCACGCGATCAGGTGTTCGTTTTCAGCGCCCCGCAGGCGGGCCTGCGTGGGCCCCAGTGCGGTGAAGCCCCAGTGGCTCACCTGCTCAACATGGCGCACCCGCACCGGCCGCTCATAGCTGCACCCAAGCGACAGCGTGGGCGGGGCGTCGGCCAGCAACACCGCCAGCACAGCGGCCGGCACGGCGGCGCGTTCGCGTGCCAGCAGTTGAGCGCGCAAGGCGTCGCCGTGTTCGGCCAGAAAGGGAATCAGCGCCTGGCCCGCGCGGAACACCGGGTGGTCCAGGCAGGCGCCCAAAAAGTCGCGGTTGGTGGGCAGGCCCAGCAGCTGCAGCTGCCGCAGTGCCACCTGGAGTGTGTTGATGGCCTCGTCGCGCGTGGGCGCGTGGGCAATGAGCTTGCCCAGCATGGCGTCATACAACGGCGACACCACCGCGCCGTCTTCCAGCGCGTGGTCCAGGCGCAGGCCGCCACGCTCAAAAGCCTGGTGCGGCGGTGCACGGAAGCGGGCCACGGTGCCGGTGTGGGGCCGGAAGTCGGCGTCTTCGGCGCACAGGCGCAGCTCGATGGCGTGGCCGCTGAACCGAACCTGGTCCTGCGTCAGCGGCAAGGGTTCACCGCGCGCGATGCGCAACTGCCACTCGACCAGATCCAGCCCGGTCAAAGCCTCGGTGACGGGATGTTCCACCTGCAGGCGCGTGTTCATCTCCATCAGGAAAAACTCGCTGCCATCGAGCAAAAACTCCACCGTGCCCGCGCCCACATAAGCCGCCGCTTGCGCCAGCGCCACCGCACAGGCACCCATGCGCTCGCGCAGCGCGGCGTCCACCACCGGGCTGGGCGCTTCTTCGATGATCTTCTGGTGGCGGCGCTGCACCGAACAATCGCGTTCGCCCAGGTGGATGCAGTGGCCATGCGCATCGGCAAACACCTGCACCTCCACGTGGCGCGGGTTGAGCAGCGCACGCTCGATCAACAGGTCGCCATGGCCGAAGGCGCTGATGGCCTCCGAACGTGCGCTCTGTAGGGCCGCGGGCAACTGCGCGGCGGCCAGCACCAGGCGCATGCCCCGCCCGCCGCCGCCGGCCACGGCCTTGACCATGACGGGGTAACCGATGCGCGCGGCTTCGCGCACCAAGTTGGCTTCGCTCTGGTCAGCGCCAAAGTAGCCCGGCAGGCAAGGCACACCGTTCGCCAGTGCCAAGGCCTTGGCGCCCGATTTGCTGCCCACGGCATGGATGGCGGCGGGTGGCGGGCCAACCCAGGTCAGACCGGCGTCGATGACGGCATGTGCGAAGTCGGCGTTTTCGCTCAGGAAGCCGTAGCCAGGGTGCACCGCATCGGCGCCCGTTTTACGGGCCGCGTCCATCAGCTTGGCTATGCGCAAATAGGTGTCGGCCGAACTGCTGCCTTGCAGGGCCACCGCCTCGCCGGCCTCGCGCACGTGCAACGCGTTGGCGTCGGCATCGGAGAACACCGCCACCGTGTGTATGCCCAAACGGTGCGCGGTGTGGATGACGCGGCGGGCGATTTCGCCCCGGTTGGCGATGAGCAGCTTTTTCATGCCGAGGGCTTTTTGGCGATGCCCATGATCTTGGCCAGGATGCCCATCATCACCTCGTCGGCACCGCCGCCAATGGACGCCAGCCGCCCATCGCGGTACATGCGCGAGACCTTGTTCTCGTAGGTGAAGCCCATGCCGCCCCAGAACTGCAGACAGGTGTCGGGCACGGTGCGGTTCAGGCGCCCGGCCTTGAGCTTGGCCATGGTGGCCCACTCGGTCACGTCCTCGCCGGCCACGTAGTTTTCGCAGGCCTGGTAGGTCAGCGCGCGCAGGGCTTCCACCTCGGTCTTGAGCTCGGCCAGCTTGAACTGCACCCACTGCTGGTCGGCCAGCGCAGCGCCAAACAGCTTGCGGTCGTGGGCGTAGTCGATGGTCCACTGGATGCAGTTGTTGAGGCTTTGCAGGCAACTCGCCGCACACCACAGGCGCTCCTCCTGGAACTGCTGCATCTGGTAGATGAAACCCGCGCCTTCCTTGCCGATCAGGTAGCGCTGCGGCACGCGCACTTCGTCAAAGTAGATGAGGCCGGTGTCGCTGCTGTGCATGCCGATCTTCTTGATCTTTTTGCCCACTTCAATGCCCTTGCGCAGCTGGCCGTTCTCGCGCATGGGCACCATCACCAGGCTCTTGTTCTTGTGCATCGGCCCCTCGCCCGTGTTGACCAGCATGCACATCCAGTCGGCCTGGATGCTGTTGGTGATCCACATCTTGGAGCCACTGATGACGTAGTCGTCGCCGTCCTTGCGGGCGGTGCTCTTGATGCCCGCCACGTCGCTGCCCGCGCCGGGCTCGCTCACGCCGATGCAGCCCACCATGTCACCGGCGATGGCCGGCGCCAGGAACTCGCGCCGCAACTCATCGCTGCCAAAACGCGCCAGCGCGGGCGTGCACATGTCGGTCTGCACACCAATGGCCATGGGGATGCCGCCGCAGTCGATGTGACCCAGGGTCTCGGCCATGGCCACGCTGTAGCTGTAGTCCAGCCCGGCGCCGCCGTAAGCCTCGGGTTTGGTCAGTCCCAGCAGGCCCAGGTCGCCCAGCTTCTTGAAGACCTCGTGCGCGGGAAAAATCTCGGCCGCTTCCCACTCGTCCACATGGGGGTTGATCTCTTCGTCGATGAAACGCTTGAGGGTCTTCTGGATTTCGCGGTGCTCGTGGGTGAACTGCATGGCTTGTCTCCTGGTTATGAGGTCAGATCGAAATGGCCCAGCGGCTGGGCGCGGCCGTTAAGCAGCAGCACCACCGCGTGGCGGCCGGGGTGATGGGTGCGCGTGGTCATTTGCGCGAGCGACAGGGTCTTGCCCAGCGTCACGGTGGCGCCCGGCGAAATGTCCAGCGTGGCAAGCTTGAAGACCTTGGGCGCGGTGCCGCCACTGGCCTTGACGTAGAACACCTGCAGGTCGGCCAGCACGCGCTGTGCGCGCTGTGTGGGGTTGAACACCTCGGCTTCAATGCGCAGCTTGCCGCCGATGTGCGCGCGTGCTGGCGTGATGCGAACCTGGCGCACATCTAGCGTGACCGCGTGGCCCACACCCAGCGCTTCCAGCGCGTCGGCATGGCCCTGCTTGACGAGAAAGCGCAGGCCGTGGCGCACCAGAGCCGCACGTTCGGTGTGGGCTCCGCTCAGCCAGCGGCGGGCGGTGGCCGTGGCCACATCGGGGTGGTCCTTGGCGATGTCGCCCAGGTGGTTGGCCACCGAGCGGCGCACGTAGCTCGACACATCGTCCTTGAGCGCCTCCAGCAACGGCAAGGCCAGGCCCGGGTCCTTCTGGAAGGCAGGCAGCCGCGGCGCCCACGGCAGGCGCGGGCGCGTGCCCTCGCTGGCGGCGCGGCGCACGTGGGCGTTGTCGTCTTGGGCCCAGGCGCGCAAATGCCTGAGCGTGGCGTCGCGGTGGTGGCTCAGGTAGGGCCGCAGGCTGAATTCGGCCGTGAAGCGCTGGGTGAGCGCGTGCTGCGCGCGCATGGCTTCTTCCAGGTGCGGCAAGCCATGCGCGGCGATGTACATGCTGTGCGGCAGGTACAAAAAGGCGCTGTAGGGCCGGTCGCCCGCGTCGGGTTCGCCTTTGGCGTCCAGGCCCATGGGTGGGTCCATCGCATCAACCAGAATGCCCAGCGCGCGCGGCACATCGGACGGCAAATGCGCGTGCAAGGCCTCGGCGATGCGCTGGCCGCGCTGCATCAATTCCAGCTTGTCGTAGCCCGGCTCCACCTGGCGCAAAAACGCGGCGGTGTCGAAGCCGCGCCAGGCGCGCTTGAGCATGGCGGCAATGCGCGGGGGCACGCCGTCGTTGAGCAGGTGTTTGAGCGGCTCGGCCATGGCGTCACATGCGGGCCACGCCGAACTGCATGGGCCTCAGGCTGCGCGCCTCGGCCTCGGCACAGATGGCCAGGCACTGCGCCAACACCGCGCGGGTGTCGCGCGGGTCGATGACGCCGTCGTCCAGCCCCAAACCACTGGTGTAGAAAGCATCGGCCTGGCTCTCGAACAGCTGCACGATGCGATCGAACTGCTGCTGCATCTCGGCCGGGTCGGGCGTGATGCCTTTGCGCAGCAAACCCGCCTCGGCCACGGTGCGCATGGTGCTGGCGGCCTGCTCGCCGCCCATCACGGCGGTGCGCGCGTTGGGCCACGAAAACAGAAAACGCGGCGCGTAGGCGCGGCCACACATGCCGTAGTTGCCGGCACCAAAACTGGCGCCACACTGGATGGTGATCTGCGGCACGGTGGCGTTGGTCACGGCCTGGATCATCTTGCTGCCATGTTTGATCATGCCGCCCTGCTCGCTGTCTTTGCCCACCATGTAGCCGGTGGTGTTTTGCAGGTAGATGAGCGGGTGGCCCAGCTGGCACATCTGCTGGATGAAGTGCGTGGCCTTGTTGGCACCGGCCACGTCAATGGGACCGTTGTTGCTGATGAAGCCGACCTCGTGGCCGGCTATGCGTGCCTGCACACACAACGTGGCCGCGCCGTACAAGGCCTTGAATTCCAGCAGCGCCGAGCCATCGGCCAGACGGGCCATGACCTCGCGCATGTCCACCGGCTCGCGCAGGGTTTCGGGCATGAGCGAGAGCAAATCGTCCGCTGGGTACAGCGGCTGTGGCCCCCTCTCCCTCTGGGAGAGGGCTGGGGTGGGGGCATCCGTGCGCCAACCCAGGCGCGCCACCACCTCCCGCGCCATCCCCAGCGCCTGCCGGTCATCCTCGGCCAGGTGCTCGCCCAGGCCCGACACGCTGGTGTGCATCTCGGCGCCGCCGAGTTCTTCTTCGGTGGCGATCTCGCCGGTGGCGGCCTTGAGCAGCGGCGGCCCGGCCAGGAAGGCGCGCGAACGCCCGCGCACCATGATGACGATGTCGCTCAGGCCCGGCATGTAGGCGCCCCCGGCCGTGCCCGAGCCGTGTTGCACCGTGATCACCGGCAGACCGGCGGCCGACAGGCGCGCCAGGTTGCGGAACAGCGCGCCGCCCAGCACAAAGCCCTCCACGCGGTACTTCATGAGGTTGGCGCCGGCGCTCTCCACCAGGTGGATGAAGGGCAGCTTGTTCAACAAAGCGATTTCCTGCACCCGCAGGATCTTCTCCAGCCCGCCGGCCCCAATGGCGCCGGCGTCTATGCCCGAATCGCTGGCCACCACCAAACAGCGCACGCCGCTGATGAACCCGATGCCGGCCAGCATGCCGCCGCCGGGCACACTTTTGACGGGGTCCTTGTGGTCTTGCAGGTAGCCCGCCAGCGAACACAGCGGCAACCAGGGCGCGCCCGCGTCCAGCAGCAAGGCCACACGCTGGCGCGGCAGCAGCTGGCCGCGTTTCTCGAACACCGGCAGCGAATTGGCCGAGGCGGTGGCGGCGCGTTCTTCCAGGGCCCGCCACTCGGCGATGCGCGCCAGCATGGCGGCGCGGCGGGCCTGGGCCACGGCCGTGGTGGCATCAAAGCTGGACACAAAACTCATGCGAACACCTTGGGCGTGACGTAGCGGTGAAAACCGTTGAAGGGTCGCACGGCCTCGCGCTGTTGGGCCTCAAGGGGCGCGGCGACCTGGCCCCAGCCCATGCGCACCTGTGGGCGCGCACCGTCGATGCGCAGCACCGTGCCGCTGATGAAGCTGGCGGCGGGACTGAGCAAAAAGACGATGCCGGCGGCCGTTTCGGCCTCGGTGCCAAAGCGCCCCAGCGGCACGGTCTGCGCCATCTCGCGCAACATGGGGCCGGCCTCGGGTGGGTAGTGGTCCATGCCGCTGGAGGCGATGTAGCCCGGCGCCACCGCGTTCACCCGCACCCCGCTTTTGGCCCACTCCACCGCCGCCGTTTCGGTGAAGCTGACCATGCCCGCGCGCGCCGCCCCGCTGTGGCCCATGCCGGGCATGGAACCCCAGATGTCGGCCACGATGTTGACCACCGCGCCGCCGTGGGCCGCGAAAGACTGCAGGTAACACTCGCGCGCCACCAGAAAACCGCCGGTGAGGTTGGTGTCGATCACCGCCTGCCAGCCCTTGGCGCTGATCTTCTCCAGCGGTGTGATGTACTGCCCGCCCGCGTTGTTGACCAGGCCATCGATCTGGCCGCGCGCGGCCACCACGTCGGCCACCATGGCTTGCACGGCGGCCTCGTTGCGGATGTCGCAGGCGTGGAAGCTGGCATCGCCACCATCGGCCTGGATCTCGGCCGCCGTGGCCTGCAGCTTCTCGGTGTTGCGGCCCACCAGCACCACATGGGCACCCAGCGCGGCCAGCTCGTGGGCGGTGCAGCGGCCAATGCCCGAGCCGCCGCCGGTGACGACGATGGTGCGGCAGGCAAACAGGCCGTGCGCGAAGACGGATTGGTAGCTCATCTCGGCTCTTTCAAAAACAATTGCAAGGCGGCATCGGCCACGTCGTCCAGCGTGGCGCGGCGCGACGCATCAAACCACTGCGCGCTCCAGTTGAGCGCGCCGAACATCAGCAGCCGCGCCAGCGCCGGATCGCCACGCAAATGGCCGGCCGCGTGCAGCTCGGTCAGCAGATCGCCCCAGGGCGCTTCGTAGCGGTTCTTCAGATCCACCACCGCCTCGCGCTGCGCGGGCGTCAGGCTGCGCCACTCGTAGAGCATCACGGGGATGAAGTCACTGTCGGGCCCCAGCAGCACATCCAGGTGGCTGCGCACCATGGCGCGAAAGCGCGGCACCAGCGGCTGGCCCGGTGCACCGGCGCCGGCCAGCACCTCGGTCTGCCGCGCGATGGCGAAGCGCATGCCCTCTTCCATCACCGCCGCGAGCAAGGCCTCCTTGCTGTCGAAGTGGTAGAAGGGCGAGCCCGATCGCATGCCACAGGCGGTGGCGATGTCGCGCGTGCTGGTGGCGGCAAACCCTTGCTGGCGGAACAGGTGCGCAGCGGCGCGGATCAGCTCCTGGCGCCGGTTGCCATCGTCGCGCGCCTCGGGCGGCTTGCGGGGGCGGCCGCGCGGGCGGCGCTCAAGCGCGGCGTCTGTGAGGGGGGCTGAAACAGTCATGGGGCAGGACCATAGCAGCTTGGTTTATTTTTGACAAGCAAATGCTTTTTATAAATATTTGCGACACCACAAGGGTGGCAAGTGGACCTGTCCACGTTGGTCAAATGGCGCCATCTGACGGAACCAATTGCGTCAACATCCAGGCCTTGTCTGCCCTCCCCCAGAAAGGCCCCCATGTTCCGCAGCAGCCCCGAACACGTTGACAGCTACTACGCCGCCACCTCGCGCGACCAGCAAACACCCCGCCCCGCCCTGAGCGAAAGCCGGCGGGTGGATGTGTGTGTGGTGGGCGCCGGCTTTTTTGGCCTGTACTGCGCGCTGGAGCTGGCGCGGGCCGGCAAGTCGGTGCTGGTGCTGGAGGCCAGCCGGGTGGGCTGGGGCGCGTCGGGGCGCAACGGCGGGCAAATGATCATCGGCTTCCCGTGTGGCATGCAGCGCCTCAAGGGCGTGATCGGCCCCGCGCGCGCCAAGAACATGTTCGACGAATCGCTCACGGCCGTGGCGTCCATGCGCCAGCTGATGCGCGAGGAGCAGATTGACTGCGACCTGGTGGAAGGCCACCTGGAGGTGGCGGTCCTGCCGCGCCGTGTGGCCGACCTGACGGGCTGGATTGACGAATGCGAAACCGAATGGGGCTACCACAAGCTGCAGTTCGTGGACAAGGCCACGCTGCCCAAGTACCTGAACTCCGAGCGTTTCCAGGCCGGCATTGTGGACCCCGAGGGCGCGCACATCCACCCGCTCAAGTACGTGCTGGGCCTGGCGCGCGCGGCCGAGAAGGCCGGCGCCGTCATCCACGAACAAAGCCGCGTTGAGGGCTACACCGAAGACGCACAAGGCATCACGGTGCGCGTCGCCGGTGGTTTGACCGTGCGCTGCGACCAGCTGGTACTGGCCGCCAACGCCTACCTCGATCAGGTGGACCCAAAAGTGTCGGCACGCACCCTGCCGGTGGGCACCTTCATCGGCGTGACCGAGGTGCTGGGCGAGTCGGTCTGCCGCAGCCTCATCCCGGGCAACCACGCGGTGTACGACAACCAGTTCATCCTCGAATACTTCCGCATGACGGCCGACCACCGCCTGCTGTTTGGCGGCAAGTGCACCTACATGGGTGGCACGCCGGCCCACCTGCCGCAGGCCATGAAGGCCAACATCCTGCGCGCCTTTCCGCAGTTGAAGGATGCGCGCATCGACTACGCCTGGGGCGGCCACATCGACATCACCATGCGCCGCATGCCCGACTGGGGCCGGCGCGGCGAGCGGGTGTTCTGGGCCCAGGGCTTTTGTGGCCACGGCCTGGTGCCCACCCGCGTGGCCGCCACCCTCGTCACCGAAGCCATGGCCGGCCGGCCCGAGCGCCTGGACTGGTTCGCCGGCATCGTCAACCCGCCCTTCCCCGGCGGCGAACGGCTGGGCGGCCTCATGCAGGCGGTGGGCATGGGCTGGTACC
>JAUYSB010000095.1 GCA_030696525.1 Hydrogenophaga sp. | reverse complement strand
CTACATCGACGACGACGAGGCCTACAACATCTGGACGCAAGAGATTGGCCTGCCCGCCGAGCGCGTGATCCGCATCGGTGACAACAAGGGCGCCAAATACGCGTCCGACAACTTCTGGATGATGGCCGACACCGGCCCCTGTGGTCCTTGCAGCGAAATTTTTTACGACCATGGCCCAGGCATTGAAGGCGGCCCGCCCGGCAGCCCGGAGCAGGACGGCGACCGCTACATCGAAATCTGGAACCACGTGTTCATGCAGTTCGACATGCAGGTTGATGGCTCGGTCAAGCCGCTGCCGGCACCCTGCGTCGACACCGGCATGGGTCTGGAGCGCCTGGCCGCCATCTTGCAGCACGTGCACAGCAACTACGAAATCGACATCTTCGACGCGCTGATCAAGGCCGCTGGCCGCGAGACCGGCACGGCCGACCTGAGCAACCCTTCGCTCAAGGTGATTGCCGACCACATCCGCGCCACGTCCTTCCTGATCAGCGACGGCGTGATTCCCTCCAACGAAGGCCGGGGCTACGTGCAGCGCCGCATCGTGCGCCGTGCCATCCGCCACGGCTACAAGCTGGGCCAGAAGACGCCGTTTTTCCACAAGCTGGTGCCCGATCTCGTCAAGATGATGGGCGCGGCCTACCCCAGCCTCGCCAACCAGGCCCAGCGCATCACCGAGGTGCTTAAGGCCGAGGAAGAACGTTTTTACGAAACGCTGGCCAATGGCATGGAAATCCTCGACGCGGCCTTGGCCGATGGCGCCCAGGTGTTGCCGGGTGACGTGGCCTTCAAGCTGCACGACACCTACGGCTTCCCGCTCGATCTGTCGGGCGACGTGTGCCGCGAGCGCGGCCTGACGGTGGACGAAGCCGGCTTCCACGCCGCCATGGAAGCGCAAAAGGCCAAGGGCCGCGCGGCCGGCAAGTTCAAGATGGACAAGGCGCTGGACTACAGCGGCGCCGGCAACACCTTCGTGGGTTACGAGCAGCTCGAAGCGCCGGCCAAGGTGTTGGCGCTGTACCTGGACGGCACGCCTGTGGCCGAGCTGAAAAGCGGCCAGCAAGGTGTGGTGGTGCTGGACACCACGCCCTTCTACGCCGAAAGCGGTGGCCAGGTGGGCGACGAAGGCGCGCTCACCAGCGGATCGGCCCGCTTCGAGGTGGGCGACACCCAGAAGATCAAGGCCGACGTCTTCGGCCACCACGGCACCGTGGCGCAGGGCACGCTGGCCGTGGGCGACTCGGTGACCGCCAGTGTCAACCTGGCGCAGCGTGCGGCCACCATGCGCAACCACAGCGTCACCCACCTCATGCACAAAGCCTTGCGCGAGGTGCTGGGCGACCACGTGCAGCAAAAGGGCTCGCTGGTCGATGCCGACAAGACCCGTTTCGACTTCACCCACAACGCGCCCATGACCGACGCGCAGATCCGCGAGATCGAGCAACGCGTGAACGCCGAAATCGTGGCCAACGCCAGCACACAGGCGCGTGTGATGGACATCGAATCGGCCAAGGCCACCGGCGCCATGATGCTGTTCGGCGAGAAGTACGGCGACACCGTGCGCGTGCTCGACATCGGCTCCAGCCGCGAGCTGTGTGGCGGCACCCACGTCAAGGCCACGGGCGACATCGGTTTCTTCACCATCACCGCCGAAGGTGGCGTGGCCGCCGGCATCCGCCGCGTGGAAGCCACCACCGGCCTGTCCGCCCTGCGCTATGTGCAGCACATGGAAGACACGCTGGGCGGCGTGGCCGGCACGCTCAAGGTGGCGCCGGGCGAAGTGCCGGCCCGCGTGGGCGCGCTGCTGGATCAGATGCGCGAGCTGGAGAAGGAAATGAACGGCCTCAAGAGCCGCCTGGCGGCCGCGCAGGGCGACGAGCTGATCGGCCAGGCGGTCGAGGTCAAGGGCATCAAGGTGCTGGCGGCCGTGCTGCAGGGCGCCGATGCCAAGGCCTTGCGTGAGACCATGGACAAGCTCAAGGACAAGCTCAAGACCGCCGCCATCGTGCTGGCCGCGGTGGACGGCGGCAAGGTGCAGATCGCCGCCGGCGTGACCGCCGACGTGATGGGCAAGGTGAAGGCCGGCGAGCTGGTCAACTTTGTGGCCCAACAAGTGGGCGGCAAGGGCGGCGGCAAGCCCGACATGGCCATGGCCGGCGGCACCGACGCGGCCGCGCTGCCGCAGGCACTGGCCTCGGTGCAGGCCTGGGTGGCCGAACGCCTGTGAGCCTGACCCGGCGCACGGCCTTGCGCCTTGCCGGCGTCGGCCTGGGTGCGCTGGCCTTGCCCCGTGCCTGGGCCAGCTTCGAGCGCAGCGACTGGCCCCGCCAGACGCCCACGCCTGCCTTGGATGCGCTGGATCTGACCGGCCGGCGCCTGACGCTGGCCGACTACCAAGGCCGCGTGCTGGTGCTCAACTTCTGGGCCAGCTGGTGCGAGCCCTGCCGCGCCGAAATGCCCACGCTGCAGCAACTGCCCGCCGTGCTGGGCGAAGAGCGCGTGGCCGTGCTGGGCCTGAACTTCAAGGAGGGGCCGCGCCGCATTGCCCAGTTTGCGCAGGCGGCCGGCGTCACGCTGCCGCTGGCGCTGGACCCGCAGGGCGACATTGCACGGGCATGGGGCGTCAAGGTGTTTCCCACCACCATCCTCATCGACACCTCCGGCCGCGCGAGAACCCGCGTGCGTGGCGAGGTGGACTGGAGCAGCCCGCAGGCGCTGGGCTGGATAGAAGCGCTGCTGCGGCGATAATCGCGGCTGATTTCGGGGTGTCCCTTCACAGCCGCCCCGGTCGTTTTTGTCCACTCCGGAGTTCTTCTGATGACCACCGATCGCCGCGCCTTCCTGCGGCGCACGGCAGCCGCGTCCGCGTCTGTTGTGCTGCCTGCCCTGCCTTTCTCGTCTGCGCTGGCCCAGCCCGCCACCCGCACCACGTTCAACCCGCTGCCCGGCGACTGGCGCACGTTCGACGTGACCACCCGCGTGGACATCGCCCAGCCCGAGGGCGCCACCCAGGTCTGGCTGCCGCTGCCCGCGGTGGAAAGCGACTGGCAGCGCAGCTACAGCAGCGGTTTCCAGAGCAACGGCCAAGCCCGCCTGAGCGACGACAGCCTGTATGGCGTAAAGATGCTGCACGTGCGTTTTGATGCTGGTGTGGCCCGCCCGTTTGTGGAGCTGACCAGCCGCGTGGCCACGCGCAACCGCGCCGCCGACTGGACGCAGAAAACCGCAGCCACCGAAGACGCCGCTTCGCTGCGCTTCTGGACCCAGCCGACCCGTTTGCTGCCCACCGACGGCATCGTGCGCGAGACCGCGCTCAAGGCCACCAAGGGCGCGCGCACCGACGTGCAAAAAGCCCAGGCCATTTACGACTGGGTGGTGGCCAACACCCACCGCGAACCCAGCGTGCGCGGCTGCGGCGAAGGCGACATCAAGACCATGCTGGAGACCGGCAACCTGGGCGGCAAGTGCGCCGACCTCAATGCCATCTTCGTCGGCCTGTGCCGCGCCGTGGGCCTGCCCGCGCGCGATGTGTACGGCATCCGCCTGGCGCCTTCGGCCTTTGGCTACAAGGAACTCAGCGGCAACCCGGCCAGCCTCAAGGGTGCGCAACACTGCCGCGCCGAGGTGCACCTGGCCGGCTTTGGCTGGGTGGCCATGGACCCGGCCGATGTGGCCAAGGTCATGCGCCTGGAAACGCCCGAGTGGATCAAGACCACGCAGCACCCGGTGGTCGCGCCCGTCAACCAGCGCCTGTTCGGTGGCTGGGAGGGCAACTGGATGGCCTGGAACATGGCGCACGACCTCAAGCTGCCGGGCGCAAAAGGGCCGGAGCTGGGCTTCTTCATGTACCCCACGGCCGAAACCGGAGGCGAGCGCCTGGATTCCTACGCGCCCGACAGCTTCAAGTACCAGATCACGGCCACCGAGATCAAGGCCTGATCAAGGCCTGTTCAAGGCATGTTTGGTGGCTGCCAGGCGCTCAACGGCAGCAGGCTGCGCTGGCTCTCGAAGCGGCGCACCTCGCCGGTGAAGGGGTCGGTGAAAGCCAGCGCCTGCGCCAGCAGCTGCAGCGGTCGGGCCGGGTCGTCGGCCAGGTCGGCCGGCAACACGTCGGGGTAGAAGCGGTCGCCCAGCAGCGGCAGGCCCAGCGCGTCCATGTGGGCGCGCAGCTGGTGGCGTTTGCCGGTGAGCGGCGTCAGCCGGTAACGCGCGAGGGCGCCCTGTTGTTCGATCAGCTCCATGCGGGTTTCGCTGTTGGCCTCGCCCGGCACCTCGTGCATGGTGAAAAAGCCATCGACCGGTGCGAGCCGGCTGCGGTGCAGGCGGGGCAGGGCCACATCGGCCCGCCACGGCGCCAGCGCCTCATAGACCTTGTGCACGTCGCGCACCCGGAACAAGTCCTGGTAGGCCGCCCGCGTGTGCGCCTGCACCGCAAACACCACCAGGCCGGCGGTCTCGCGGTCGATGCGGTGCAGCGGGCTGAGCTCGGGCAGGCCCAGGCGCTCGCGCAGCCGCACCAGCAGGCTGTTGCGCACATAGCGCCCACCCGGCACCACCGGCATGTGGTGGGGCTTGTCGGCCACCACCAGCCAGTCATCCTGGAACAGCACGGTTTCGCTCTCCAGCAAAGGCGGCTCGGCGTCCACGTGGCGGTAGTACCAGATGCGGGCGTTGCGCAAAAACGGCGCCTCGGGTGGCAGCGGCTGGCCGGCTTCGTCCAGCACCTCGCCGGCGGCCATGCGGGCGGCCCAGGTGGCGCGGTCCTGTGCCGGCAGCCGCCAGGCCAGGAAGTCCAGCACGCTGTGCCACGGCCCGGCGCCAGGCAGGGCCACGGCGCTGGCGTCCAGGCCGCCTCGGGGCGGGATGTGGGCAGGGCGGGGCGCGCGGGTCATGGCATATAAGGCGTGGCGTATGGGGCAAGCGGTATTTTCGCCATGGCTTTGGCCCGATGAACTTGATACAGTTTCACAATTGAGCGCAAACTGGTGCGTGTGGTGAGAATAATGACAAAAATGAGATTTGCGCTGGGATGTGTGCTGACCCTTTGGCTGGCCTTGCTGGTGGAGACGGCGTGGGCGCAGCGGGTGGCCTTCATCAACCCCGGCAAAAAGACCGAGGCCTACTGGCTGGCGGCCGCGCAGTCCATGGAGGGCGCGGCGCGCAGCCTGGGCCAGACGCTGGAGGTGTTTTACGCCGAGCGCGAACACCTGCGTGTGTTTGAATTTGCGCGCGAGCTGGTGGCCCGCCCGCCCGCGCAGCGGCCCGACTACGTGGTGTTCTCCAACGACTACGGCACCGGCGCCGAGCTGCTGCGCATCTTCGAAGGCAGTGGTATCCGCTGTTTTCTGGCCTTCAGCAAACCGCCCGCCGACGGCCCGCAAGGTGCCGGCCAGCCGCGCGAACGCTTCAAACACTGGATCGGTGCGCTGGAGCCCCGGGCCGAGGACGCCGGCTACCTCACGGCGCGTGCGCTGATCGAACAAGGCCGCGCCGCCAAGGCCCATGGGCCCGACGGCAAGCTGCACTTGCTGGCCATCGCCGGTGACCGCAGCACCACCGCGTCGGTGTTGCGCAACGAAGGCATGCGCCGTGCTGTGAAAGAGGCCGGCGACGTGGTGATCGCCCAGGAGGTGTATGCCGACTGGTCGCGCGACAAGGCCGCCGAGCAAGCCACCTGGCTGTGGCAGCGCCACCCGCAGGCGCGGCTGGTGTGGGCCGGCAACGACCTGATGGCCTTCGGCGCCATGGCCGCGTGGGAAAAGCGCGGCGGCGCGCCCGGCAAGACCGCCTGGTTCAGCGGCATCAACACCTCGACCGAGGCCATGGCCGCGCTCAAGGCGGGGCGTCTGGCGGCGCTGGCCGGTGGGCACTTCATCACCGGGGCCTGGGCGCTGGTCATGATCCACGACCACCACCGGGGCCGCGACTTTGCCGACGAAGGCCTGGCGCTGGAGCGGCCCATGTTCACCCTGTTCAACGCGCGCAGCGCCGACACCTTTCTGGCCCGCTTCGGCGAGCGCGCCGAGCCGGTGGACTACCGCCGCTACAGCAAGGTGCTGAACCCGCAGGTGCGGCGCTACGAATTTGGCTTCGAGCAGTTGCTGCGCTGAGCGTTTTTCGATGACCGATTCACCCAAGTTCCGCCCCATCGCGGCCCGCCTGATCCACCGCACCGTGCTGCTGTCGGTGCTGTGTGTGCTGGTGGTGCTGGCGCTGCAGACGGCGATGTTGTGGCAGCAGCACCGCCAGCGCCTGGCCGAGGTGCTGGGAACCGTGGGCAGCACCCACGTGCCCCTGCTGGGCGTGGCCTTGTGGGACATCGAACCCAACGCCGTGGCGCTGCAGGTGCGCGCCATCGCCGACTGGCCGGAGATTGGCCACGTGCGGGTGCGCGCCGCCACCGGCCAGGTGTTCGAGGGGGGCGACACCGCGCTCATCGATGCGGCGCACGCGCTGGTGATGGACATTCCGGCGCCGCGCGGCGGCCCGCCGGTGGGGCGGCTGGAGCTGGTGGCCGACCCGGCCCACCTGCGCGCCGTGGTGGGGCGCAACGCCTTGCAGGTGCTGCTGGGCTACGGCGTGCTGGTCACGGCCCTGTGTGTGCTGATCGCGGTGATGCTGCGCCGCGAACTGCAGACCCCGTTGGAGAGCATGGCGCGTTTTGCGTCTGAGCTCACGCCCGAACAACTGACCACGCCGCTGCAGATCGTGCGTTCCAGCCGCCGGAACCGGCTGGACGAAATCGACGTGCTGGCCGACGGCTTTGGCAAGCTGCAGGCCGGGCTGCGTGGTCACATCGACAACCTCGACGGCCTGGTGGCCGAGCGCACCGAACAGCTGGAGCAACTGGTGGCCGAAATCCACCGCCTCTCCATGACCGACGCCCTGACCGGGACCTACAACCGGCGCAGCATCGATGAGCGCCTGCCCTCCGAGGTGGAGCGTGCGCACCGCTACGGGCGCGAGCTGTCGGTGCTGTTTGTGGACCTGGACCACTTCAAGCAGATCAACGACGCCCACGGCCACCCGGTGGGCGATGTGGTGCTGCGCCACATGGCGGCCAGCGTGCGCGAGCAGTTGCGCAGCGGCGTCGACTGGATCGCGCGCTACGGCGGCGAGGAATTTGTGGTGGTGCTGCCCGAGACGCCGCTGGCGTCGGCGGTGGCCACCGCCGAGCGCCTGCGCGAGCGCCTCGCGGCCGATGTGATCGAGGTGAATGCCGACCTGCGCTTGCGCATCACATCGAGCTGGGGCGTGACCTGCTGCCGCCCGGGCGATGACAGCGGCGCCCTGGTGGCGCGGGCCGACACCTTGCTCTACGAGGCCAAACTGGGCGGGCGCAACCGGGTGGCCTTCAGCGCCTGATGTCAGCGGCGCACGTCAGCGCCGCACCTCAGCGTCGAACGAAGACCAGATCCCACACACCGTGGCCCAGCTTGAGGCCGCGGTTCTCGAACTTGGTCAGCGGCCGGTAGGCGGGTTTGGGTGCAAATGGGGACGCACTGTCGGCCACGGTGTTGGCCAGCAGCGGCTCGGCGCTCAGCACCTCCAGCATCTGCTGCGCGTAGGGCTCCCAGTCGGTGGCCAGGTGCAGGTAGCCACCGGGTTTGAGGTGGCGCGCCAGCCGCGAAACAAACGGCCCCTGGATCAGGCGGCGCTTGTGGTGGCGCGTCTTGTGCCAGGGGTCGGGGAAGAAGATGTGCACACCGTCCAGGCTTTGTTCGGGCAACATGTGGTCCAGCACCTCCACCGCGTCGTGGCGGAAGATGCGGATGTTTTCGATGCCCTGTTCACCGCAGAGCTTGAGCAGGGCGCCGACGCCGGGCTCGTGCACCTCGCAGCACAGGAAGTTGTCGTCGGGGCGCACCTGGGCGATGTGGGCGGTGGCGCCGCCCATGCCAAAGCCAATTTCCATGATCAGCGGGGCGCTGCGGCCGAAGGCGGCCGTGGTGTCCAGCGGCTCGGGCCGGTAGGGCAGCAGAAAACGCGGGCCGAACTGCTCGTAGGCGCGCTGTTGGCCGGGGCCGGTGCGGCCGGCGCGCAGCACGTAGCTCTTGATCACGCGGCGAAAAGGCGTCTCTGCCGCGCCAGGTGTGGCTTGCGGTTCGGTGTCGGGGGTGGGGAGCGAATCGGTCATGTTGGGGCGTTTGAAGGCCCCAATTTTAGGTGGGCGGGGCCCATGCCGCTCGCCCAAGCCGCTGTCCACGCGGCCAGGGCGGCCAGCGGCGTGCCCTCGGCCGGTGGCAGCCCCAGCATCTGCGCGGCCTGGTTCAGCGCCGCCAGCGGGTCGCTCAGGTCCAGCGCGGCGGCACCGGTTTGTTTGCTGAGCTTCTGCCCGTCAGCGGCCAGCACCAGCGGGGTGTGCAGGTAGACCGGGGTGGGCAGGCCCAATGCGGCCTGCAGCAGCATTTGCCGGGGCGTGTTGTCGGCCAGGTCGGCCCCGCGCACCACATGGGTGATGCCCTGCGCCGCGTCGTCCACCACCACCGCCAGCTGGTAGGCCCACAGGCCGTCGGCGCGCTGGAGCACGAAGTCGCCCACCTCGGCGGCCACATCCTGCTGCTGCGCGCCCAGGCGGCGGTCGGTCCATTGCACCGGTGCCTGCCCCGCTTCGATCAGAAAACGCCAGGCGCGCGCAGGGCGGCCCCGCAAGCCACCGCGTTCAGGCCGGCAGGTGCCGGGGTAGACAAGTTCGCCGTGCCGGGGTTTGTGGGTGTTGGCCAACGCCGCAGCGATGTCCTTGCGCGAACACGCACAGGGGTAGGACAGGTGCCTTGCCAACAAGCGGTCGCGCGCCTGCCGATAGACGTCACTCCGCTGCGATTGCCACAGCACCGGCCCGTCGCTCACCAGGCCACAGGTGGCCAGTTGCTGCAGGATCAGGGTGTCTGCGCCGGGCACACAACGTGGCGTGTCCACGTCTTCGATGCGCACCAGCCAGGTGCCGCCGTGGGCGCGTGCATCGAGCCAACTGGCCAGGGCTGCCACCAGCGAGCCCGCATGCAACGGCCCCGTGGGCGAAGGCGCAAACCGGCCGACGTACCCAGGCACGGGTGTCAGGCGACCTTCAAAGCCAGCTCCAGGCCCGACACAAACGCGTTCTCGACCCGGTGCCCCAGGCACCAGTCGCCACACAGGCCGATGCCGGTCTTGTCGTCCCACAGGAAGGACTGGCCCAGCGGCTGCTGGGTCTGGGCGTAGCGCCACAGGTGGGTGACGGCGTGGCCGGGTTCGGCGCGTATGCCGGTGATCTGCGCAAAACCCTTGAGCATCTTGGCCTTGACGCGCTCGGCGTCGTCGTCCAGGTGTTCGGCCGACCAGCCCGGGCTGGCCTGAATCGTCCAGCGTTCGATGGGGCTGCGGCCGGGTTTGCTCGATTCGCGCGCCAGCCAGCTGATGCGGTGGTGGGTGCTGCGCGCGGCGTTCCAGTGTGGGCCCAGGTGGCTCAGGCCCGGCTGCATGGCGTTGGGGTAGGCCACCATCAGTGTCCAGCAGGGGGCCACGGTCACGTGTGCCATGGTTTTGCGCAGCGCGGGCAGCAGGCT
>JAUYSB010000088.1 GCA_030696525.1 Hydrogenophaga sp. | reverse complement strand
GGCGAGTATCAGTAGAATGCCGAAACGGCTCAGACTGGTTGGAGATTTCATCGATTGTCCTCATGCATACGTGCAGGCATTGTAGCGGTTGCCGGATTGCCTGTCTCACTCGTGAACGTCACTCGCGCAACGCGACCGCTGCGGAGTTGCTGCCAGTGGCCAGCACTTCGCCGATACAGGCAGCACTGCGATATCCCGCAGCATGCAGGTCAGCAAGACAGGCGTCCACCTTGAACGCAGGCACCGAGGCCAGGAGGCCGCCTGCAGTCTGCGGATCGAACAGCAACTGATAGAGCGGAAGAGCGCTGAACTGCAGCGGGTTTGACAGCAGGCTGGCGTGGCGTGCGTTGTCCTGCTGCAGCGAGCTCACGAAACCGTTGGTGATACAGTCGAGCGCTCCTGCAAGCACCGGCAACGCATTCATGCTGATCACCACCCGCACGGCGTCAGGTTCCACCATCTCGGCCAGATGGCCCAGCAGGCCGAAACCGGTGATGTCCGTACAGGCTGTCGCGCCGTGGCGCACGAAACAGTGGGCCGCCATCTGGTTGGAGTGCTGCATGTGAACGAGCGCGTTTTCGATCCAGCGCTGCTTTGCCTGATACCGCATGTCGGCAGCAAACAACGTGCCGGTGCCCAGCGGTTTGCACAGTATCAGAACATCACCCGCTCTCATGCCGCGTTTCCTGAGAACCTTGTCGGGCTCAACGAAGCCGTTGATGCTAAGGCCGAAACTCAATTCCTGCGCCTCGCTCGAATGCCCGCCTATCAAAGCCGTGTTGTGGGCATTCAACACTTCGGTACAGCCGCACATGATCTCCGTGAGCGTGGCCTGCATGATGCGCGGCGCGGCATACGGCACACTGACAATCGCCAGTGCCGAGTGCGCTGTCGCGCCCATGGCGTGAATGTCGCTCAGGCAATGCACTGTGGCGATGCGTGCGAACAGGTAAGGGTCGTTGATGAACGCCCGGAAATGATCAACAGTCTGCAGCAGCGTGCGTCGCTCATCGATGCGAATCATGGCGGCGTCTTCAGTGCTGAGATGCGCAGACAGCACATCGGAATGCGTGCAGGGGTGCAGTTGCGAGAGTACGTCGCGCAGCATGGTGCTGCTGACTTTGGCTCCGCAACCTGCGCAGCGCAGACTTGATTGCCGCACTTCTGCAGGAGCGAGCTTGCTCGCGAATGGGTCTTGCGACAAATCGTTCGCGAGCAAGCTCGCTCCTGCAGGTGGTGGGACGCGGCTGTACTTTTCCACGAAGCGTCGATCGATCCAGTCTTTCCACTGCGCGACCCAGCGTCCCTGTAAAGACCATTGTCCGCGGGCGGCGATTGCGGTTCCATCGCCCAGGTTGAGAAGCGCAAGCGCATGAGACTGCGGATGGTAGTTCTGCAAGGGAATCCCCTGCGCATAATGGCGCAGATTTCGCGCCAGCGGCTTGCCGTGCCGCACGGCATAGACGCCGGAGCGAGGTCGCTCGCAATCCTTGATCGAGGCAATGTCGCCAGCAGCAAAGACGTGAGAATGACTTACGCTCTGCAGAGAATTGTTGACGAGGATGAAGCCATTGTCGTCGAGAGTCAGGCCTGTGTTTCGCAGCCATTCCGGCGCACTCGCGCCGGTTGCGATCACTATGCTGTCGGCCTGCAGTGAGTCGGCAGGTGAGGCGCCGGTTGTCTTCCAATGAACTGTGTTCTGGCCGATGCTCGATACACGGCTGCGAAGATGCACCTCAATGCCGCGTGACTGCATCGTCTCCAATGCCCTTGCCTGCGCGCCAGCACTGAACCCTGCCAGCAGGGAGTCACTGCTGGTGACGACAATCACGCGAATGAGTGTTTCCTGACCCGTTTCACAAGGCAGTGGCAGTCCGGCGTTGCGGTACAACTTCACCTGCATGGCACAAGCCATCTCGACCGTGGCAGGCCCTCCACCAATGATGGCAATGGCATAGGGTCGCTGGTTGCGCATCGCTTCTGCTGCTTCATGCTGCATGCGTTCCCAGTGCCGCAGAAACTCGGGAATGGGTTTGACCGCAATCGCGAATTCCTGCGCGCCGGAGATTGCGGCAACATCCGGCCGCGATCCGATATTGATCGAGAGAAAATCGAAACCGATTTCGGGTCTGCCGGCACAGTGCAGCATTTTCTTGTCGAGGTCCATGCGCTCCACGGTGGCGCGAATCAGGCGCGCGCCTGCCATCTGTGCAAGTGGGCGCAAGTCGATCAGCAGATCGTCAGTTGCACTGTTGCCAGTGATATAAGCCGGCAGCGCTCCGGAGTAGGGCGTCTCCACGTCGCGTGTGATGAGGATCAGTTCGAGCCCGGGCACGGGCCGTTTCGCCAACTGCATCAGCACGGCAAGATGGCTGTGCCCGCCGCCCAGAAGGACGAGCGTGCGCGAGTGCGGATGGGAGGGCAGGTTATTCATGGGACTCTTGGTTTGTTTAGCTGAGTTTCTCGAGTCGGGCTTCTTGAGAGAGCATCATAGCAGGCTGCTCAGCGTGTTGACTGAAATCCAGTTCGAGTCATCTCGCCCCAGCTCTTTTTCTTTCTCAGGTACTCCCACCAGCCCTGCACTCGCCAGATGTTGTTGAGCTGCCGATACCCGAAATTCTCGATCAGCACACCGGACATCAATCGCAGGAGATCCTTCGCTCGAGGAATACGGTGCAGCGAGATTTCCTCCAGCACCAGCGATCCGGCACTGATGAAGATACCGAAGACGAACGTCAATGCGAGGAAGGCAATGGCATAATCCGTATTTAGCATCCCGGACAGCCACAAGACCGGCACCAGCAGATAACCCAGGACTTCCACCAGCGGGCCGAGTACATCGATGAGCAGCGAGAAAGGCATACCGATCATCCCGATGCGGCCATAACGCGGGTTTCCAAGCATGCGGATATGACGGAAGAACGTCTCCAGCGACCCGCGTTGCCAGCGCTTGCGCTGGCGCGACAGTATCTGCAGATTGTCCGGAGCCTCGGTCCAGCACACCGGCTCAGCCATCGACACCACTTCGTAGGGGACTTTCTTCTCCAGGTGGTAACGGTGCATGCGCAGCACCAGTTCGTAATCTTCGCCGACTGTGCCGGTATCGTAGCCGCCGACTGCAATGGCCGCAGGTCGACGAAAGATTCCGAACGCCCCGGAGATAAGAGTCAGGATATTCAATTCACTCATCGCCAGGCGTGCGATCAGGAAGGCTCGTGTGTACTCGACCGTTTGCAACATCGGGAGCAGTGCTTTCGGCAACCCCACCGTCACAACCTTGCCCCCGCGTACACGACAGCCATTGGCGACACGAATATTTCCCCCCACCGCAATGACTCTGTCTGGTTTGCTGAGGAAAGGTTGCACTGCGTGCAACAGGGCGTCGGCATCCAGCATCGAGTCGGCATCGACAGAGCAGAACAGGGGTGAGCGCGAGACATCAATGCCCGCATTCAACGCATCGGCTTTGCCGCCGTTTTCCTTG
>JAUYSB010000087.1 GCA_030696525.1 Hydrogenophaga sp. | reverse complement strand
TTTGCCAAGTCCACACCAACTCGTGTAATCTCGTTCATGGGGCTTCTCCTTCCAAGGGTTGCAGATTGACTTTTCCAAAACCAATCTTGGCACTCGATGCCGTTACCAGGAAGTGGGAAGTCCCTTCTTATTCACCTCGCTGCGCCAGTCACCCCACACCCGAGGGCAACCCACACACGGGCGCACCACCGGGGGCGCGCCACCGTTAGTTCAGATCGGGGTGGTAGGGCGTTCTGCACAGCGAGGTAAAGGAGGAGCCGGCGAAGCCGGCGGGGGACACGAGCGGCGCAGAGCGCCCTGCCGCCCCGATCCCGCCAACCACCGTGGTGAGAAAATAGAAAGATGAGCGCCAACCAAATCACCCTCACCCGCCCCGACGACTGGCACCTGCATGTGCGCGACGGCGAACCCTTGCACACCGTGGTGCCCCACACCGCTGCACAGTTCGGGCGCGCCATCATCATGCCCAACCTGCGCCCGCCCGTGACCACAGCCGCGCAGGCCCTGGCCTACAAGCAGCGCATCCAGGCCGCCGTGCCCGCGGGCGTGAGCTTCGAGCCGCTGATGACGCTCTACCTCACCGACAACCTGCCCGCCGACGAAATCAAGCGCGCCAAGGACGCTGGTGTGGTGGCCCTCAAGCTCTACCCGGCCGGTGCCACCACCAACAGCGACGCCGGCGTGACCGACATCCGAAAGACCTATGCGACCCTGGAGGCCATGCAGCGTGAAGGCCTGCTGCTGCTGGTGCACGGGGAAGTCACCAGCCCCGAGATCGACCTGTTCGACCGCGAAGCCGTGTTCATCGAGCAGCAGCTTATCCCGCTGCGCGCCGCCTTCCCCGAGCTCAAGATCGTCTTCGAACACATCACCACGCAGGACGCCGCCGACTACGTGAGCGAGGGCGACCGTTTTCTGGGCGCAACATTGACCGCCCACCACCTGCTCTACAACCGCAACGCCATCTTCACCGGTGGCATCCGCCCGCACTACTACTGTCTGCCGGTGCTCAAGCGCGAAACCCACCGCCTGGCGCTGGTGAATGCCGCCACCAGCGGCAACCCGCGCTTTTTCCTCGGCACCGACAGTGCCCCCCACCCGGCGCACCTGAAGGAACACGCCACCGGTTGTGCCGGCTGCTACACCGCCCATGCCGCCATCGAGATGTACGCCGAAGCGTTTGATGCCGCCGGCGCGCTCGACAAGCTGGAAGGTTTTGCCAGTTTCTTTGGTGCCGATTTCTACGGCCTGCCACGCAACACCGGCACCATCACCTTGAAGCGCGAAAGCTGGACGCCGCCCGAGTCCTTCGCGTTTGGCGAGGCCGAACTCAAGCCGCTGCGTTCGGGCGAGGCGCTGCCCTGGCGCCTGGTGCATGCCGCCTGAGATCGACTGGTCCGCGCCCTGGCTGGCCGGCTGGCGTGGGCAGGCGCTGGATCTGGCTTGGCGCGGGGGCGAAGCGCTGCCGTCGGTTTTGAATGTCGCCGGCGTTGCGCAGACCTTGCCGGTGCAGTTTGTGCCCCAGACGGCGTTGCCTGAAGGCATGGCCTACGAGCAGTTCATCTTTGAACGCCAGCAGGTGCCGACGCGCGAAAACCTCCATGACTTCTTCAATGGTCTGTGCTGGCTGCGCTTCCCACAGGCCAAGCAGCAGCTCAACCGCTTGCAGGGCGCCGACATCGACCGACAAGGCGTGCAGCAGACACGTGGCCCCTTGCGCGATGCGCTGACCCTGTTCGACGAAAACGCCGCCTTGCTGCAGGCGCCCGAGCCCTTGTGGCAGGCCCTGCTGGCGCGCGACTGGCAGCGCCTGTGTGTGGACCTGAGGCCCCTGTGGGCGCAGGCCCGGCTGGCGCTGTTCGGGCACGCCTTGCTGGAAAAGCTGGTGACGCCTTACAAAAGCATCACCGCCCACGTGTACGCCGTGCCCGTGCCGCTGGGGCTGGACGCCGATGCCGCGTGGGACGTGTGGCTGGCCGCTTCGCTCAGCGCCGAAGGCCTGCGCCACAAACCCTTCACGCCGCTGCCGGTGCTGGGCGTGCCCGGCTGGTGGTCGGCCAACCAAAACGCCGGGTTCTACGACGATGTGGGGGTGTTCCGCCCCCGGCGCGTGCCCGCTTGAAAGTGCTCGCATGTCCCTGACCGCTTCGCCCTCCTGGGCCCACCTGAATCTGGCGCTGGACGCCGACCGCGCCACGCTGGCCCAGCACTTTCGCGAAGCCGGCGTGCGCGACGTGGAATGCCTGTTCGCCGACGTGACCGGCTACCCGCGCGGCAAACTCATGCCGGCCGCCAGTTTTGCCGCCGGCAGCGAGTTGCGCATCTGCCAGGCCATTCCCATGCAGTGTGTGACCGGCGAGTATTCCTACGACCCGGTCTTTCCCGACAGCGACCCCGACGTGCGCCTGGTGCCCGACCTGGCCACGCTCAAGCCCGCGCCCTGGGCCAGCGTGCCGCGCTACCTGGCGGTGCACGACTGCGTGGAAATGGACGGCAGCCTGTGCGAATTTGCGCCACGTTCGGTGCTCAAAAACGTGGTGGCGCGCTACGCGGCGCTGGGACTCCAGCCGGTGATTGCGCCCGAGATCGAGTTCTACCTGACCGCTGCCATGAGCGATCCCAGCCAGCCACTCGCCTTGCCGGTGGGCCGGGGCGGGCGCCCCGAGGTGGGGCAGTCGGCGTTCAGCCTCAACCAGCTCAACGAGCTGGCGCCGTTCTGGGACGACTTCCATGCCGCCATCGATGGGCTGGGCATACGCGCCGACACCTGGCTGCACGAGGTGGGCGCCGGCCAGTACGAGATCAACCTCCTGCACGGCGATCCGGTGGCGGTGGCCGACCAGGCCTTTCTGTTCAAAACCGCCGCGCGCGAGATTGCCCTGCAGCACGGGCTCAACGCCGTCTTCATGGCCAAGCCCATGGCCGGCCAGGCTGGCAGCTCCATGCACCTGCACCAGAGCGTGGTGGACGCGGACGGCCGCAACATCTTCAGCCAGGCCGACGGTTCAGCCAGCGAAGCTTTTTTCCACTACATCGGCGGTCTGCAGGCCCACACGCCCGATCTCACGCTGCTCTACGCGCCCACGATCAATTCGTACCGCCGTTATGTGGCCGGCAGCCAGGCGCCCATCAACGTGGCCTGGGGTTTTGACAACCGCACCACCGGCCTGCGTGTGCCGGTGTCGCCGCCGGCCGCGCGGCGGGTGGAAAACCGCATTGCGGGCGCCGATGCCAACCCCTACCTGGCCATGGCCGCCACGCTGGCCGCCGGCTTGGCGGGTTTGCAGGCGCGCTGCGCGCCGTCGGAGCCGGTGTCGGGCAACGGCTACGACCTGGAACGCGGTCTGCCGCGAACTTTTTCGTCGGCACACGACCAAATGGCGCAAAGCCAACATGCGCCGGCATTGCTGGGCGAGCGTTTCGTGCGGGGTTTCCTGGCCGTCAAGGCGCTGGAACACGAGCACTACCTGGGCGAGATCAGCGCCTGGGAGCGCCGCTACCTGCTGCCGCAGGTGTGAGGCTGGCTTGAAAAACGGGGTGCAGCCCCCACTATGATCCGTCCGTCGTTTCCATTTTCGGAGAATCCATGAAGCGCATCCTGCTGTTTGTCCTCACCAACGTCGCCGTGATGGCGGTGCTGGGCATCACCGCCAGCCTGCTCGGTGTGAACCGTTACCTCACCGCCAACGGCCTCAACATGGGCGCGCTGATGGGCTTTTCGCTGCTCATGGGTTTTGGCGGCGCCATCATCTCGCTGCTCATCAGCAAGCCCATGGCCAAGTTCAGCACCGGCGCGCGCGTGATCAACCAGCCGCAGAACGCCGACGAAGCCTGGATCGTGCAGACCGTGCAGAAGTTTGCCGACAAGGCCGGTATCGGCATGCCCGAGGTGGCCATTTACGAGGGCGCGCCCAACGCCTGTGCCACCGGCGCCTTCAAGAACTCGGCCCTGGTGGCGGTGTCCACCGGCCTGCTGCAGGGCATGACGCGTGAAGAGGTGGAGGCCGTGATTGGCCACGAGGTGGCCCACGTGGCCAACGGCGACATGGTCACCATGACCCTGATCCAGGGCGTGATGAACACCTTTGTGGTCTTCCTGAGCCGCGTGATCGGCTACGCGGTGGACAGCTTTCTGCGCAAGGGCGACAGCCAGAACTCGGGGCCCGGCATCGGCTACATGATCACCACGGTGGTGTTGGACATCCTGCTGGGTTTTGTGGCCGCCATCATCGTGGCCTGGTTCAGCCGCCAGCGCGAATTCCGTGCCGACGCGGGTGCTGCCCAGCTGATGGGCCGCAAGCAACCCATGATCAACGCGCTGGCCCGCCTGGGTGGCCTGGTGCCGGGCGAACTGCCCAAAACCATGCAGGCCATGGGCATTGCCGGCGGGCTGGGCAAGCTGTTCTCTACCCACCCGCCGATGGAAGAGCGCATCGCGCGCCTGCAGCAGAACACCTGATCTGCCATCACCCACAAAAAAACCAGCCTGTGAGCTGGTTTTTTTGTGCGTGAATTTTTGTGCCGGAAGCGGTGTGGCTTCAGGGGAAGTCACCCGGCTGGCGCCGGTCGCCAGGGTGGGTGGGCCTGGGCGCGGGCCGCACAAAACCCGGCGGGTTGTCGCGCCGGTCGTCGCGGTTGGCCTGCGGGCGCTCACCGCGTCTGTCATCGCGCCTGTCCTCCCTGCGATCGCCCCGGCGGTCGTCTCGTCGGTCGTCCCGGTGATCGCGGTCAGGCCTCGGCCGGTAGGCCGGCGGCGGGTAGTAGATCCGGGGCGGCGGCGCGTAGTAGTAGTCGGGCGAGACGATGATGCGCGTGACCGGCGGCGTGATGTATTGCGGTGCCACGTATTGCGGCACGTACTGCGGTGCGTATTGGGGCTGGTACTGCGGTGCGTACTGGGGCGCCTGTTGGGGGGCGTACATCGGCGCCGGCTCCGGCAGCGCACCCACCGGGCTGAGCTGCAGCTCCACAAAAGCGCCCGGGTCCTCGGCCAGGCGCACGCTGTACTGCTGGCCGCCGTATTCGTAGACCACATCAAACGCGGCGGCGCGGTTCTCGTACACGGTCTGGGTGCTGCACTGGCGCACCATGCGGGTTTGCAACTGGCCGCCGCCTTCGATCTTGTTGCCCAGCAGGGCGCCGCCAATGATGCCGATGGCGGTGGCCGCGGCCCGCCCGCCACCGTCGCCAATGGCATTGCCGGCGGCGCCGCCCGCGATGCCACCCAGCAGCGCACCAGCGCCCGAGCTCTGGCCGGATTCGGAGACGGCGCGGTCGGTGCAGACCTCGCGGGGGATGGCCACAGATTGCATCACCGGTGTGCTGCTGATCACGCGGCCGCGCTCCTGTGCATGGGCGGCCAGCGGCGCAAACAAGGCCACTGCCAGTGCGGCGGCCAGCGGGGTGTGTAGGGCGTTCATGAAAAGTCCTCTCCAGCGGGAATGCTCGGAGTCTGCGCGCGGCATGTCAAGCCACTGTGAAGCCCGCGTCAAGCGGTGGGTAACGCGGCGATGGTCTGCCGCGCCAGCGCCTCGGCCACCCGTATGCCGTCCACCCCGGCCGACAAAATGCCGCCGGCGTAGCCCGCGCCTTCACCGGCCGGGTAGAGGCCGCGCACGTTGGTGCACTGCAAATCGTCACCACGCGGCAGGCGGATGGGCGATGAGGTTCGGGTTTCCACCCCGGTCAGCACCGCGTCATGGCGGTCAAAGCCGGCGATCTTTTTGCCAAAGGCGGGGAAGGCCTCGCACATGGCTTCAATGGCATAGGCGGGCAGGGCACTGTGCAGGCTGCCCAGCGTCACGCCGGGTTTGTAGGACGGCTCCACCTCACCGAGTTCGCGCGAGTCGCGCCCGGTCACGAAGTCGCCCACGAGCTGGCCCGGTGCGTTGTAGTTGCTGCCGCCCAGCACGTAGGCGTGCGATTCCAGGCTGCGCTGCAGCGCGATGCCGGCCAGCGGCCCGCCGGGGAAGTCGCGCGCGGGGTCTATGCCCACCACGATGCCGGCGTTGGCGTTGCGTTCGTTGCGCGAGTACTGGCTCATGCCGTTGGTGACCACGCGCTCGGGCTCGGACGTGGCGGCCACCACCGTGCCGCCCGGGCACATGCAGAAGCTGTAGACCGCGCGGCCGTTGGCGGCGTGGTGCACCAGCCGGTACTCGGCCGCGCCCAGCAGCGGGTGGCCGGCGTGGCGGCCCCAGCGGGCGCGGTCGATCACGCCTTGTGGGTGTTCCACCCGGAAGCCGATGGAAAACGGCTTGGCCTCGATGTCCACACCGCGCGCGTGCAGCACCTCAAAGGTGTCGCGCGCGCTGTGGCCCAGGGCCATCACCGCGTGGTCGGTGCGCAGTTCATGGGTCTGGCCGCTGGCCAGGTCACGCACGGTCAGGCCGCGCAGTGCGCCGTCTTCGATGTGCACATCGCTCACATGCTGCTCGAAGCGGATCTCGCCGCCCAGGCGCACGATCTCGTCGCGCATGTGTTCCACCACCTTGACCAGCTTGAAGGTGCCAATGTGGGGGTGGGCCTCGTACAGGATTTCGATGGGCGCGCCCGCGTTCACAAACTCCTGCATCACCTTGCGGCCCAGAAAGCGCGGGTCCTTGATCTGGCTGTAGAGCTTGCCGTCGGAAAACAGGCCGGCGCCGCCTTCGCCAAACTGCACGTTGCTCTCGGGTGTGAGCACCCGCTTGCGCCACAGGCCCCAGGTGTCCTTGGTGCGCTGGCGCACGTTGCGCCCGCGCTCCAGCACGATGGGCTTGAAACCCATTTGCGCCAGTGTCAGCGCGGCAAAAATCCCGCAAGGGCCGAAGCCCACCACCACCGGGCGGTGTGGCAAGGTGGCCGGCGCCTGGCAGGGCGGCGTCCAGCCCATGTCGGGCGTGGGGCCGATGTGCGGGTGGCCGGCGTGGCGCGCCAGCAGGGCCGCTTCATCGGCCGGGTTGGCCAGGGTGATGTCAACGATGTAGACCGCCAGCAGGGCCGCCTTGCGGGCGTCAAAACTGCGCTTGAACACCTGCAGCTGCGCGATGGCCTCGGGGGCAATGCCCAAGGCCTCGGCGCCCATGCGGGTGAGCACGGCGATGGGGTGGGGCGGCGGCGCGCGGTCGGCCTCGGTTTCAGACGGCGCGTCGGCCGCGCGGCGGTGTTCCACTGGCACGTCGGCCAGCGACAACTTGAGTTCGGTCAGTCGGATCATGGGGGCTCGTGTTGATCAAGCAGGCCCCCATTTTAGTTTCGCGCCAGCGTCAGGCCGGGAGGAAGCCTTCGATGGACAGGTAACGCTCGCCGGTGTCGTAGTTGAAGCCCAGCACCACGGCGTTGGGGGCCAGGTCGGGCAGCTTCTGGGCAATGGCCGCCAGCGTAGCGCCCGAAGAAATGCCCACCAACATGCCTTCCTCCCGGGCGCAGCGGCGGGCCATCTCGCGGGCAGGCTCGGCGTCCACCTGGATCACGCCGTCGAGCAGCGTGGTGTCGAGGTTGTTGGGGATGAATCCGGCGCCGATGCCCTGGATGGGGTGGGGCGAGGGCTGGCCACCGGAGATCACCGGCGAGGCCGTGGGCTCCACCGCGTAGACCTTGAGCCGGGGCCAGCGTGCCTTGAGCACCCGGGCGCAACCGGTCAGGTGGCCACCCGTGCCCACGCCGGTGATCAGCGCGTCGATGCCCTCGGGGAAGTCGGCGGCGATTTCCTCGGCGGTGGTGCGCGCATGCACGGCCACGTTGGCGGGGTTGTTGAACTGCATGGGCATCCAGGCGCCGGGGGTGCTGGCCACGATTTCTTCGGCCCGTGCGATGGAACCTTTCATGCCTTTTTCGCGCGAGGTGAGGTCAAAACTGGCGCCGTAGGCCAGCATCAGGCGGCGGCGCTCGACCGACATGCTGTCCGGCATCACCAAGACGAGCTTGTAGCCCTTGACGGCCGCCACCATGGCCAGCCCGATGCCGGTGTTGCCCGAGGTCGGTTCGACGATGGTGCCGCCCGGTTGCAAGGCGCCCGAACGTTCGGCGTCTTCCACCATGGCCAGGGCGATGCGGTCCTTGATGGAGCCACCGGGGTTGCTGCGTTCGGACTTGATCCAGACCTGCTGGGTGGCTGCACCGAACAGGCGCTGGAGGCGCACGTGGGGGGTCTGGCCAATGGTCTGCAGGATGTTGTCGGCTTTCATGGGGGCCTTTCGGTGGGGGCGTGGGAGGGACGTGGGACAGGATGCAATGCGCATTGTGGCGATAATCGGGGCGTGAAGCCTGCCAGACCGCCGCTGGTGCAAGCACCGAAAGGTGGCACTGGAGGAACGTCCGGACTGCACAGGACAGCGCAGGAGCTAACGGCTCTCCACCGTGAGGTGAGGATCAGAGCAACAGAGACGAGTCCCGGGGGCGTGCCGCAAGGCAAACCACCGGGGGTGAAACGGGCAATCTCTGCGCGCAGCAATGCCAAATAGGCCAGCGATGATGTGGTTCCGCGGAGCTGGCGGGTAGGCAGCATCGAGCCGCTTGGGTGACCAGCGGCCCAGAGGAATGGCGGTCACGCCTTGGGCAACCAGGGTGCACAGAATCCGGCGTACCGGCAGGCTTCACACTTTATTTTTGGCGGCGCGTCAGAAGCGTTCGTAGCCCATCAACATGCGCCACTGGCCTGCGGGCAGCGTGCCCAGGGCCAGGCGGCCCAGGCGGGCGCGGTGCACCGCGTCGGGCTGTATGCCGGCCGCCTCGCACCAGGCGCCCAATTGGCCCTTGCGCAGGCCCTTGGCCGCCACGCGCAGCCGGGTGCCGGCGTCGTTCTGGCGGTTCACGCTGGCGCGCACCTGGCGTTGCAACGCGGCCAGTGCGGCCGGCGCCACGGGCCCGTTCACGTCCACCCACAGCTCGTGTTCCACGGTGATCGCGTCGTCCACCAGCCGGCGCCAGATGCCGCTTTCCTGCGTGAACACCACCAGGCCGCTGGCGGCGGTGTCCAGCGGTGCGGCGCAGCGCAAACCGGACCAGTGTTTGAGCAGCAGGCGCTGCTGGCTGCGGTCATCGGTGCTGCGGTGTTCGGTGGCCAGCCATTCGGCCTTGGGCGCCTGTTCGATGTCGCAGCGCACGCCCACCGGCTTGTGCCACAACACGGTGACGGGCGGCAGCAGGGTGGCGCGGGCGTTGGCCGCCAGTGTGACCTCATCGGCATCGGCCACGCGGTGCTGCGGCAGCTCCACCACGGTGCCGTTGACGCTGACCCAGCCGCCTTCGATGTAGCGCTCGGCTTCGGCGCGCGAGCAGGCCTTGAGTTCGGCCACGCGCTTGGCCAGGCGCACGCCGCTGTCGTGCTCAGACATTGAAACCACCCAGGCTGCGGATGTGATCGACGTGCGCTTGCAGCGAACGTTTGGCCACCGGCCACAGGCGTTCTGGCACGTCGTCGTAGGCCAGCGGCACCCAGTCGTCGAGGTTGCCGCCGGGCAGGGCGCGCATGGCGGCGGCCACCTTGGCTTCGCGTTTGAGGCGGTGCGCCTTGAGGTGGGCAATCGCCCCAGGCGCATCGCCCAGCACGTGGCCGTGGGCGGGCAGGATGAAGTCGGCGCCGTGCTGGCGGCACAGCGCGGCCAGCTTGTCCAGCGAGTCGAGGTAGGCCTGCATCTCGCCGTCGGGCGGGCTGATGACGGTGGTGCTGCCGTTGAGGATGTGGTCGCCCGAGATCAGCAGGCAGTCCTCAATCAGCAGCAGGCACAGGTGGTTGGCGGCGTGGCCGGGGGTGTGCACCACCTGCAGCGTATGGGTGTCGGTGTCCTCGGCCTGCAACACGATCAGCTCGCCATCGGCCAGCTCGCGGTCGGGCTGGAACTGGCTGTCGGCGCGTGCCGTGGCGGCACTGGCCAGCCCCAGTATGGGCGGGCGCTCGGCGCAGAGTGCCTGCAGCCGGCGCGCACCGGGCGAGTGGTCGGGGTGGGAGTGGGTGCAGACGATGTGGCGGATCTGCCCGCCGCAGGCGCGCCACAGGCGTTCGATGTGGCCGGCGTCGTCCGGGCCGGGGTCGATGGCCACATAGCCGGTGTGTGGGTCGCCAATCAGGTAGCTGTTGGTGCCGGGGCCGGTCATGAAGCCAGGGTTGGGCGCGGTCAGGCGCAGCACGTTTTTGAGCAGCGGCACGGGCGTTTCGCTTTGCCAGGCCAGCTCGTGCACGATCTGGCCGTCAGGGCTCACCAGGGCCAGCTCGCCAAACTCGGGCTCGTGTTCCATGTGGCGCGAATCCTGGCCGTTTTTGAGGCCGGCGCGCGGGCAACTGGTCCACAGCGGCTGCTCGCTGGCGCAGGTGGCCAGCACCGCGTCCACCGTGGCATAGGCTTGCAGCCGTTCCAGCGTGCGGATGGTGGGGAAGATGATGAAGAAGCTGCCCGCCTTGTGCCGCGCCAAGGCATCGGCGGGGCGCACCCACACCGGTTCGAACTGCTCGGCCTCGTCGGCCACTGGCTCCTGGCCTTCGGGCATGCGGGCCACCAAAAAAGGCACGTCGAAGCGACGCGGCAGGTCGCGGTCGGTGATCCAGTGGGCCAGCACAAACACCTGGTCGGCCGCCAGCGTGAGGCCGCGCGCGGCGCACTGCGCGGCGAACGGGGCCTTGCGGTCCAGCGCGGCGATGTCGGCCGTGTCCGCCCAGCGGCCGTCGGCGTGGCGGGCCAGTAGCACGCCGAGTTCTTCAAAGCTCTCGCGTATGGCCGCAACCGCCTGGGTGAGGTGCAAGTCGCTCTGGGTGGGGCGGCGCATGGACTGGGCGTGGGCCGCGTTGTCGGCCGCGTCGATGCCGCCGCCCGGAAACACGTAGGCGCCGGGCGCGAAGCTGGCGGTGAGCGAACGCCGCGTCATCAGCACTTCAATGCCGGCGGGTGTGTCGCGCAGCAGCAGCACGGTGGCGGCGGGGCGCAGGGCGGCGGGTTCGCGTTGTGTGTGCAGGAGTTGGGAGGTGCGTGCCATGGTTGAGCGATTGTGCATGGCCCGACGAAAGTGGCCAGAACACTTCTTCACAAAGTGCTGTACATCGTTTGCAAACTGATCGGCCGGGCGCTCTGACAATGGCGCCTGCCGGCCGAGGTGGCTGGCGCAACACATTCAAGGAGGTTCCCATGAACACACCCACCCGTTTCACCGCATCGGTCCTGTCCATCGCCCTGCTGGCCACCGGCTGCGCCAACATGAGCGAAAGCCAGCAAGGCACGGCCAAAGGCGCTGGCATCGGCGCGGCGGCAGGCGCTGTGCTGGGCGCCTTGACCGGCGGCAGCAGCGGTGCCGCCAAGGGCGCGGCCATTGGGGCGGGCGTGGGCGCGCTGGGTGGCTACGTCTGGACGCAGCGCATGGAAGACCAGCGCAAGAAGATGGAAACCGCCACCCAGGGCACGGGCATCGAGGTGGTCAAGACAGCAGACAACCAGCTCAAGATCAACGTGCCCAGCGACATTTCCTTTGACGTCGGCCGGGCCGACATCAAGGCCAATTTCGCCGACGTGCTGGACGGCTTTGCCCAGGGCCTGGTGGCCAACCCGCAGGCGCGGGTGCGCATCGTGGGACACACCGACAACACCGGCAGCGACGCCATCAACGAGCCGCTCTCGGTGAACCGCGCCACCCGCACCCGCGACCATCTGGTGGCGCGCGGCGTTGCCGTGGGCCGTGTGGACGTGGGTGGCATGGGCGAGCGCGCGCCGCTGGCCAGCAACGACACGGCCGAGGGCCGTGCGCGCAACCGCCGGGTGGAGATTTTCATGGCCGAGGCCGCACCGGCTGCCGCGCAGGCACCTGCGCCGGCGCCCCTGTCCACCGCCGCGCCGGTGCGTTGACCCAACGCTGTCCCGGGCTGCGGTAAGGTCGGGGTTTTAGGAGACCGACCGTGTTGCATGACCCCATGACGACGGATCGCCTGTGGCGGGTGGTGCTGGCCGCGATCGTTTTGACAGGCTGCGCCGGCAAACCCCTGCAAAGCGGCGGCATGCAGGGAGCTGCGGCGCAGCTGGGGGCACCCGCCGCCCAGCCCAAGGCCTGGTCCGAAGCCATGGAGCAGCGCCGCGCCCGCCTGGCCGACAGCCTGGCCTCGGCCGGTGTCGAGGTGCTGCGCAACCCCGACAACGTGCTGCTGCTGCGCTGGCCGGCCGACCGCGCATTTGCCGGCAACACCGCCACGCCCAGCGAAGCCGCTGCCGCCGTGTGGGACCGCGTGGCCGCCGCGCTGTTGGCCGGCCCACCGTGGCGCGCCCGTGTGCAGGGGCACAGCGACGCATCGACGGCCGACAACGACGGCGCCGCCGCGCTGGCGGCCCAGCGCGCCCTGCGCCTGCGCGATGCCCTGGTGCAGCGTGGCCTGCCGGCAGCGGCCATCGAGGTGGAGGCCTGGGGCGCCCGTGCGCCGCTGGTGGCCAACGACACGCCCGAGGGCCGCGCGCAGAACCGCCGCATCGAGCTGTGGCTGACGGATTGACGCCGATAATGTGCCCATGCTGATCCGATTCACCAAGATGCAGGGCGCGGGCAACGACTTTGTTGTGCTCGACGAAACGCAGGGCCGCCTGGGCCTGAGCGCGGCCCAGTACCGTTTCCTGGCCGACCGCCATTTCGGCGTCGGCGCCGACCAGATCCTCACCGTGCGACCAGCGCCCACGGCCGGGGTGGATTTTGAGTACGTCATCCACAACGCCGACGGCGGCGAGGTGGAGCACTGCGGCAACGGCGCGCGCTGCTTTGTGCGTTTTGTGCGCGAACGTGGCCTGACAGCCAAAGACACGGTGCGCGTCAAGGTGCACGGCGGGGTGATCGAGCTGCGCCTGAACGCCGATGGCCGCGTCACCGTGGACATGGGCGCGCCGGTGTTCGATCTGCCGCGTGTGCCCTTTGACGCCAGCCAGGCCTACGCCGAGGGTGCTCCCGACCAAGGCAACCCGTGGCCGCTGTGGACCCTGCCGCTGCCCGGCCACGCGGCCGTGCCGGTGGCGGTTTTGTCCATGGGCAACCCGCACGCGGTGCTGCGCGTGGACGACGTGGACCAGGCGCCGGTGCTGGGCCTGGGGCCGCTGATCGAGGCCCATCCGGCTTTCCCCAAACGCGTCAACGCCGGCTTTGTGCAGGTGTTGGACCGCGGCCATGTGAAGCTGCGGGTCTTCGAGCGCGGCGTGGGTGAAACCCTGGCCTGCGGCACCGGCGCCTGCGCGGCCGTGGTGGCGGGCATACGCCAGGGCTGGCTCGACGCCCGTGTGGACGTGGCCACGCGCGGCGGGCAACTCACCATCGAATGGGCCGGCGGCGCCGGCCCGCTGGATGCGCCGGTGCTCATGACCGGCCCGGCGACCACCGTGTTCCAGGGCGAGATCGACGTCCCGGAGCTGAACTGAGTTTCTGCAGCATGAACATGAACCCCATCACCGAAGACGACATCGCCGACTTTCTGCTCAACACGCCCGACTTTTTCGAGCGCCACGCGGAGCTGCTGGCCGCCGTGCAACTGACCAGCCCCCACGGCCAGCGGGCGGTGAGCCTGCAGGAGCGCCAGGCCGAGATGCTGCGCGACAAGATCCGCACGCTGGAGCTCAAGGCCGCCGAGATGATCCGCCACGGGCAGGACAACGTGGTGATCGCCGACAAGCTGCAGCGCTGGACGCGCGAGTTGCTGCTGACCCGCGATGCGGTGGCGCTGCCCGGTGTCATCGTCGAGCAGATCCTGGCGCAGTTCCAGGTGCCGCAGGCGGCCATACGCGTCTGGGGCGTGGCGCCGCAGTGGGCCAGCCAGCCGTTTGCCCAGGACGTGAGCGCCGATGCCCAGGCCTTTGCCGCCTCGCTGACCACACCGTATTGTGGCGCCAACCCCGGGCTGGAAGCCGCTTCGTGGCTGGGTGATGCCACGGGCGCCACGGCCGCGTCGCTGGCCCTGCTGCCCCTGCGCGCCGGCCTGGCCGACAAGGTGTTTGGCCTGCTGGTGCTGGGCTCGACCGACCCACAGCGATTTCACGCCGGCATGGGCACCGACTTTCTGGAGCGCATCGCGGAGCTGGCGAGTGCCGCCCTGGGCAGGCTGATGGCCGAGTGATGTCCGGCCATGGGCGCCACACCTGAGTTGCCCCCCGCCGACGCGCAGCTGATCGCCGGCTACCTGCAGCACGTGCGGGTGGAAAAACGCCTGGCCGAGCGCACGGTGGCGCTCTACACCGAGGACCTGAGCAAGCTCGCACGCCTGGCGGTGGCCGCCGGTGTGGGCCTGTTGCGCGTGCACGATGCCCACATCCGCCGCTGGGTGGCGCAGATGCACAGCGGTGGGCGCAGCGCGCGCGGTATCGCCCTCATCCTGTCGGGCTGGCGCGGCTTTTACACCTGGCTGGGGCGCCAGGGGCAGATTGAGGTCAACCCGGTGGTGGGCGTGCGTGCGCCCAAGGCCGGCAAGCCGTTGCCCAAAGCGCTGGCGGTGGACGACGCCGTGCGCCTGGCCGACCACGCCAACGAAGACGACGCACCCGAACGCGAGACGCGCGACCGCTGCATCACCGAACTGCTCTACGGCAGTGGCCTGCGCCTGGGCGAACTGGTGGGGCTGGACGCCCAGCCCGGCCCGCAGGCGCGCGGCTGGATAGACGCCCAGGCCGGCGAAGCCCACGTGTTGGGCAAGGGCAGCAAGCGCCGCAGCGTGCCGGTGGGTGCCGAGGCGCTGGCTGCCTTGGCCGACTGGCTGGTGTTGCGCGCGCACTGGGCCGGCGACGACCCGGCGCTGTTCATTGGCGCCCACGGCCGGCGCCTGACGCCTCAGCACATCCGCCTGCGCCTGCGTCGGCGTTCGCAACAGGCCGGCCTGGCCACGCCGGTGCACCCGCACATGCTGCGCCACTCGTTTGCCAGCCACCTGCTGCAGTCCAGCGGCGATTTGCGCGCCGTGCAGGAGCTGCTGGGCCATGCCAACATCGGCACCACCCAGGTGTACACGCGGCTGGACTTTCAGCACCTGGCCCAGGTGTACGATGCCGCCCACCCGCGCGCCGGCAAGACCGGCCGCAAACCCCGCTCGTAGCCAGGGGCTTGCGGGTTAGCCCGGTGCCGCCCGCGCCGGCCTGCTGCCACACTCTGCTTTTCCATCGGTATATAAGGAGATATTCATGTTTGCACCCTCCCGTTCCCGTTTTGTGCGTGGCCTGCTCCTGGCCGGTGCGCTGGTGACTGGCGCCGCGACCGCCCAGGCGCAGGACGCGATCAAGGTGGTTTACCACCTGAGCGAAGGCATCCCGCAGGCCTCGCGCGCCATCCAGAACATCCGCAACCACCTGGCCGCCGACCCCAAGGCCAAGATCGTGGTGGTCACCCACGGCCTGGGCATCGACTTCCTGATCGATGGCGCGACCAACCAGATGGAGCAGCCCTTCTCCGGCAGCGTGGCCGATCTGGCGTCCAAGGGCGTGGAGTTCCGGGTCTGCAACAACACCCTGGTGTCGCGCAAGATCGACGCCAACAAGCTGCTGATGGAAACCAAGGTCGTGCCCTCGGGCGTGGCCGAGGTGGCGCGGCTGCAGGCGCGCGAGCAATTCGTCTACCTGCGCCCCTGAGTCCTCGGCGAAGGGCGGGCGGCCCGCCAGTCTGCCGGTCAGCGCGAAGGTGGGCAGGTCGAATACACTCTGCGCCTGTTTTCGACCACCCCCTCTGCATCGGCCCGCCATGTCCCTGATTCCCGCCACCATCCTCACCGGCTTTCTGGGTTCGGGCAAAACCACCTTGCTCAAGCGTGTGCTGACCGAGGCGCACGGCCAGAAAATCGCTGTCATCGAGAACGAGTTCGGTGAAGAGAACATCGACAACGAGATCCTGGTGTCCGACACCAGCGAGCAGATCATCCAGATGAACAACGGGTGTGTCTGCTGCACCATCCGCGAAGACCTGCGCAGCACGCTGACCGACCTGGCCGAGAAGCGCCGCAAGGGCGAGTTGCAGTTCGACCGCGTGGTCATCGAAACCACCGGCCTGGCCGACCCCGGCCCGGTGGCGCAGACCTTTTTCATGGACGACGAGATCGCCGAG
>JAUYSB010000042.1 GCA_030696525.1 Hydrogenophaga sp. | reverse complement strand
GAGGAAACCGGTGCCGCCCAGCACTACCGCGACGCCAAGATCCTGACCATCTACGAAGGCACGACCGCCATCCAGGCCAACGACCTGGTGGGCCGCAAGACCTCGCGCGACGGCGGCCAGTCGGCGCTGGCGATTGCGCGGCAGATCGCCACCACCGAAGCCGAACTGGCACAGAGCGGCAGCGCCCACGCGTTGGCCATGCTCAAACGCCTGACGGCGGCGCGCCTGGCCTTTGAAGACGCGGTGAAGTTTGTGGCCGGCCACACCAAGGCCGACCCCAACGCCGTGTTCGCCGGCAGCGTGCCCTACCTGATGCTGGCGGGCAACGTGATGGCGGGTTGGCAGATGGCGCGTGCGCTGCTGGTCGCCGAAGCCCAACTGGCGGCCGGCACCGATGTGGCCTTCATGCAGGCCAAGATCACCACCGCGCGTTTCTACGCCGACCACATCCTGAGCCGCGCACCGGGCGTGCGCGACAGCATCGTCGAGGGCGCAGTGGGCGTGACCGAGATGGCGCTGGACGCCTTCTGACGTCTTGCACCCGCCCTGTAGCTGCGGCGACAGGGCGGGGCACACCGCGTCCACCAGAATCGCAGACAACAACACCCACGGAGACCCCATGTCCCAACTGCCCCCGGTCCTGCAGAAGATCAAGTTCCCTGTCATCGGCTCGCCGCTGTTCATCATCAGCAACCCCAAGCTGGTGATTGCCCAGTGCAAGGCCGGCGTGGTGGGTTCCATGCCGGCCCTCAACGCACGTCCGGCCGCACAGCTCGAAGACTGGCTGGCCGAGATCACCGAGGCCCTGGCCGCACACGACAAGGCCAACCCGGACTCGCCTGCGGCGCCTTTTGCCATCAACCAGATCGTGCACAAGAGCAACGACCGCCTGGAGCACGACATGCAACTGTGCGCCAAGTACAAGGTGCCCATCGTCATCACCAGCCTGGGCGCCCGCGAGGACGTGAACCAGGCCGTGCACAGCTGGGGCGGTGTGGTGTTACACGACGTCATCAACAACGTGTTCGCACACAAGGCGATTGAAAAGGGCGCCGATGGCCTGATTCCCGTGGCGGCCGGCGCCGGTGGCCATGCCAGCGTGAAAAGCCCGTTCGCCATGGTGCAGGAAATCCGCGAGTGGTTCGACGGCCCGGTGGCGCTGTCAGGCTCGATCGCCTCGGGCGGTGCGATCCTTGCCGCACAGGCCATGGGTGCCGATTTCGCCTACATCGGCTCGGCCTTCATTGCCACCGAAGAAGCGCGCGCGGTGGACGGCTACAAGCAGATGATCACCCAGAGCAACTCGGACGACATCGTCTACAGCAACTTCTACACCGGCATCCACGGCAACTACCTCAAGGGCAGCATCAAGAACGCCGGCATGGACCCCGACAACCTGCCCGACAGCGACCCCAGCAAGATGAACTTTTCCACTGGCGAAGGCGCCAACGCCGCCAAGGCCTGGAAGGACATCTGGGGTTGTGGCCAGGGCATTGGCGCCATCCGCGAAGTGATGCCCGCCGCCGATCTGGTGGCTCGCTTCAAGCGCGAATACGCCGAGGCCAAGGCCCGCATCTGCGCGGCTTGAACCCCGTCAGAACGTGATGCAGAACGCGCCTCCGGGCGCGTTCTGCTTTTGTGTTTGGTGTGGCGGGTGTGTTTGTGGAATACTGATGTTTTAACCAGTATTTTTGATGCAACCCACCATGGCCGATGTCCATATCCCTTTGCATGCCATCAAAGGGCGAGGCGCCGCCTCCCAACTGACGCACCGTTTTTCGGTGGACGAGCGCGCCGGCTTTGACGATGGCTGGGGCACGCTGGACGACGCCGCCGCAGCCCCACCAGGCTTGCCGCCCACGCAGGTGATGGACGAGCTGGCCCGCAGCGCCATCAGCCGCAACACCTCGCCCGACGTGCCCTTCAGCCAGTCCATCAACCCCTACCGGGGCTGCGAACACGGCTGCATCTACTGCTACGCACGGCCCACACACAGCTACCTCAACCTCTCGCCCGGGCTGGACTTCGAGACCAAGATCATCGCCAAACGCAACATCGCCGAGCTGTTGCGGGCCGAGTTGGCCAGGCCCAATCACAGCCCGCAAGCGATTGGCCTGGGCACCGTGACCGACGCCTACCAACCGGTGGAGCGCGAACTGCGCCTCACGCGCGAGGTGCTGGAGGTGCTGCACGCGGCCCAGCACCCACTGGCCATCATCACCAAGTCCAGCGGCGTTGAACGCGATCTGGACCTGCTGGCCCCGATGGCGGCGCAACGCCTGGCCTCGGTCTACGTCACCATCACCACCCTCGACCCGGCACTGGCCCGCACCCTGGAGCCTCGCGCAGCAGCGCCCCACCGGCGCCTGCGCACCATCCGCACCCTGGTGGATGCAGGCATACCGGTGGGCGTGAGCGTGTCACCGCAAATCCCTTTCATCAACGAAGACATGGAACAGGTGCTGGCCGCCGCGCGCGAGGCCGGCGCCGACCGTGCCTTCTACCAGGTGGTGCGCCTGCCCTGGGAAGTGGCGCCGCTGTTCCGCGAATGGCTGCAGGTGCACCACCCGCTGCGCGCCGAGCGGGTGATGGCGCGCATACAGGACATGCGCGGCGGCAAGGACTACGACGGCGACTTCGCCACCCGCATGCGCGGCCAGGGCATCTGGGCCGACCTGATCCACCAGCGTTTCGAGAAGGCCTGTCGCCGCCTGGGCCTCAACCGCGAGCGGCACACGCTGGACGGCTCCTTGTTCCGGCCGCCGGGGGCGGCGGGGCAGATGGCGCTGTTCTGAGGCGCCGGGTCGGGTTCATGCCGGCCAGGTCGCACCGTGCTCCGGCACCATGGCCGGCCAGCGCAGTTCCTTTTCGATGCGCAGGCGCAGCGCGTCCGAGGCCTCTGGGTCGCCGTGCACCACAAACACCTGTTGCGGGCGGTCGGGCAGGGTGCGCAGCCAGGCCAAAAGCTGGCCGGCGTCGGCGTGGGCCGATGCGCTTTGCAATTGCACCACCTCGGCGCGCACCGGCACGTCCTGGCCGTGCAGGCGCAGGTGGGTGGCGCCAGCGGCCAGCGTGGCGCCGCGTGTGCCGGGCGCCTGGTAGCCGGTGAGGATGACCATGTGGCGGTGGTCGCCCAGGTACTGCGCCAGGTGGTGCAGCACGCGCCCGCCGGTGGCCATGCCGCTGGCCGCCAGCACCACCTTGGGGCCGTGGTTCATGGCGATGGCGCGCGACTGGTCGGGCGTGACGGTGTAGTGGGCCGCATGGCCCATGGCGCGGCACTGCGCCGCGTCCAGCCGGTGTTCTCCCAGGTGGTGCTGAAACAGCTCCGTGGTGTGGATGGCCATGGGGCTGTCGAGGTAGATGGGCAGCGCGTGCGGGATGGCGTGGCGCGCCTTCAGCTCGGCAATGGCGTGCAACAGCGCCTGCGCGCGGCCTACCGCAAACACCGGCACCACGGCCGTGCCGCCGCGTGCGGCCACCCGCGCCAGGGCCGGGCCCAGCTCGGCCACCACGTCTTCCTTGGGGTGGTCGCGGTCGCCGTAGGTCGATTCGATCAGCACCGTGTCGGCGGCGGGGGCGGCTTCGGGCGGCTTCATCAGCAGGTCGTCCGGTCGGCCCAGGTCGCCCGAAAACAGGATGCGCCGCCCGCCCACTTGCAGCAGCAGGCTGGCCGCGCCCAGGATGTGGCCGGCGCCGCTGAAACGCGCGGTCCAGCCGGGCAGGGGCTCAAAGCGCTCCTGCATCTCCACCGTGTGCAGCAGCTTGAGGCTGCGGCGCGCGTCTTCCTCGGTGTAGAGCGGCAGCGCGGGCGCGTGTTTGGAGAAGCCATGCCGGTTGGCAAAGGCGGCGTCTTCCTCCTGGATGTGGCCGCTGTCGGGCAGCAATATCTGGGTGAGATCGCGCGTGGCCGGGGTGGCCCACACCTTGCCGTGAAAGCCCTCCTTGGCCAGCAGGGGCAGGTAGCCGCTGTGGTCCAGGTGGGCATGGGTCAGCAGCACGGCGCCCAGGTGGCGCGGCTCAAACGGCTGGGGGCGCCAGTTGCGCAGGCGCAGTTGCTTGTAGCCCTGAAACAGCCCGCAGTCCACCAGCAGGCGCTGGCCCGCGTGTTCCACCAGGTACTTGGAGCCGGTCACGGTGCCGGTGCCGCCGAGGAAGGTGATGTTGACGCTCATGGGCACATCTTATGCCTGGCATCGGTGTCGCAGGTGCCCGGATGCGACGGTGCTATTCTTCTGTCAAATTTTGTGACTCAGCCCATGTTCCCATGAATGCCCCGCCGCTGAGTGTCGCGATCATTTCCGCCCTGGCTTGTGCTGCCCAGGCCCAGCCTGCGCCGCCCGGGCCGCCCCAGGGCTGGGGTGGTTTTGTGCTCAACAACATCACCTTGCAGCAGGGCGCTGAAGCCGCCCTGCGCAGCCGGCCCAGCCCCTACCGCACCGACCTCGTCACCGACACCGGCAGCCGCCTGCTCAATGTGCTGGGGCTGCGCTTGCGGCAGGGCGACTGGACGGTGCATGCCACCTACAGCGACAGCCGCACCCTGGGTGGCCACGCCGCCTATTCGCTGACCAATCCGCTGAGTTTTGGTGTTCACACGGTGGAGACCCAGGGCAGCACCCGCCGGGCCGTCGATGCCAAATCGGGCATACAAGAACTGGCGGCGTCTCACCAAAAGAACGGCAGACTGGTGATGGTGGGCAAGATCGACACCGCCAACTGGTACCTGGCCAACCCCATCTTTGGTGGCGATCTGACCCTGGGCAACGATTTTGGCAACGCCGCCACCCGCGTGGTGGCGCCGCCGTTCCCCTCGTTGGCGCTGCTGCTGCGGCAAGACCTGGGCGAGGGCTGGTCGCTCACGGGCATCGTCGGCGACGCCTTTGGCGACCGCGAAACCCTGGACGCCGGGCGCAACCTGGCCCGGGGTGATCTGGCCTATGTGCTGGAGCTGAACGCTCACAGCCCCAGCTGGCAGCATCAGCTCACCTTCAGCCACACCGACGCCTTCCGTTTTCTGGACAAGGACGCGGTGTGGCCCGTGTCCGGTGGCAAGGCACCGCAGGTGAACGCGCTGATGGCCACCACCAGCCACCGTTTCAACGCCGAATGGGCGGCTTTTGCGCGGGTGGCTTATGCGCGCGGCGCCGGCCAGCTTGAGGATGTCAACTACCTGGCGGGTGTGCGTTTTGACGCCGGCTCGTTTTACCTGCTGGCCTCGCAGTCGGCCACCCGTGTGGCCACCGACAACACACCCTACCAGCGGGGTGCACGGGGCGATCACACCTTTGTGACCGAGTTGACGCTGAACCACAAACCAAACCGCTGGGTGACGCTGGGCCTGACCTACAACCTGTACCGCAGCAGCGGTGCATCGCTGCTGGCCAAGGACGGGGGCCGGCAGGGCGCTCGCAGCAACCAGGTCGTCGATGTGCGCATGACCTCTTTTTTGCCCTTCTGACCCCCCCCCATGCCTTCACAAGCCATCCCCCAAGCGCCCGCCGCACCCCGGTGGCTGCCGCCCGCCTTGTTGAAAATGTACGGCGCGGTGGCGGTGTTTTTTGTGCTGCTGGGGGTGTGGCTGGTGGCCGATCTGCAGCGCGGCCACGACAAAGTGCTGTCCGAGACCACGCAGCGGGCGGTGCAACGCAGCCAGATCATCAGCCAGTCGCTGCGCACCCAGGTGCTGGCCACCGACTACGTGCTGCGCGATGTGCTGGGTCGCATCAGCGAGGCCGATCTGGTGTTTCCCGACCCCGACCCGGAACATGCCCGGCGCATGACGGCGCTGCTGAAGGAAAAGGCCGACACCGTGCCCGACTTTTTCAGCATGGTGGTGTTCAACCGGGACTGTGTGTTCACCGCCACGCCCAGCGGCGAAAACACCGGCGCGCGATCCCGCCCCGCCTTGTGTGATGCCCGCAAGCAGCACAGGGGCGACGACCCGCTGGCGACCTATGTGCCGGGCACGCAGTCGGCGTCCGGGCGCTCGGTGATCGTGTTGTCGCGCCACCTGCGCTCATCCACAGGCGCATTTGTGGGCGGCGCGCTGGGGGTGGTCGAACTCGAACGCGCGCAACAGCGGTTTGATGCGCTGGTGCTGGGCGAAGGCGATTCGGTTGCGCTGCTGGACGACGCCCGGGTGCTGCTGGCGCGCCACCCCTTGTTGGCCGAGGCGATCGAAAAGCCGGTCACCGCCTACGCCATGCCCACCGCGCTGCGCTCGGGTGCACCGCTTGCCAGCGTGGCGGCCCAGCCTGATCTGGATGGCCGCGAACGTTTGCTGGGCTTCAGCAAGATCGACGGCTTTCCTTTCACTGTGGTGTATGGCATGGACAAGGCCTTGGCCCTGGCAGACTGGCGGCAGCGCGCCGTGGAACTGGTGGCCGGTTACGCCGCCTTGCTGCTGTTGGCCTTGCTGGTGGCGCGTTCCCAATGGGGCACGCTGCGCCAGCGCGAAGCCTTGCGCGCCAGCGAAGCTCACTTCCGCATGCTGGCCGAAAACATGGCCGACATCGTCTGGCGCACCGACGCCCAGATGCGCTTCACCTACATCAACGCCGCCGATGAGAGGGTGCGCGGCTTTGCGCGCCAAGAGGTCATCGGCACCCACGTGCGCGACATCGTGGCACCCCAGGGGCAGCATCTGCTGGACGCGCACCTGAAGCAGCGGCGCGAGATGGAGCGCTCGGTCCACCAAGGCCTGGCGCTGAAGTACGAATTGCCCATGCGCCACAAGCAGGGCAACGAGGTGTGGGTCGAAATGTCCTCGGTGCCGATTTATGGCAGCGATGGCCACATCACCGGCTACCAGGGCGTGGGGCGCGACATCAGCGGGCGGCGCCAGCGCGAGACCTCGCTGTTGTTGAGCAAGCAGCAACTGGAAAACCAGCTGCACCGGGCGGTGGACGAAAAGTCGGCCTTGCAGGAACTGGCCATGCGCGACCCGCTCACCAGCCTCTACAACCGGGGTTTTCTGGACGCCGCCTTGCCGCGCGAATTGGCGCGCGCGCTGCGCGAACACCAGCAACTCGCGGTCGTCATGCTGGACCTGGACCACTTCAAGAAGGTCAACGACCAGCACGGCCACGCGGCCGGTGACGAGGTGCTCAAGGCACTGGCTGCGCTGCTGAAGAAGGGCACCCGTGAAAGCGACCTGATTTGCCGCTACGGTGGCGAGGAATTTGTGGCCATCCTGAGCAAGGTGTCGGCCGAGCAGGCGCTGCAGCGGGTCGAGGCCTGGCGCCTGCGCCTGGCCGACACGGTGGTGGTGTCTGGCGACGTCCAGATCAGCGTCACCTTGTCGGCCGGCATCGCGATGTTCCCCGACCACGGCAACAGCCCCGAACAGCTGCTGGGCTGTGCCGATGAGATGCTGTACCAGTCCAAGCGCGAGGGGCGCAACCGCACGTCTGTGGGGGCCCTGAGCGCCGTGGGTACCACCTCATAACAGCCGCAGGCTGGCGACGACCACGCCCAGAAAACCCTTGATGGCGGTGGGCAGACGCTCGCCTGTGATGTCGCAGCGGTACTTGAGCGTGAAAGTGGCCGGCGCCTGCATCTGCGCCACGGGCTGGCCGCTGGCCGTGTCCCGCCACACCAACGCGCTGCGCCACCAGCGGCCAGTGCGGTGCAGTTGTGCCGTCACCGGGCCGTGCAGGGTGATGTCGGGCCAGCGGCGGCCACGCACCTGGCACACGTCCATGTGCGCCAGCACGGCGTCCCCGCGCAGCAGGCGGTAGCGCAGGTCGTTGGTCCAGCCGCGCGAGAGGTACTCGAAGTCCACACGGTGCGCGCCGTCGAGCTGCATCTGGATGTCGCCAGCAGTGGAGCCCGGGCGATGCCACCGCAGGCGCGCGTTGCGGGCCTGGGCAAAGTTGGGAAACTCAAAATGCCCGATCACCGTGCCCGATGCGTCCAGAAAGTCGTAGCGGAAGCCGTTCCAGGCGGACGTCTGCACCATCTGCAAGGGCGGGTGGGACGCCATCAGTCCAGCTTCACATTGCCCCGCTTGATCACCTGTGCCCAACGCGGAATTTCGCCCGCAATCAGCTGCGCAAAGGCCTGCGGTGTGGTGGGCGTGGGCACGGCGCCTTCGGCGGTCAGCGCGCGCGATACCTCGGGCGACACCAAAGCCTTGTTGATCTCGCTGTTGTAGAGCTGCACCAGGGGCGCGGGCAGGCCGGCCGGCGCCACGATGCCGTACCACTGATCGGCCTCGAAGCCCGGGTAGCCACTCTCGGCCACGGTGGGCACATCGGGCAGGGTGGGGATGCGCTGCGCGCTGGACACGGCCAGCGGGCGCAGGCGGCCGCTGCGGATGTGGCCGATCAGCGCCGGCGTGCCGGTGAAGATGGCGTCCACCTGACCGGCCAGCACGTCGCTGATGGCGGGTGCCGCACCCCGGTAGGGGATGTGCAGCAGGAAGGTGCCCGTCTGCTGCTTCAGAAATTCAAAGGTGATGTGGGCCGCGCTGCCGTTGCCGCCCGACGAATAGGTCAGGCGGCCGGGTGCGGCCTTGGCTTTGGCGATGAAGGCCTTAAGGTCGGTGGCCGGAAACTTCTCGTTCACCACCAGCACGTTGGGCACCTTGGCCACCAGCGCCAGCGGCGTGAAGCTCTTGATGGGGTCGTAGGGCAGTTTGGGATATATGGACGGGTTGATGGCCAGCGTGCCGATGTGGCCCATCATCAGCGTGCTGCCATCGGCCGGCGCCCGCGCCGCTTCGCCCGCGCCCACCGAGCCGCCCGCGCCACCCCGGTTGTCGATCACCACCGTCACGCCCAGTTGTGTGGCCAGGCGCGCGCCCACGGCACGCGCCAGGATGTCGGTGGAGCCGCCGGGCGGAAAGGGCACGACCAGCTTGATGGTTTTTGGGGGCGTGGCCTGCGCCCAGGTGGTGGGCGCGGCCAGCCCGGCGGCTGCGGCGATGAGCCACTGGCGGCGGTCGGTGACGAAGGTGGGGTGGGTGTTCATGGGTATGCCGTTGGTCAGAGGTGGACAAAGTATGCCCGCACCCAGGCTGCTCCGGTGTCGCCATGAAAAAAGGCCAGCACAGGGCTGGCCTTCTCGTCCACCGCCGGACTCAGCTGAAGAAGTCCTTGGCCTTCTCGAACCAGCCCTTGTCGTTGGGGCTGTGCTTGTGGCCGCCCTTCTTGAAGGACTCGTCCAGCTCCTTGATCAGCTTGCGCTGGTGCTCGGTCAGCTTGACCGGCGTTTCCACCACGATGTGGCAGTAGAGGTCGCCGGGGTAGCTGGAGCGCACGCCTTTGACGCCGCGCCCGCGCAGGCGGAAGGTCTTGCCGCTCTGGGTGCCTTC
>JAUYSB010000292.1 GCA_030696525.1 Hydrogenophaga sp. | reverse complement strand
CGGCGTCGAGCTGGCCGACATCCGCAAGGAATTTGGACAGACCCAGCTGGGCGCGCTCCGCAGCCTGATCGATCACAGCGCCCAGGACCTCAGCACCGAAGACCTGATCACGCCCACGGACATGGTGGTCACGCTTTCGCATTCGGGCTACATCAAGAGCCAACCGCTGTCGGAATACCGGGCGCAAAAGCGCGGCGGGCGCGGCAAGCAGGCCACGGCCACCAAGGAAGACGACTGGATCGACCAGCTCTTCATCGCCAACACCCACGACTACATCCTGTGTTTCTCCAACCGGGGCCGCCTGTACTGGCTCAAGGTGTGGGAAGTGCCCTCGGGCTCGCGCGGCTCACGCGGCCGCCCCATCGTCAACATGTTCCCGCTGCAGGAAGGCGAGAAGATCAACGTGGTGCTGCCGCTGACGGGCGAAATGCGCAGCTTCCCCGACAACCGCTACGTGTTCATGGCGACTTCCATGGGCACGGTCAAAAAGACCGCGCTGGACGAATTCAGCAACCCGCGCAAGGCCGGCATCATTGCCGTGGACCTGGACGAGGGCGACTTCCTGATCGGAGCCGCACTGACCGACGGCCAGCACGACGTGATGCTGTTCAGCGACGGCGGCAAGGCCGTGCGCTTTGACGAAAACGACGTGCGCCCCATGGGTCGCAATGCGCGCGGCGTGCGCGGCATGATGATCGAAGACGGCCAGAGCGTGATCGCCATGCTGGTGGCCGAAGACGAGCAGCAGAGCGTGCTGACCGCGACCGTCAACGGCTACGGCAAACGCACGCCGATTGGTGAATACACCCGCCATGGGCGTGGCACCAAGGGGATGATTGCCATCCAGCAGAGCGAGCGCAACGGCAAGGTGGTCGCCGCCACCCTGGTGCACCCCGACGACGAAATCATGCTCATCACCGACAAGGGCGTGCTGGTGCGCACCCGGGTGAGCGAGATACGCGAACTCGGCCGTGCCACCCAGGGCGTGACGCTGATCGGTCTGGACGAAGGCTCAGAGCTCAGTGGCCTGCAACGCATCGTGGAAAACGACGCCAATGTGCGTGACGACGCCGCCCCCGACGAGGACGACGCTGCCGCGACCCCGGAGGCCTGAGATGACCCGCCCCTACAACTTCTCGGCCGGCCCGGCCGCCATGCCTGAGGCCGTGCTGCGCACCGCCGCCGCCGAGATGCTGGACTGGCACGGCAGCGGCATGGGCGTGATGGAAATGAGCCACCGTGGCAAGGAATTCATTTCCATTTACGAGCAGGCCGAAGCCGACCTGCGCGAGTTGCTGGCGGTGCCGGCGAACTTCAAGATCCTGTTCATGCAGGGCGGTGGCCTGGCCGAAAACGCCATCGTGCCGCTCAACCTCTCAAGTGCTGGCACGGTGGACTTTGTGCTGACCGGCAGCTGGAGCCAGAAGTCGGCCAAGGAGGCGCAACGCTACTGCTCGCCCCAGGTGGCCGCCAGCGCGCAGGACAGCGGCTTCACCAGCTTGCCCGACCCGGCGACCTGGCAGCTTAGCAGCGGCGCCCGCTACCTGCACCTGTGCAGCAACGAAACCATCCACGGCGTCGAATTCCACACCCTGCCCGACCTCCAGGCGCTGGGCAGCGACGCGCCGCTGGTGATCGATTTTTCGTCGCACGTGTTGTCGCGCCCGGTGGACTGGAACCGCGTGGGCCTGGCCTTTGGTGGCGCCCAGAAAAACGTCGGCCCGGCCGGCGTGACGCTGGTGGTGGTGCGTGAAGACCTGCTGGGCCATGCCCTGCCGGCCTGCCCCAGCGCATTCGACTACAAAACCGTGGCCGACAACGGCTCCATGTACAACACGCCGCCCACCTACGCCATTTACATGGCGGGCCTCACCTTCCAGTGGCTCAAAGCCCAGGGCGGCGTGGCCGAGATGGAACGCCGCAACATCGCCAAAGCCGAGTTGTTGTACGGCTACCTCGACGCGTCCTCTTTCTACGTGAACAAGGTCGCCAAGCACTGCCGCTCGCGCATGAACGTGCCCTTCTTCCTGCGCGACGAGTCCCGCAACGACGCCTTTCTGGCCGGTGCCAAGGCCCGTGGCCTGCTGCAGCTCAAAGGCCACAAGTCGGTGGGCGGCATGCGCGCCAGCATCTACAACGCCATGCCCCTTGAAGGGGTGCAGGCGCTGGTGGACTACCTGCGCGACTTCGAAAAAGAACAGGCCTGACTGAGACATTGCCATGAGCCAACCCATCCAGTCCGAAGCGCTGGGCGCCCTGCGCGTGCAGATCGACAGCATCGACAAGCAGTTGCTGAGCCTGCTCAACCAGCGCGCCCACGTGGCCGAACAGGTGGGCGAAATCAAGAAGGCCGAGGGCTCGCCCTTCTTCCGCCCCGACCGCGTGGCGCAGGTCATTGACAAGATCCAGAACGCCAACCAGGGCCCGCTGCTGAACCAGCACGTGGCCGCCATCTGGCGTGAAATCATGTCGGCCTGCCTGGCACTCGAAGCGCCGCAGCGCGTGGCCGTGCTCGGGCCAGAAGGCACCTTCACCGAGCAAGCGGCGATCGAGTTCTTCGGCAGCGCGGCCAACATGATTTACTGCGCCAGCTTTGACGAGGTCTTCCACGCCACGGCGGCGGGCACCGCGCAATACGGTGTGGTGGGCATGGAAAACTCCACCGAAGGGGTGGTGGCGCGTTCGCTGGATCTGTTCCTGCGCTCGCCCGTGCACGTGGTGGGCGAGGTCAGCCTGCTGATCCGCCACAACCTGCTGCGCCAGGTCAACAACCTCGACGGCATCGAGGTGGTGATGGCCCACCCACAAGCGCTGGCGCAGTGCCAGGGCTGGTTGTCGCAGCACTTGCCGCATGCCGAGCGCCGCGCGGTGTCGAGCAACGCCGAAGGCGCGCGGCTGGCGGCCACCAACCCGGCCTGGGCAGGGCTGGCCAGCGAACGCGCTGCCGCGCAATTCGGCCTGCACATCGTGGCCCACGCCATCCAGGACGAGGCCTACAACCGCACCCGCTTCGCCATCATCTGCCTGCCGCAGACGCTGGCCATGCCACCGGCATCGGGCAAGGACTGCACCAGCCTGGTGGTCTCGGTGCCCAACCGCCCCGGCGCCGTGCACGACCTGCTGGTACCGCTCAAGAACAACGGCGTGTCCATGACCCGTTTCGAGTCGCGCCCGGCCAAGTCGGGCCAGTGGGAGTACTACTTCTACATCGACCTGGCGGGCCACCCCTCGCAGCCCAACGTGGCTGCGGCACTCGCCGAGCTGCAGGGTTTGTGCGCCTTCTACAAGGTGCTGGGCGCCTACCCCGTCCAAGACTGAGGCGCCCGATGTTCGAACAGCTTGGCTTGATCGGCTGTGGCCTCATGGGCGGCTCGTTTGCGCTGGCGCTCAAACGGGCTGGCCTGGTCAAACAGGTGGTGGGCTACAGCAAATCGCCCACCACCACGGCCAAGGCGCGCCAGATGGGCGTGATCGATGTGGAGGCGCCGTCGGCGCTGCTGGCGGTGTCGGGCGCCGACATCGTGCTGGTGGCCGTGCCGGTGGCCGCCACCGAAGACACCTTCAAGGCCATACGCCACCTGCTCACGCCCCAAACCCTGCTGATGGACGTGGGCTCGACCAAAAGCGACGTGGTGGCCGCCGCGCAGCGCGTGTTGCGCGAGCACCTGGCCGGTTTTGTGCCGGCCCACCCGATTGCAGGCAAGGAAGTGGCCGGCGTCGAACACGCCGACGCCGACCTGTACCTGAACCGCCAGGTCATCCTCACCCCGACCGAACACACCAGCCCCGCCCAGACCGACCGCGCCGAACAGCTCTGGCGCGCCCTAGGCGCACAGGTGTTGCGCATGAGCCCGCAACAGCACGACGCCACCTACGCCGCGGTGAGCCACCTGCCGCACCTGCTGGCCTTTGCCTACATCAACGGCCTGGCCGCGCAGCCGCAAGGCCGTGAGTTCATGGCCATGGCCGGGCCGGGTTTTCGCGATTTCAGCCGCATCGCCGCGAGCGACCCCTGAGTGTGGCGCGACATCCTGCTGGGCAACCGAGACGAGGTGCTGGCCCAGAGCCGGCACTTCCGCGCCGCCCTCGAGGTGCTGGAGCAGGCGGTGAGCGAACAGCGCGCCGACCTGCTGGTGCCCCTGATCGAACAAGCCCGCGCCCTGCGCACACCGTGGCAACTGCCGGCCTCCAAAAACACCGACTGATGTTTGATACCGCCTTCCTCGACCTGCCGCCCCTGCACAGCGCCGCAGGCACCGTCACCCTGCCCGGCTCCAAGAGCATTTCCAACCGCGTGTTGTTGCTCGCCGCGTTGAGCGAAGGCCGCACCACGGTGCACGACCTGCTCGACTCAGACGACACCCGCGTGATGCTGGTGGCCTTGCGCAAGCTGGGCTGTGGCGTGGATGCGCAGGCGAACGGCACGCTGGCCATCACCGGCCTGGGCGGCGCCTTGCCCCAGCGCAGCGCCGATTTGTTTTTGGGCAACGCCGGCACCGCCATGCGCCCGCTGTGCGCCGCACTGGCGCTGCTGGCCACCCAACACGGCGGCCAGTTCGAGCTGCGCGGCGTGCCACGCATGCACGAGCGCCCCATCGGCGACCTGGTGGATGCGCTGCGCCAGCTGGGCTGCCCGGTGGAATACCTGGGCAACGAAGGCTACCCGCCGTTGCGCCTGGGCACGGGCCAGCCTGGCACACTGCAGCTGGATCAAGCCATCCGCGTGCGCGGCGATGTGTCCAGCCAGTTCCTCACCGCACTGCTGTTGGCGCTGCCGCTGGTGGCCACCCAGGATGTGGTGATCGACGTCGTCGGCGAGCTGATTTCCAAGCCCTACATCGACATCACGCTCAAGCTGCTCGCGCAATTTGGCGTGGCGGTGCAGCGCGACGGCTGGCAGCGCTTCACCATCCCCGCCGGCAGCCGTTACCGCTCGCCGGGCGATGTGTTCGTCGAAGGCGACGCGTCTTCGGCCAGCTACTTCATTGGCCTGGGCGCCATCGCCAGCGAATCCGGCGTCACCGTGCAAGGCGTGGGCCTGGCCTCCATCCAGGGCGACATCCGCTTTGTGGAAGCGGCCCAGGCCATGGGCGCCCACATCAGCGGCGGGCCCAACCACTTGGTCATCCGGCGCGGCGCCTGGCCGCTGAAGGCCATCGACCTCGACTGCAACCACATCCCCGACGCCGCCATGACGCTGGCCGTGATGGCGCTGTACGCCGACGGCCCGACCACGCTGCGCAACATCGCCAGCTGGCGCGTGAAGGAAACCGACCGCATCGCGGCCATGGCCAACGAGCTGCGCAAGCTCGGCGCCACGGTGGAGGAAGGCCCGGACTTCATCCGCGTCGACCCCCTGGCGGCCGGCGGCTGGAAGCCCGCTTCCATCCACACCTACGACGACCACCGCGTGGCCATGTGTTTTTCGCTGGCCACCTTCAACCCCGACCGGGTCCCGGTGCGCATCGAAGACCCCAAGTGTGTGGCCAAGACCTTCCCCGACTACTTCGAGACCCTGTTCGAGGTGGTGTCACCGGTGGCCGACGCCGTGCCGGTGATCTGCATCGACGGCCCCACCGCCTCGGGCAAAGGCACGCTGGCGGCGGCCGTGGCCGAGCGCCTGGGCTACCACCTGCTCGACTCGGGCGCCCTGTACCGCCTGGTGGGCCTGGCGGCCGAAAAAGCCGGCCTGCCCACCCACAGCGAAGCCTTGGCCGACCCTGCCCTGGCCCAGCGCCTGGGTGAGCTGGCCCGCCACCTGCCGGTGCGCTTCGACGGCCAGACCATCTGGCTGGGCGATGAAGACGTCAGCGACGCTGTGCGCACCGAGGCCGCCGGCATGGCTGCCTCGCGCGTGTCGGCGCTACCGGCCGTGCGCCAGGCGCTGCTGGCACTGCAGCACGGCTTCGCGCGCCTGCCCGGCCTGGTGGCCGATGGCCGCGACATGGGCACCGTGATCTTTCCCCAGGCCCCGCTCAAGGTCTACCTCACGGCCAGTGCCGCGCAACGGGCCGACCGGCGCCATAAGCAGTTGATTTCCAAGGGAATTCCGGCTACACTCGACAGTCTTTTGGCGGACCTTAAAGCACGCGACCTGCGGGACAGTACCCGACTGGATGCGCCGCTCAAGCCCGCCGAAGATGCCAAGCTGCTGGACAACTCTGGCCTGGACGTCGAGCAATCGGTCGAACAGGTGCTGTCCTGGTGGCAAGGCCAACGGCCTTTTTGAAGTGCCGCTTCGGCCCAGACGGCCCCGCCGGGTATTCACACCGCCCGCAGGCCCGATGGTTCACTCAACCAACCCGCGCATCCCGCGCATTTGTCAACGCTGCATCCGGTCACCCCGGCACCTCAAAAACGCTGGCCCGTCTGCAGATTAGGAAACCCCATGTCTGAATCTTTTGCCGCCCTGTTTGAAGAATCCCTCAAGCGCGCCGAAATGCGCTCCGGTGAGGTCATCACCGCCGAGGTGGTTCGCATCGAACACAGCCACGTGGTCGTCAACGCCGGCCTGAAGTCGGAAGCCTACGTTCCGCTCGCCGAATTCAAGAACGACCAGGGCGAACTCGAAGTCCAAGTGGGCGACTTCGTGTCCGTGGCCATCGACTCCGTTGAAAACGGTTTCGGCGACACCCTGCTGAGCCGCGACAAGGCCAAGCGCCTGGCCTCGTGGATGGCCCTGGAAAAGGCCCTGGAATCCGGCGAATTCGTCACCGGCACCACCTCCAGCAAGGTCAAGGGCGGCCTCAAGGTCATGGTCAACGGCATCAGCGCCTTCCTGCCGGGCTCGCTGGTCGACAGCCGTCCGACCAAGGACCTGA
>JAUYSB010000202.1 GCA_030696525.1 Hydrogenophaga sp. | reverse complement strand
TAAACCACACACTCCAGCCCATAGCGCGCGCAGATGGTGGCGGTGGCCACGCCGTGCTGGCCGGCACCGGTTTCCGCGATCACGCGCGGTTTGCCCATGCGCTTGGCGAGCATGGCTTGGCCGATCACGTTGTTGATCTTGTGCGCGCCGGTGTGGTTGAGGTCTTCGCGCTTGAGAAAAATCTGCGCGCCGCCCAGTTCGCGGCTGGTGCGCGCTGCGTGGTAGACCGGTGAGGGCCGGCCCACGAAATGCGCCAGCTCGTACTTGAATTCGCGCAGGAACTCGGGGTCGTGCTGGTACTTGGCATAGGCCTCGCGCAGCTCGTTGATGGCGTGGGTGAGGGTTTCGCTGATGAAGCTGCCGCCATAGGGGCCGAAATGGCCACGGGCGTCGGGTTGCTGGTACTCGTACATGGACGTGTTCTCGAAATCGGGGTGCCGCGGGCTGCGGCGATGGAAAGCGGGTGCCTGCGGAAGGCTCAGCGCGTGGCGTCGGCCTGGCGCACCGCTTCAATGAAGGCGGTCACACGCTGGGAGTCCTTGATGCCTTTGGCACTCTCGACGCCCGAGCTCACGTCAACCGCCCAGGGTTGCACAAGCCGAATGCCATCGGCCACGTTTGCAGGTGTGAGCCCACCAGACAAAACGAGGCGAGAGCTGGCGCTTAGTTGTGGGTGTGACCAAGGGAAGGCTGTCCAGTCGAAGGATTGACCTCCGCCGCCGTAGCCGTCGATGTGGGCATCGAGCAGGATGGCTTGGGCACCAGCGAAGTCTTGCGCGTATTTTAGGAGATTGAAGCCCGCCCCGGCGGCCCCGGTGGGAATGCGCGCCGCGCGCAGGTAAGGCCGCTGGAACTGGGCGCAGTAGGCGGGTGTTTCGTCGCCATGAAATTGCAGCAGCGCTTGCGGTGCCGCATCAATGGCGGCGCGCACCTCGGCGGGGTCGGCATTCACGAACAGCAGCACCGGCGTGACGAAGGCGGGCAGGGTGCGGGCCAGTTCGGCCATGCGCTCGACCGACACGGCGCGCGGGCTGGGCGGGTAGAGCACGAAGCCGATGGCGTCGGCGCCGGCCGCCACGGTGTGGGCCACGTCGGCCTCGCGGGTGAGGCCGCAGATCTTGATGCGGGTGCGGTGCATGGAAAGGGGGTTCAGCCGGGCAACCAATCGAAAGCCGCAACGGTGTCCGGCAGGCCCCATTGTGCGTCGTACACCGGACCGACGAAATACAGCCCGTCGGGCGAGAAGGTGGGCGCGGCCACCTCGCGTTTGCGGGCGTCGCGCACCTGGGCCACCCACTCGGGCGGGCGCTGGCCCTGGCCCACGGCCAGCAGGCAGCCCATGATGTTGCGGATCATGTGGTGCAGGAAGGCGTTGGCTTCGAACTCGAAGCGCCAGTAGGCGCCCCGGCGCTGGATGTGGATGCGCCGCAGGTCTTTCACTGGCGACAGCGCCTGGCACTCGGCGGCGCGGAAGGAGCTGAAGTCGTGTTCGCCCAGCAGGTGCTGCGCGGCTTGTTGCATGGCGTCAAGTGACAGCGGGCGGAAGACCCAGCCCACGCGCCCGGCGTCCAGGCTGGGGCGCACGGCGGATTCGAGCAGCACGTAGGCGTAGCGGCGTGCGGTGGCGCTGGCGCGGCAATGAAAGGCGTCGGGCACCTGGCGCGCCCACTGCACGGCAATGTCGGGCGGCAGGTAGCGGTTGGTGCCGCGCACCCAACTGGCGTCGACGCGGTCGATGTCCGTGTCGAAGTGCACCACCTGCATGAGGCCGTGCACGCCGGCATCGGTGCGGCCGGCGCACAGGGTGGAAACGCGGGGCAGGGTGGTGAAGGCGCAGAGCGCCTTTTCCAGGTGGTCTTGCACGGTGCGACCGCTGGGCTGGCTTTGCCAGCCCTGGTAGGCCCCGCCGTGGTAGCTGACGCCGAGCGCGGTTCTCAAATCAGGCGAGGCTGGAGAGGAAGGCCTCGGCGCGTGCCTTGAGGTCGCCCGAGGCCTCGTCGCGGACTTCCTCGGCCAGCGAGCGCGCACCTTCGGTGTCGCCGATGGCCTGGAACTCCTCGGCCAACGAGAGCTTGGTCTCGAGCGGATCGGCGATGCCGGCAGCCGGCGATGTGGCGTCTGCCGCAGGCGTGTCGAGGTCCAGGTTCAGGCCTTCAAGGCCCAGGTCCAGCGGGGCGGGTTCGGCCGCTGCCGCCGCAGGCACCTCCTGCGCTGCGAGTGCATTGAAGGCATCGAGGTCCAGCGTGGGGTCCTCGGTGCTTTCGCCCACGGCAGCGGGCGGTTGCTCCTGCACGGCGGGTGTGTCGCCCGCGCCCAGGTCGAGTTCGAAGTCCAGGCCCACGCCGTCGTCTGCCGGTGCTGCGGCCGGGGCGGCTGCCTGGGCAGGTTCCGGGCTCAGGTCCAGATCGAAATCGACCGAGAAGTCGTCTTCCGGCGCCGCTGCCGATGTGGCGGGTTCCGGTTCGGTCGGCAAGGCGGCGGCCAGGTCGGGCAAATCCAGCTCGGGTGCCGGCGCAGCTGCCGCAGCAGGCGCCGGCGCGTCGTTGAAATCGAGGTCGAGATCGATGTCGGTCTTGCCTGCATTGGCCGGGGCGGCGGCTGCGGGCACGTCGTCCGCCGCCAGCGGCATGCTGACCGTGGCCGCAGCCAGGCGGCTGGCGCCGTGCATTTGGTACAGGGTGTTGTCGGGGTCCACCGGATGGGCCACGCGGCAGGCGTGTTCCCAGTCGTCACCCGCGCCGTTGGTCAGGGCGTAGATTTCGCTGGCCACGGCCTCCATGGCGGCCTTGTCGCCGCGCTTTGCGTAAATCTCCAGCAGCTTGGTGTGCACCGCCACCCGCTCCGGGTGCAGGCGCGCCGCTTCCTTCAGGATTTCCTCGGCCTGGGCATCGCGGCCGTAGGCCAGGTAGACGTCGGCTTCGGCCACCGGGTCCACGTCGCCCGCGGCATCGAGCTGGCTGGGCGAATACATCATGGACGAGGCCGCGCCCGCGGCAGCCTCTTCGCCAGCGGCTTGTTGGCTGCCGCTGGCGCTGAAGAAGGACTCGCCATGCTGGCCGCCTTCTTCGGCAGGACCGCCAACATCCCCCGCTTTTTTCTTGCGCAGGCGCAGCAAGGCCAGCAGGCCCAGCAGCGCGGCCAGGCCACCGGCCGCAGGCAGCACCAGCGGGTTGTCCATCAGGCCCTGGAGCATGTCACCCGAATCGGCGGCCGGTGCCGGTGCTGGCGCGGGGGCCGGTGGTGGTGGCGCCGGTGCGGGTTCGGCGGCCGGTGCTGGTGCTGGCGCTGGCGCAGGCGCAGGCACCGCTGGGGCGGGTGCCGTCACGGCCGGCGCGCTGGGGGCGGCTGGTGCGGGGGCAGCGGCTGGGGGGGCGCCAGCGGGCTGGCTGCCTTGCAGTTTGTTCAGCTCGTCGATGTTGCGCGAGAGTTCGGCCACGCGGGTGCTGGCTTCCTGCTGCTCGCGCTGCTTGGCGATGTCGGCTTCGCGGCCGGGTGCGGCGGCTGCACCTTTGGACAGCGTCAGGCGGTCGGGTGTCGGGGCTGCGGCCGCCTTGTCCTGCACCTCGGTCTGGATGCGGCCGCTGCTTTCGCGGCTGCCCGGGGTCGATGGCACAGTGGCGGCGGCACCTGCCAGCCGTTGGCGGAAGGCGTTGAAATCCGCGCTTTGCGCTGCGATGGTGCGTCGGGCTGTGCCGGCATCCACAGCGCTGGCCTGCTGTTCGTCCGGCAGGTTGAGCACCACGCCGGCTTTCATGCGGTTGACGTTGTTGCCGATGAAGGCATTGGGGTTGTTCTGCAGCAGCGCCACCAGCATCTGGTCGAGCGACACGTTGGCGGGTTTGTTGGCGGCGGCAATGCGGCCGGCGGTGTCGCCGGGGCGCACCATCACTTCGGCAGAGCGCGCTGCTGCGGCAGGGGCCGGCGCGGGCGCAGCGGCCGCCTGCGGGCGAGGCGCTGCAGGCGCCGGTGTGGCCGCCACTGGTGCCGGAGGCGCGGCTGCTGGGGTAGGTGGTGACGCTGCCGGCACAGGAGCCGCTGGCCGGGCTGCGGGCAGCAGGGGTGCTGGCGCCTGTTGTGCCGCGCGCAAGGCCGGGGGATCAAACAGCATGGTGTAGCCGCGCACCAGGCGGCCGGCGGCCCATTCGGCCTCCACGATCAGGTCGAGGAAGGGCTCCGTCACGGGACGGCTGGTCTGCATGCGGATGGTGGTGCGGCCATCGGCTCGACGCACGATGTTGAACTGCACGTCGCTCAGCAGCGCGTTCATGTCCATGCCAGCGGCACGGAAGGCCTCGGCGTTGCCCACGCGCAGGTTCAGGCTGCTGGCCTCTTCGGCCGTGATGCTGGGCACGTCGATCTCGGCGCGCAGCGGTTCACCCAGGCCCGACTGCACCGTGGCGCGGCCCAGGGCGAGGGCCCAAGCGTCCGAGGCTTGCATGCCGGCCACCAGCGCTGCCGCGCAAGCCAGCGTGCTCAGGCGCAGCCCGAAACGTCCGCCACGAACCGGGTTCGGGCTGGCGTCGGAGGGAAGCGGTGTGAGTTTGGATGGATGCACGTAAACCTCGGCCAACATTGTCAATAAATCACCATAACATCAACGCGTTACGGTGACAAGCTGAGAAGCCGCTTGAGTTTTCAAGCGGCTTCTGTCTGTGCCATTGGCTGGCGTTGGGCGTTGCCTTGCAGCAACGCCTGTGGGTTCGGCGCCTGTTGTCAGGCGTCCAGCAGGATGCGCAGCATGCGGCGCAGCGGCTCGGCCGCGCCCCACAACAGCTGGTCGCCGATGGTGAAGGCGCCCACGTACTCGGAGCCCATGGCCAGCTTGCGCACGCGGCCCACGGGGATGGTCATGGTGCCGGTCACGGCCACCGGCGTTAGGTCTTTGATGGTGGCTTCGCGCGTGTTGGGCACGACTTTCACCCAGGCGTTGTCGGCGGCGATCATGGCCTCCAGGTCGGCCACCGGCACGTCTTTCTTGAGCTTGAAGGTCAGGGCCTGGCTGTGGCAGCGCATGGCGCCCACACGCACACAGAAACCGTCCACCGGAATGGCGCTGGAGCCGAAGTCGGCGCCCAGGCCGAGGATCTTGTTGGTCTCGGCCATGCCCTTCCACTCTTCTTTGGACATGCCATTGCCGAGATCCTTGTCGATCCAGGGAATCAGCGAGCCGCCCAGCGGCACGCCGAAGTTGGCGGTCTCGGCTGCGCTCAGGCTGCGCTGCTTGGCAATCACCTTGCGGTCGATTTCCAGGATGGCGCTCTTGGGGTCGTCGAGCAGAGCCTTCACTTCGGCGTTGAGCGTGCCGTATTGGGTGAGCAATTCACGCATGTGCTGCGCACCACCGCCCGACGCGGCCTGGTAGGTCTGGGTGCTCATCCACTCCACCAGGCCGGCCTTGTACAGCGCGCCCACGCCCATGAGCATGCAGCTCACGGTGCAGTTGCCGCCCACCCAGTTCTTGCCGCCCTTGGCCAGCGCGTCCTTGATCACGGGCATGTTGACTGGGTCGAGGATGATGACCGCGTCCTTCTCCATGCGCAGGGTGGAGGCGGCGTCGATCCAGTGGCCGTTCCAGCCGGCGGCGCGCAGCTTGGGGAAGACCTCGGAGGTGTAGTCACCGCCCTGGGCGGTGATCACGATGTCGCAGCGCTTGAGGGCGGCGATGTCGTAGGCGTCCTGCAGCGTGGTTTCGTTGCGGGCCATCGCGGGGGCTTTGCCACCGGCGTTCGACGTGGAGAAAAACAGGGGTTCGATCAGGTCGAAGTCTTTCTCTTCGACCATGCGATCCATCAACACCGAGCCGACCATGCCGCGCCAGCCGACCAAACCTACCAACTTGCTCATTTCGATGCCCTTTCAGTTTAAAAAACAGTACAGACCAGACTGTTTGCCCCGGCTCGTCTGGCCAGGGAGGGCGCACGACGAAACGGAGCTGGATCAGCCCTTAATGGTCGTGGTGGTGGTGATTGCGCGCGCAGCCACACCGGCCGTGGCGGCGGGTGTTTTGTTCAGGTCGAACGGGTGGGCGGCAAACATGGGAGCAGATTGTAGCGGATGCTTGCTTGGCCAAGCCTTACAAACACCCGCTGCACAGCGCTGGATCAGCCCAGCGCCTTCACCACCGCAGCACCCATCTCGGCCGTGCCCACCTTGGTGGTGCCGGCGCTGTAAATGTCGGGCGTGCGCAGGCCTTGGGCCAGCACCTTTTGCACAGCGGCTTCGATGCGGTCGGCGGCCTCGGGCTGGTTCAGGCTGAAGCGCAGCATCATGGCCGCGCTCAGGATGGTGGCCAGCGGGTTGGCCACGCCTTTGCCGGCGATGTCGGGGGCGCTGCCGTGGCTGGGTTCGTACAGGCCCTGGCCTTTCGAGTTCAGGCTGGCCGAGGGCAGCATGCCGATGGAGCCGGTCAGCATGGAGGCTTCGTCGCTCAGGATGTCGCCAAACATGTTGCCGGTCACCACCACGTCAAAGGCCTTGGGCGCCTTGACGAGCTGCATGGCGGCGTTGTCCACGTACATATGCTGCAGTTCCACGTCGGGGTATTGCGCGTGCACTTCGGTGACCACGTCCTTCCAGAACTGGAAGGTCTCCAGCACGTTGGCCTTGTCCACGCTGGTGACCTTTTTGCTGCGCTTGCGCGCCGCCTGAAAGGCGACGTGG
>JAUYSB010000110.1 GCA_030696525.1 Hydrogenophaga sp. | reverse complement strand
CGGTCATGATTTTTCTCTCACGAAGACGATCGCAGGCGCAGCCTGCGAGTGGCTTCGTCAATGGTTAAAAAACATCAACCATCAAACGAAACCTGCGCCGGTGGTCCGGTGCGGGTGGGCGTTCTTGCCAGTCCTGTGCTGTTCAGTGAAGACAGACGGCTGGCGGGCCCGGTGTGTGAGGGGAGATGCACAATCTGCGAGGACGGTTTCCTGCGCAGCCAGCGATTATGGCATGAATCAGGGTTTCCCCGCAAGCCCCCCCTACCGTTCCGGTGACTCGGTAGCGAGGTGCCCATTTGGTGGCGGAGCGCCTGCATCATCGCGCGCTCTGGGTGAACACAGGCTCAAACGGATAGCAGGTGCGTCCGGTAATGCGCCAGCTCATCGATGGATTCGTGCACATCGGCCAGCGCCGTGTGCTTTTGCGCCTTTTTGAAGCTGGTGTAGGCCTCGGGCTTCCAGCGCTTGGCCAGTTCCTTGAGAGTGCTCACGTCCACGTTGCGGTAGTGGAAAAAGCGCTCGAGCTTGGGCATGTACCGCACCAGAAACCGCCGGTCCTGGCTAATACTGTTGCCGCACATCGGTGCCACGCCCTTGGGCACGTACTTCGCGAGGAAGGCCAGGATTTCCTGCTCGGCCTCGGCCTCCGTCACGGTCGATGCCTTCACTTTATCGATCAGGCCACTGCGACCATGCGTGCCCTTGTTCCAGGCGTCCATGCCATTGAGCAGCGCGTCCGACTGGTGGATGACGAGGACGGGGCCCTCCACACGCGGCTCCAGGGTCGGTCCCGTCACGACAACTGCGATCTCCAGCAGGCGATCGGTGTCCGGTTCCAGACCGGTCATCTCGCAGTCCAGCCACACCAGGTTTTGGTCGGATTTGGCAAGCATGGCGGGGGTAGGGTTGTGGGTTTCTGACATGGCGCGCATTGTCGCTGATGGCCTAAACTCGCCGCACATGTCTGTACCTCCCGTCCCCGAAAACCTGTTTTCCCCCTCGCTGGCGCTGACGCTGGCCTTTGCCATCGCCCTCGCTACCGGCCTGTTGCTCCGCTTTTGGCTGGCCTCGCGGCAGATCCGGCATGTGGCAACCCATCGCGGCGCCGTGCCTGAAGCGTTCGCGGCGCGCATTTCGCTGGCCGCCCATCAAAAGGCCGCTGACTACACCGTCACCAAGACGCGTCTTGGGCTGATTGAAATGGCTCTGGGCGCCGCCGTCCTCCTGGGGTGGACATTGCTGGGAGGCCTTGATGCACTCAACCAGATGCTGCTGGATGCACTGGGCGGTGGCATGGCCCAACAACTTGCGCTGCTGGCCGCATTTGCAGTCATCAGCGGCCTGATCGATCTGCCGCTTTCGCTGTACCAGACCTTCGTGATCGAAGAACGCTTCGGCTTCAACCGCATGACGTGGCGACTCTGGCTGGCAGACGCCGTCAAGGGCCTGCTGGTGGGCGCGGCCATTGGCCTGCCGGTCGCGGCCCTGATTCTGTGGCTCATGGGTGCGACCGGGTCACTCTGGTGGCTGTGGGCCTGGTGCTTCTGGATGGGTTTCAACCTGGTGCTGATGGTGGTGTACCCGACCTTCATCGCACCCCTGTTCAACAAGTTCCAGCCGCTGGAAGACGAGTCGCTGCGCGCCCGCGTGACGGCGCTCATGCAGCGTTGCGGCTTCTCGGCCAAAGGCCTGTTCGTGATGGACGGCAGCCGCCGCAGCGCACACGCCAACGCCTACTTCACCGGTTTTGGTGCGGCCAAGCGGGTGGTGTTCTATGACACGCTGCTGCGCCAGCTTTCTCCTGGCGAGGTTGAGGCCGTGCTGGCCCACGAGCTGGGTCACTTCAAGCATCGCCACATCGTGCAACGGGTGGTGATGATGTTTGCAATCAGCCTTGCCGGGTTTGCCCTGCTCGGCTGGCTTTCGGGGCAGGTATGGTTCTACACGGGCCTTGGCGTGCGGCCCAACATTTCGTTTGATCCTGCGCTGGCTTCGGCGCCCAACGATGCACTGGCGCTGCTGCTGTTCATGCTGGCAACGCCCGTGTTCACGCTGTTCATATCTCCCGTGTTCTCGCGCCAGTCGCGCAAGCATGAATTCCAGGCCGATGCCTACGCGGCGTCGCAGGCCAGCGGTGCAGACCTTGCGTCTGCCCTGCTCAAGCTGTACGAAGACAACGCATCCACACTGACACCGGACCCGGTTTACGTGCAGTTCTACTATTCGCATCCGCCGGCAGCCGAACGGCTGGCGCGCATGCAGCCCTTGAAGGTTGTACACCCATGAGTTCCACGATGTTGAAGAAAAAAGACTGGTCAGCGCACGTCCGTCGTGCATTGACAGCTACAGAAGTTGTAGCAAACCTTGCCAAGGTCGAGGGTTGGCGCCTGACCGGTGATGGGGCCGACGTCGCCATCGAGAAGACTTACCACTTCGCCAACTACTACGAAACCATCTCGTTTGTGAACGCCGTGGCTTTCATCGCCAACGCGCAGGACCACCACCCCGACCTGTCGGTGCACTACAACCGCTGCGTGGTGCGGCTGAACACCCATGATGTGCAAGGCATCTCGTCCACTGATTTCGACTGCGCAGGCCA
>JAUYSB010000100.1 GCA_030696525.1 Hydrogenophaga sp. | reverse complement strand
AGAAGCCGCCGTAGTAGGTGCCGGCCAGCGTGGGCTCAATGGCGCGCATTTCGTCGGGGGTGACGGCGCGGCGCGGCAGACCCCCTTCGGCCAGCAGCGTGGAGACTTGCGCCGCGTGGTCAAAGCCTTTTTTGTCGCGGTAGATGTGCAGGATGCCCTGCTTTTTCAGGTCGAAGTCAATGCCTTCGGCCTGGGCCCAGCCAAACAGGTGTTCGCGCGCGGCAATGGCCAGGCGGGCCGTCTCCACGGTGTTTTCACGGTAGCGCGGAATCTGCGCGATGAACTCGGCAAACCACGACAGCTTGTGCCAGCTGGGCTTGGGGTTGACCAGCAGCGGCGCGTCGCTCTTGAGCATCCACTTCAGGCCCTTGAGGACGGTGGACGTGTGGTTCCAGACCTCGGCGTTGGAGGCCGAGAGCTGGCCGCCGTTGGCAAACGAGGTTTCCATGGCCGCGTAGCGGTGCCGTTCGAACAGGGTGACGGAAAAGCCGCGCTGGGCCAGCGCGTAGGCCGTGGTGACACCGGTGATGCCACCGCCAATGACAGCGATTGATTTCATGATTGCAGGCTCCAAACGTCGAGGATGGGAGTGCGCCGCACACCATGCGCGGCACACGCCCCCTCTGTTTGTGACCTGAGAGATTCACCCGACGCGTGGCCTACAAGGCGGCGGGCTTGCTCCTGCGGTGGGCTGGGTGACGAATCCCGGCCGCTCTTCAGAGTGTGGTGCGTCTGATCGGTCCTTTTGCCTGAGAGTTTCCGGGGCGGTTGCTAATACGGCGCCGCTTCATCCGGTGGATGCGCGGTCTCTCCCGATCAGACGTTGGCCCTGGCGGGCCTGAAAAAATCAATCGGTGGCGAGTTCTCCCACCGGCACACAGCTGCAGAACAGGTTGCGGTCGCCGTAGACGTTGTCCACCCGGCCCACCGACGGCCAGAACTTGGTGTTGACCGCATGGCCCTTGGCAGCCGCCGCCAAGTCGCGCGGGTAGGGGTGGGCCCACTCGCTCTTGAGCACGCTGGCCGCGGTGTGCGGTGCGTTCTTGAGCGGGTTGTCGTCCTGTGGCCACTCGCCTTTTTCCACCCGGCGGATTTCCTCGCGGATGGCGATCATGGCGGCGATGAAGCGGTCCAGCTCTTCCAGCGTCTCGCTTTCGGTCGGTTCCACCATCAGCGTGTTGGCCACCGGAAAGCTCAGCGTGGGCGCGTGGAAGCCGTAGTCCATCAGGCGCTTGGCCACGTCCTCGGCCATCACGCCGCTGGTCTCCTTCAGGCCGCGCAGGTCGAGGATGCACTCGTGCGCCACGTGACCGTTTTCGCTCGCGTACAGCGTGGGGTAGTGGTCGGCCAGGCGCTTGCTGATGTAGTTGGCGCTCAGGATGGCGGCTTCGGTGGCGTGTTTCAGGCCGTCGGCGCCCATCATGCGGATGTACATCCAGCTGATGGGCAGCACGGCTGCGTTGCCCAAGGGCGCTGCGCTCACCGCGCCCACGCCGCTTTTCACGCCGCCGGTGGCGTGCCCTGGCAGGAAGGGCACCAGGTCCTCGACCACACACACCGGGCCCACGCCGGGGCCGCCACCGCCGTGCGGAATGCAGAAGGTCTTGTGCAGGTTGAGGTGGCTCACGTCGCCGCCAAATTCGCCCGGGGCGGCCACGCCCACCAGGGCGTTCATGTTGGCGCCGTCCACGTACACGCGGCCGCCGTGCTGGTGCACCAGCGCACACAGCTCTTTCACCGTGGTTTCAAACACGCCGTGGGTGCTGGGGTAGGTGATCAGCACGGCGGCGAGGTTGGCGCTGTGCGGCTCGCACTTGGCCTTCAGGTCGGCCATGTCCACGTTGCCGTTCACGTCGCACCTGGTGACCACCACCTGCAGGCCCACCATCTGCGCGCTGGCCGGGTTGGTGCCGTGCGCCGACGAGGGGATCAGGCAGATGTTGCGGTGGCTGTCGCCGCGCGACGCATGGTAGGCCTGTATGGCCAGCAGACCGGCGTATTCGCCTTGCGATCCGGCATTGGGCTGCAGGCTGATGCCGGCGTAGCCGGTGGCCTGGCACAGCCAGGCGCGCAGCTGCTCGTCGAGCTGCTGGTAGCCGCGCAACTGCTCGGCTGGGGCAAAGGGGTGCACGCCCGCAAACTCCGGCCAGGTGATGGGAATCATCTCGCTGGTGGCATTGAGCTTCATGGTGCAGGAGCCCAGCGGGATCATGCTGCGGTCCAGCGCCAGGTCCTTGTCGCTCAGTGCGCGGATGTAGCGCAGCATGCCGGTCTCGGAGTGGTGGCTGTTGAACACCGGGTGGGTGAGGTAGGGGCTGCTGCGGCGCAGCGCAGCCGGGATCAGCGGCTCAATGCCTTGTTCGAAGGCGTCGAAGCTGGGCACGGCTTGACCATGGGTGGCGAACACGCGCCACAGTGCGGCAACGTCTTCACGCGTCGTGGTTTCGTCCAGCGAGATGGCGATGCTCTGGTCGCAGGCCTGGCGCAGGTTCATGCCAGCGTCGCGGGCGCGCTGCATGAGCGAGCCCGTGGCGTCCTTGGTCAACACCCAGAGGGTGTCGAAGGCCATTTCCTTGCGCAGGGTGTGACCCATGTCCTGCAGGCCGCGCGCCAGGATGGCGGTGTAGGCCGCCACGCGCTGGGCGATGCGTTTCAACCCCTGCGGGCCGTGGTACACGGCGTACATGCTGGCAATCACGGCGGGCAGCACCTGCGCGGTGCAGATGTTGCTGGTGGCTTTTTCGCGGCGGATGTGTTGCTCGCGCGTCTGCAGCGCCAGGCGGTAGGCGGTGTTGCCGTGGGCGTCCACGCTCACGCCCACCAGGCGGCCGGGCAGCGAGCGTTTGAATTCATCGCGGCAGGCCATGTAGGCGGCGTGCGGGCCACCCGCGCCCATGGGCATGCCAAAGCGTTGTGTGGTGCCCACCACAATGTCGGCGCCCATCTCGCCCGGCGCTTTCAGCAGGGTCAGCGCCAGCAGGTCGGCGGCGACGATGAAGGCGGCCGACTGCGCGTGGCTCTGCGCGGCATACGCGCTGAGGTCTTCCACCAGGCCGGTGCTGCAGGGGTATTGCACCAGCGCGGCAAAGTGCTCGCCGTTCAGGGCTGCCGCAAACGCGTCGGCGCTCGGCGGCACCACCACCTCGATGCCCAGCGGCTTGGCGCGGGTCTGGATCACCTCGACGGTCTGCGGGTGGCAGGCGCGCGAGACCACGAACACGCGGCTTTTGCTCTTGACGGTGCGCATGGCCAGCGTCATGGCCTCGGCCGCCGCAGTGGCTTCGTCCAACATGGAGGCATTGGCAATGGCCATGCCGGTGAGGTCGGTCACCATGGTCTGGAAGTTGACCAGGGCCTCCATGCGGCCTTGCGAAATTTCGGCCTGGTAGGGCGTGTAGGCGGTGTACCAGGCGGGGTTTTCCAGGATGTTGCGCAGGATCACGCCCGGCGTGTGGGTGCCGTAATAGCCCTGGCCGATGAAGCTCTTGAAGACCTGGTTCTGCTGCGCAATGGCCTTGAGCTCGGCCAGCGCGGCGGCTTCGGTGATGGCCGGTGGCAAATCCATGCCAACGCTGCGCGCAATGCTGCGTGGCACGATGCTTTCGATCAGCGCGCGGCGCGAGGCCTCGCCGATGACGGACAACATCATGGCCTCGTCTTCGTCGCTGACGCCGATGTGGCGGGCGATGAATTCGCTGGGGTTTTCAAGGGCTTCGAGCGGGGGCGTGGTGGGCTTCAACATGGGGGGCTCCAGAACAGTCTGCAAGCGGCGCTGCTGTTGCCAACGCCGCTCACGCACGGCTCTGTGTCAGCCCTTGGCCACCAGGTCGGCGTAGCTGGTTTCGTTCATCAACGCGGCCAGCTGGCCGGCATCCGACAGCTTGACCTTGAAGAACCAGCCGGCGCCCAGCGGGTCGCTGTTGGCCAGCGAAGGGTCGGCGCGCAGGGCTTCGTTGACTTCGATGATTTCGCCGCTGAGCGGCATGTAGACGTCGGCGGCGGCCTTGACCGACTCGACCACACCGGCCACGTCCTTCTGGGCAAAACTTTTGCCCACCTCGGGCAGGTCGACAAACACCACGTCGCCCAGCGCGTCCTGCGCGTGGTGCGTGATGCCCACCAAGGCGATGCCGCCGTCGGCTTCGACCCATTCGTGGTCTTCGGTGTATTGCTTGGTCATCTGGGGTTCTCCGTTGGGAAAAATGAAAAGGGTTCAGCCGCGGAAGTAGTTGGGCGGCAGGAAGGGCAGGGCGGCCACTTCCATGGGCACCACTTTGCCACGCACGATGGCGTTCACGCGGGTGCCCACGGCGGCATATTCTGCCCCCACATAGCCCATGGCCACGGGCTTGTCCACGCTGGGGCCGAGCAGGCCGCTGGTGACTTCGCCAATGGTCTCGCCGGCCGGGTTCTGCAGCTCGGTGTGTTCGCGCACCGGCACACGCTCCAGCGCCACCAGGCCCACACGTTTGCGGGTCAGCGGCTCGGCGCCGTCCAGCTGCGCCAGCACCCGCGTCGCGCCCGGGAAGCCGCCTGCGCGGGGGCCGCCCGTGCGACGCACCTTCTGCATGGCCCAGTTCAGCGCGGCTTCCACTGGCGTGGTCACGGTGTCGATGTCGTTGCCGTACAGGCACAGGCCGGCTTCCAGGCGCAGCGAGTTGCGCGCGCCCAGGCCCACGGGCTTGACTTCGGGTTGAGCGAGCAGGGCACGGGCCAGAGGT